>NZ_APJX01000001.1:0-327582 GCF_000350545.1 Desulfotignum phosphitoxidans DSM 13687
CTCCATTGAAAACACTTTGACACAACTCAAGTGTCTCAATCTGGAAAAACCTCTGATCGTCACCGATAACGGCTACTACAGCCAGAAAAACATGATGGAATTCGCTTTGCGCAATGTGAAATTTCTGACGCTGGTTGATCCGAATATTATATGGGTCCGCGAGACAATTGATACGCTCCGTGCAACAATAGCGGGTATGGCCAGCACTTGTCCTTTCGACCCGTCAATCTGCGGAGCAACTTCGCTCAGAATGCACCAGTTTAGCCGGACACGCCAGCGATCACGCAACAGGAAAGTTGCAGGTGAGAAAGAAACGTTCTCGCGCCGCCTGTATGTGCATGTTTACTATTCTCCGGACAACGAAGCCAAGAAAGAACTCGCCTTCCGTAAGGATCTGCTTGAACTGAAGGCGCAAATACAAGGAGGAGAAACCGAGTTCACGCCATCTGCGCAAAAGAAAATAGACAAGTACCTGACCTGTTCCAAAAAGGGGCGTGGGGGGCAGCTTAAGGTGGGCTTCAATGATAAAGCCATTACCGAAGCAAAGAGGTACTTCGGTTATTTCGCTCTGGTCAGCAATCAGACTATGGACACATTTACAGCACTTGAAAACTATCGGTTGCGAGAAAAAATTGAAGAACTCTTTGCCGTGCAAAAAGGGAGACTCGACGGTGCGCGACCGCGCACATGGTACCCGGACAATCTGCGCGGAAGACAATTCACACAATTTATCTCGCTGGGCTATCATTGTTTCCTGATGAAAAAAATAAAGGAAGTACAGGCCAAGTTCGGGAAAAATGAATCCGGAAAAACCAAATCACTTATCAAGCTCGAAAAAAAATTGGGAAACTGGCTTGCACAACGCTCTCTCGCTCAAATCCTGGATTGGTTCGATTGCATTGAAACCACAAAGGTACAGACTGCCATGGGCAGCTATCGATGGTCCACCGAATCAGTGGCCAGAGACAGACTGTTCTTGAAGTACTTGGGAGTGGTTACCGAATAGTGTACGCTTTAGCCGACTTTCAGGGTATGAAGGACGCAGATGAACCCGAGTTGACCATGGATTTTCCATTGCGGATCACGGGCAAATGTTTGCAATGTTTGGCTCACAGCCGCAAACAGGTTGTTCAGCATGATTTTGGGATTGATCAATATAATGGCGTTCAGTTCATGAGGAACGGTGAAGACCATATGAAAATAATTGCAGGGCAGCAGATCTGCCTTCCGTTCATTGAGCCATTTTTCCTTGACCATAGTCTGGCATTTTGGGCAATGCCTGTCTCTACAAGAATTATAGGATATTCGTTCAAAGCCGCACTGGTCACATTGTTCGAAATGTCCGCCTAACTGTGCTGTTCGACAAACAGAGATATGATTCATAACTTTAAGCTTTTGATAAGAAAGGATATTTTGTTTTTGATAATCCTTGCCATAAAGACGAAAAACATCTGCAACTTCAAATGATTTTTTCATTTTTGCCCCTCCTGATCCTCATACATGGCATCAAGAGGGCTTTTAAATTCTGTGATCCTTTGCTTTACCAAATGAAGATAAATGATAGTGGTTTTTATGGAGGAATGCCCAAGAAGTTGTTTGAGGGTAAAAAGATCTGTTCCCTGTGAAAGAAGATGTGTTGCAAAGCTATGCCGAAGGGTATGCATCCCTCGGCCTCGTTCTATACCGGCTTTTTTTTGCAATAAGAAAAGCTTCTCTGGCACCTGAAAAACCGATATGGTTTTCCTTATTTTGACCTGGAAAAATCCATTTGCCGGGTTTATATTCTTGCCAATATAGCCTGAGTTCATCAAGCAGATACTTTGATAAAACAGTATAACGATCTTTTTTGCCTTTGCCCTGTTCTATTCTGATCATCATTCTTGAAGGATCGCTTTCAATATGTATGGGCTTTAGTTTAACAGCTTCGCTAATCCTGAGACCGGCGCTGTATACAGTTTTGAGCAAAACTCTGTGTTTGAGATTAGCCGCACATTCAAACAGTCTTTTTACTTCTTCTACACTTAATATATTGGGAAGTTTTTTGATTCTTGGAGATGGGGGGAGTTTAAAATCAGTCTCATCCCATTGAAGAATATTTTTATAAAAACATAAAATTCCAGACATATGAACATTGCAGGTACCCCCTGTTAATTTGCGCTCTCCAATGAGATAGAGCAAGTAATTTTGAATATCCCCATTAGTAAGTTTGTCTGGAGATTTGTTATGATATTTTGCAAGTTTTTCAACAGCAGACATATAATTTTTTATGGTGTAATGTGAAAAACGATGAAGAATCATATGATTCATAAATTGAGTTCTAAGACTTTTAGCCATTTTGAAACCTCCTTGATAGAAATTAATAAACTCGGCAGAATGCCGCAGGAGTTATTGTAAATCTATTTGGATAAAATGGAAAATGTTGATTGAATTTTAGCTGTTGGGGAGTGCAACTTCCGCGAAGCGGTTCAGTTCATGGTATAATTTTGGGGTTTGAAGATAAAATTTTGGACCCATGATTTGATTTTCCAGTACTCACTATTTGGCATGGCTAACTGTTTCGAATTTTGCAACTAGTCTTAACTCCATAAAACCTCAACCATCGTTTCGATATCATGAAGTCTGCAAGAACACAATTATAAATTTTCCGTCCTTAAGTTTGTTGCAACACTCCTTTTCCGGACCCAGGCAAACCACAGGATGGTGCATACCCGGGTGGTGTGATACACCAGGTTCTGTCCTGTGGTCGGGTCAAGGATTGTGATAGACTATGATTCCCAGTGCAGCTGGGACCGGCAGATGAGGGAAATTGTTTCCACCTCCGTGTCGATGCTGTGGTGGGCCCGGGGAAGAGGCATATTCTCAGTTTATTGAAGTGGCAGATCCGCTGGTTTGTAACACTATATGCCAGGGGCAAATCGGCATTTAGGAGTTTTGGCAATGCTGCCAAATCTCCTAAATGATAATGAATTGTTTTGGATCGACTCTCTATCTTTGTGCAATCCTGTCCTGGGGGATGCCAAAGCTGATTTCAGACCTTCGTGTTCATGGAAGGGACCAGGCCCAGGATTTCATCCCCGCTCACAGTTGACGTCAGCGACGAGTGCCGGGGGGTCTGATGCCCCGGCAAAAAAATTCAGCTTTTCTTTGCCTGAAAATTTTCCTGGCCTGCATAAAACAACGTGGCTTTGAGCCATTCAAAACCGAACTGCAGCAATTTTACATCATCTTCCCGGATGTCAGCCACCCGGTCTTCAGGGATGTCATACCGTTTCAAAAATGATGAATTAAATACAAAATCCCTGAATTTATCGATATTGTAACAGACCATGAAAAATATTTTTTTGCTTTCTTCAGACAGTTTCATGCTGGCAGGCAGCGATTTTTTCCGGACCATGAGATCCATCCACCCTTCGTTCACCGCGTCCCGCAAATCAATGCCCTGGTCCTGGCGCCACTCGGCCACAGTCCACTCCTTGTCCTCTTCAAATCCCAGACAATGGGCTTCTTTGACCGTAAAAAAGAACTCATCCTTATCCCCCTGTTCCCCGGAATAACTTAAAGCCCCCACCCCGATGGGATAGTACCGGCAGGTGGTGGGACGATCCTCATAAATCACGCACCCGTCTTTGTCTTCCACAAACGGACAGGAGTTGCGCTCGTCATCCAGCAGTTTGAGGGTCACCACGGGCATGTCCGCTTTTTCCAGAATCCGGGGTTCGGTAAATACGGCTAAAAATTCCTCGGAAGTCAAATCCAGTTTCCGGCGCATGGTCAGAATATCATAGGGGGTGAGCATGATATCGATGCCCCGGCAGCAGTCGGTAAAACATTTGACACCTTTATGACATCGGAATTTAAACCGGGTGTTGAGACTCATCTGCTGGGGAGGGATTTCCGAAGTTTTCTGATTATTCATCTATTTCATCCTTTTGATTGAAGGGTCACAATATGCGCAAAGCACTGGATACTAAAAAAAAACCATAATAATGTCAAGCGGATACCCTCCCAGACCCGTGGGATCTGTCCCATGAATCAAAGAAAAAATCAAAAAATAAATTTGACACGGCCCCAAAACCCAATTATGACAAAACAGCAGACCGGCGCACATTGATCACAATCAGCAGACACATGAAGGAGTCGTCACCATGAAAATAAAAAAAGCGGTTTTCCCGGTAGCGGGACTGGGCACCCGGTTCATACCGGCCACCAAGGCCATGGCCAAAGAAATGCTTCCCGTGGTGGACAAACCCTTGATCCAGTATGCCGTGGAAGAAGCGTTCCAGGCAGGCATCGAACAGATTATCTTTGTGACGGGCCGGGGGAAGAAAGCCCTGGAAGATCATTTTGACCGTTCATTTGAAATCGAAATCGCTCTGGAACAAAAGAAAAAAACAGACCTGCTCAAGCAGATCCGGGAACTGGTGCCGCCGACGGGCACCATCATATACACCCGTCAGCACGAGCCCTTAGGGCTGGGACATGCCATCTGGTGTGCCAGGGATATTGTGGGGGATGAGCCCTTTGCCGTGCTGCTGGCCGATGACCTGATCCAGACGGACAAACCCGTGCTGTCGGAAATGATCAAAAAATTCGACCGGTTGAGGGCCTCCATGGCAGCGATCATGGAAGTGCCCCGGGACCAGACGGACAAATACGGGATACTGGATGCCACGGAGGTGGAACAAGATATTTTCCGGGTCAATGACATGGTGGAAAAACCGGCACCGGATCAGGCCCCGTCCAATCTGGCCATTATCGGCCGGTATATTCTGATGCCCAAAATTTTTGAGCTGCTGGGGAAAAAAAACAAAGGGGCCGGAGACGAGATTCAGCTCACGGATGCCATGAAAACCCTGCTCCAGGAACAGCCCATTTTCGGATATAAATTTCATGGAAACCGGTTTGACTGCGGGGACAAGGTGGGGTTTCAGATGGCCAACCTGGCCTTTGCCCTGGAACGGCCCGACATGAAAGACCGGCTGGTGGAATTCATCAAATCGATCCGGATCGGTTGCTGACAATCGTTGTTTATGCCTGGTTATACCGGTTGTACAACGCCATCACCTTGCGCACATATTCCCGGGTCTCTTTGAACGGGGGGATCTGCCTGTATCTGTCCACGGCATCGGGTCCGGCATTGTAAGCGGCCAGGGCCAGGGGAATCTGCTGCTGATACCGCGCCAGCATCTGTTTTAAATACCGGGTGCCGGCCATGATATTCTGGGACGGATCAAAGGGATCCGTCACAGACAGAGACGAAAAATTTACCGGCATGATCTGCATCAGTCCTTTGGCCCCTTTGGGGGAGACGGCCGTTGGTTTGAATGCGGATTCCACCCGGATCACGGCTTTGATCAGGGAAAAAGGCACCCCGTGCTGGTCTGCGGCATGGCGGATCAGATCATCATAGCGGTCCGGATCTGTCAAACGGAGATCATTTTTTTTATGTTCCCGCATGTAAAGCACATATTCCGGTGAAGTCGGGGTGTTGGTAAAATGCACGACCCCGTCCTTGTCCACATATCGATAGATATCACTGTGTACGGGTCCGGGAAGCATCAGCCAGAGGGCGGCCCAGAAAAAAAATATGAGCCGGGTCATCAGAACAGCTCCAGCTGAACCGGTTGTTTTTTGTCCGGCACGGCCCGGCCCAAAGTTTCCTGACGGGTCAAACGGGCCTCAATGTCTGTGAGAAAAATCGAGGGCTGCATTTTCCGGCGAACTCCGAACATCTGTCTTTTCCGGGCATGGGTCAGGCAGAGCAGGTCTTTGGCCCGGGTCATGGCCACATAGAACAGCCGGCGTTCTTCCGCCGGATTGTCACAGGCCCCCCCGGTCCGGGCAAACGGAATCACGCCCTGTTCACACCCGGCCACGAACACCACGGGAAACTCCAGTCCCTTGGCTGCATGCATGGTCAGAAGAGACACTTTTTCCACCCCGTTGGCCAGCAGGTCTGAATCCTGGTCCAGGGCCAGCCGGTTCATGAATTCATCCGGATCATCATAAACCCGGGCCAGTGCCTGGATCCGGTCATAGGCTGCGGCGGCCAGCGGATCCCTGGAGATGGTTTTTTCTATTTTCAGAAACCGGGCCATCACGGCCAGCTGTTCATGACCGGGTTTGTCCCGGACCGGATCCCACACCGGTCCCAGAATTCTTTCCGGCCGGATCTGTCTGGTTTCCGAGGGGACCTGGGACTGGAAATGCGTGGACAGGCCCTGGACATCCCGGGCGCTTGCCCGCCGGGTCATCAGCCGGAAAAAGCTCAGCAGCAGCTGGATCTGTGGGCGGTCAAAACCGGCTTTACGGTCGGCAGACTGAAACGGAATCCCATGTTTTTGAAATACGTTGGCAAAGACATCGCCCTGGCGCCGGGTGCGGTACAGCACGGCAAAATCGGAAAATCCATACGACGTATCTTCACCGTCTTCATTTTTCCGGGCGTTGATGGCATCCAGAGACATCCCGCCCATCATGTTTTCAATCATTTTCCCCACAGCCACGGCTTCAGCGGTTTCTGTGGCCGTCTCCTTGATGATCAGTTTCCGGGACCCGTTCACCTGGGAATAAATTTTCTGGGTACCCGGATCAGGCCGGGATTTTGACATCAGTTGAAAGGATGCGTCTAAAATCGTCTGGGTGGACCGGTAGTTCCGGGTGAGGACAATCTGTTCACACCCGGGATAGTCGCTGGCAAACCGATGGAAAAACCGATGGTCCGATCCCCTGAAGCCGTAAATGGACTGATCCGGATCACCGATGACAAACACACGGCTGTGCTGTGCCAGCAGTTTGACCAGTTCATACTGCCCAAAGTTCAAATCCTGGTATTCATCCACAAAAATATGGGCGAACCGTTCCTGAACCAGGGTGCGGACCGGTTCAGACCGGATAAGCAGCTGATAAAACCGAACAATGAGATCTTCGAAATCCATGCCCCCGTGATCCTGCATTTTCTGCTGATACGCCGCATACACCTGTTTGAGCAATACCGGGTCCGGCCCGGCGTCAGACAGATCATCCTCAGGCCCCAGCAGCCGCTGTTTGCACAAACTGATCTGCAAATCCATGTCATCGGCCAGCCGGGACTGCCCGGTTGTTTTCTTCGTGACCTGTACCAGGGCGGCTTTCAACAGTTCTTTTCGGGTATCTTCTTCCAAAAGCCGGTCCGTGAGATCATCATGGGCCATGAGCATGGACAGACAGAACCCGTGGAATGTGGCCGCCGTCACACAGGATCCGCCTTGGGGCCCCACGGTTTGAATCCGTTCCTGGATCTCTTTTGCCGCTTTGTTGGTAAACGTCAATGCCAGGATCCGGTCGGGTGATACCTGGTTTTCCGTGAGCAGATACGCGATCCGGGCCGTGAGGGTCCGGGTCTTTCCCGTGCCCGGGCCGGCAGTGATCAAAATGGCGGATGCCGCAGATGTCACGGCCCGGTGCTGGGATTCATTCAATCCCGTCAGAATTCCCGGTTCCGGATCTTGTGCGACGTTGGGTGAAGACAGTACCGGCCTGGATGATGAAACCGCTGTCGCGCGACTTTGTTCTGGCAATGTCGACTCAGCCGGACTGCCCTGCGGAGCAACGGCTTGTTCAGGGATCCCGGCCTTTTCAATGGGGGTACCCCCCAGGGTCATTTTCAACGGCCGATCCCCTTTGAACCGTGCCAGTTCATCCGGTGTAAACACCTGGACCTTGCCGTATTCTCCGTCATGTCCCGGAGACACGTGAATCCGCCCCGTCCGCATCCGCTTCACGGCTTCGGCCAGCAGCGGCACTCCGGCCGTTTGGATCCGGTCATAGGAATATTGGGTCAGGATGTCCAGTTCCGGTCCCAGGGCCTGGATGGCCTTGTCAAAATATCGGGTGACTTTCTTGGTTTTGGGCCCCACCTGAAAAATATCGGACAGCATGTCTGCCAGCGGGATGATACTGGTATATCCATGCCGGTTTTCCGGGACAAACCCCACAGGCCGTTCTGCCAGTTCCCGGACCCGGTGAAGCACCCCCAGGGTCAGCGGGCGGCCGCAAACCGGACAGATGCCGTCCACCCGGGCGGTCTCATCCGGATCCAGACACACACGGCATTTCCGGTGACCGTCAAAATGGTATTTCCCCTGGTCCGGATACATATCCAGGGTCCCTTGATATCCTTCCAGATCCAGGGTTTCCAGGGATTTTTTCATGGCAAAATAATCCAGCTTTGTGTTGAACACACTGGCATTGCGGCCCAGATACCCGGGCGAATGGGCATCGGAATTGGACATGAGCCGGACATGGTCCAGATCCGCCACCCGCCAGTTCATGGGCGGATCCGAAGACAAACCGGTTTCCACGGCAAAAATATGGGGGGCCAGATCTTCGAAACACTCGTCAATGTGATCAAATCCGGATTTGGAACCAAACATGGAAAACCACGGGGTCCAGATATGGGCCGGTACCAGAAATCCCTGGTCATTGACTTCCAGCATGATTTCCAGCAGATCTCTGGCATCCAGTCCCAGAATGGGACGGCCGTCCGAAGAGATATTGCCGATGGCATCCAGCCGGGCATTAAATTTTTTTACACTGGCCAAATCCGGAAAATAGATGATATTATGATTTTTGCGGACCCGGCCGGCTTTTTTATAGATATTGGAAATCTCCACCTGGAGCATGAAACGCACGGGATTCCGGCAGGAACCCGGCAATTGGGCATCGATTTTGTCCGCCAGCGGTTTTTTCAATACAAACAGACCGGGCTCCGCCGGTTCCAGACTGGATTCGATCTCTTTTACCCAGGCCGGGTGGGTAAAATCCCCGGTTCCCACAACGGTAATGCCTTTCACCTGGGCCGCGTGGTAGATGTTTTCCAAATCCAGGTTCCGGGCCGTGGCCCGGGAATACTTTGAATGAATGTGAAGGTCTGAAAAAAAAGCCATGGTCTGCCGCCTGAATGATCTGTTTGGTGTCTGGTTTTTATGTTATTTACATGATTTCAAGGAAATTGGAAACCCGGTTTCGGATAAAAGCGTAAACGCGCTTGACCCGATTTCACCTTGACCCCAGCAAAGGAATGCCCATGACCGCCACAACCCACCATGTATTGATCCTTGCATCCCCAGACACGGCCCAGGTTGTCCATGACGTCCTGGATGACCTGCCGGAACTGTTTTTCATCCAGGCGGAAACCACAGAAGATGCCCTGGCCCATATCGGTGCCCGGTCCCTGGCATTCATTGTCATGGATCCGTCCCTGCCGGATCTGGATGCGCCGTCCGTGACCGCCGGTCTGGCCGGACTGCCCCAGACAAGGATGCCGCCTGTCCTTTTGATCACGGATGATCATGAACGACTGGACCTGTACGACCAGGTCCCTCCTTTGCTCATCGACCATGTGACCCGACCTTTAGATTCCACCCTGATCCGGGCCAAGCTGTTGTTTTTTTCCGCCTTTTTCCGGCATCGCATTGCCATGGAACAAAGTATCCAGGAACTGGAAAAAGTCTATGACCGGTTCATGGAACAGCACCAGGCGATGTTGTCCCAGATCAGCGCCAAAAAAGAGCTGCTGGTATCGTTGTCCACATTCATCAATCAGGTCCACCCCTTTGTCTCCCGGATCCAGGCGGCCACCTTTTCTCTGCGCCAGGCCCCGGATCTTCCCCAGCGGCTGCACCCGAGCGTCACCCAGATTCGAACCGCCGGGAAACAGATGTCCCGGACCATCCAGAACCTGCGGCGATTCCGGAACCGGGAAACCGCGCAACCCGACCTTTTCACGGATCGGAACGGCCAGATCCGGCCCGGCCGGATTCTTTTTGCCACCCCTTTTTCCGATGAATACATGATTGTTCACCACCATCTGAACCATCGGATCAAAGCCGACCTGTTTCAGGCGGAATCCACGGATCAGGCCATGGCCGTGGCGGCGGATGTCCGGCCGGATCTTATTTTGATCCACCACAGGTTAAAAGACGGGTCCGGACTTCATCTTCTGGAAAAACTGGTCCGTCTGAAAACCCGGGCACCACTCATCTTCACCGTGGACGGCAACCACACGGATGCCGGGGCCGCAGCCATTGCATCGGGGGCCCAGGCATTTCTGATTCTGGAACAGACATCGGCCGTTGATCTGGCGGATACGGTTCAGCGTTCCCTGGAACAGGCGAAAATGACCCATCGCGTCCAAAACGCCATGAACCGCATCGAACTGATTTCCCGAAGAGACCAGTTGACCCAGCTGTTGAACCGCAGCGGATTCAATCAGACCCTGACCATGGAAATGGCCAAAGCCCGGCGATATCATCTGCCCCTTTCCATCATGCTGGCCAAAATCGACCCGTTCAAAGCATTCAACGACACCTTTGGACACAAGACCGGAGACGACATTCTGACCGTCTGTGCGGCCAGGATCAAAGCCATGGTCAGAGACGAAGACGTGGTGTGCCGGTTTGCCGCAGAAGATTTTGCCATTGTGCTTCCCAACACCGATTCGGACCGGGCCCGGATTCTGGCGGAACGGATCCGGCTGCATATTTTTGAACATCAAATGCAGATCGGTACCCGATTGCTTCAACTGACCGTCAGCATCGGTACGGCCAGTTTCAAAGGAGGCACGGCCCCGGATGACAAGGATTTGACCTTGCCTGCGCTGGTTCACCAGGCCATCCATGCCCTGGATCGCGCGGTCAAACAGGGAGGCAACCAGATTCAGTCATGACCCCGTCAGAAATCCGAAAAATAACGGACTGGGCCGCATCCCAGGCCCAGCAGCCCCATACCCTGTATCTGTCAGATAGCTCTCACCCGGAGCAGCCGGCATTTGATGCGTTTGCATCCGAACTGACCCGGATTGCCCCGTGTGTCCGCATATTGCCATCTGACCGGCCCTGCCGGATCCCTGGTTTTTTTATTGCCGACAACATTTGTTTCAGTGCGCTGCCCCTGGAAAAAGAACTGGCCCCGTTTCTGGAAGCTTTGTCTTATCAGGCCCATCCCCCGACATTACCGGACAATGTCCAGGCGCAGCTGGCACAGGTTTCCCATTCCTGTCATCTGACCCTGTTCATCGCCGTGCCATGTCCCCATTGTCCGGATATGGTCAGATCTCTGATCCCTTTAGCCATTCATTCAACAAATGTTTTTCTTGAAATTATCGACGGCAGCCTGTTTCCGGAAACAGCCCGGGAACATCAGGTAATGTCCGTGCCCTGCCTGATTCTGGATCAGGATTTCAGATGGACCGGGCATGCGGATTTAAAAGAAATCCTGACCCAGGCCATTGAGCGGGATCCTTCCCGGCTCAGTGCCGCGACCTTCAGACAGATCCTGGAACAAGGGGATGCCGACTGGATTTGCCGCCAGATGATTCAGGCGGACACGCTTTTCAAAGGATTCATGGACCTGCTGCTGCACCCGGAATGGTCCGTACGGCTGGGCGCCATGGTGGTGGTGGAAAGCCTGGCCGAAGAAGCCCCGCCCCTGGCAGCCCGGTTGTGCCCGGTCCTTGTTCAGGCCTTTGAGGATCAAACCGTCTCGGTTCAGGGGGATATTCTGTATGCACTCGGAGAGGCGGGCGACCAGACCACCCGGGCCTGGATTGAACACATCATGCCCGATCTGACACACCCGGATCTGATGGATGCGGCCAAAGACGCTTTGGCCGCCATTCAAGACCGCGTGTAATCGTCAGTTTCCGCCTTGCGGTTGACAGATATCTGTGTTTGGGGTATCACCGGGTCATGAAACATCTGATTAAACAATTCAATCTGGCCCCCCACCCGGAAGGCGGGTTCTTCCGGGAAATCTACCGGTCCGGCCAGCAGATGTGGTCTAAAACCGCATCCGGCGACCGGGCCGCTGCCACCCATATCTATTTTCTGCTTCCCCAGGGCCAGGTGAGCCGGTTTCACCGGGTGATCCATGATGAAATCTGGCATATTTACCAGGGAGATCCGTTACGTCTCATTGAATTTGACGGAAACCGGGTGAAAGAAACCCGGATCGGTTCAGGCTGCCCGGATTTTACCACGGTGGTTCCGGCAGGCACCTGGCAGGCCGCCGCCAGCACCGGGACCTACACACTGGCCGGCTGTACCGTGGCACCGGGATTCGACTTCACGGATTTCAGCTTTCTGACGGATCACCCGACGGATCTGGCAAAATTGAAATCCCTTCACACCGGACTGGACCCATTCCTGTAGGTTGAACAGTTGAGGAGTTTGTAAAAAAATGGCATCCCATGATACGCCCAGTTTTTCCGAGGCCCCCCCTTTTCTGCGCACCTGTGTCTCACCAGACGGCCGATTCCGGGTGGGCAGACACCAGCCGGCGTTTGAGGTGGTCAATCTGCGGGAAAACGAGTTCATCTCCCGGCTCGGTCACCTGCCGGACGGCACCCCGGTCTGGAATCACGCCAATTTTCCTGGAACCGACATTCAAGAGCCGGGCGCAGATATCATCTATGAAATCCCCAACCCTCTGCCGTTCAGAGGCACCACATTCATCAACTCCGCCTGGGCCGACCCCAAAGTCGGGCATCCTGAAAAAATACGCATCCCCCCCCCTTCCCCGTGTTCATTTTTTGACAGCCTGACATCGTTTCAGCCGGCCATGACCGATAAAGAAAAAACAGGGTTTTTGACCGCACTTCCCCACCCGTTAAAGCTTGCCCTGGCACAGGAATCCACCGATCCCAAAGAGTTGTGCCTGCTGGCCGGCCATGCCTGCACCCTGGTGTTTGACCCCGGCAGTGACATGCCTTGGGGCATGGGATTTCAAACCGACACAAAAAAAACCCCCGTACCCGATATCCGGTATCCGGATCTTTTCGAAGTGCTGGTAAACAATCCTTATCTGCCGGATGCATACAAAACAGCCATGGTGCTGCGTCCCGGGATCCAGGGAAACAGTGAAATCATCGGGGAATACACCCGCGGCCCCACCCATGTGTTTGAATACCTGCGCCGCAACTCCTATATCCCCTGGGGGCATTTTGCCGCCAACATGGCCCATGATGCCATTCGATACCGGGCCCGGGACCTGACCCTAAACGATATCCGGGGGTTGCGCCATTTATACTACCAGCGGGTCTATTGCCGGGTGGCCCGGCAGCTGAACCTGCCTTTGCCGGCACATCGAGCCATGTTGTCGGTTCCGGACCTGGAAACCCTGAGACAGGCCATCATCATGGCCCTGGAAAACGGCGGCGGGTCAGAGCTGCAGTTTAACGGGGCATTGTGGGGATGGAATTTCGGATTCGGGTCGGCCGCATCCGGACACCGACTCCATGCGTCCCATCAGATGATTCATCAGCAGAACGCACTGATTCCCAGACAGGTGACAGACAATACCGGTGCAACCCTGCCCTGCTTTGCCTGCGGAGATCTGGTATCCGACTTTATCTGGGCGTTTGAAAAAATTCATGGCAGACCTTTTTTTGATGCCTATATTGATGCCATGACAAACAACGGCCGCACGGACGCAAACCCTAAGGAAGAATCATCCTTGATCATCCATGAAGATGATCATGTCATTTTGTTTGTTCCCAAGGCCCAGGTAAGCGAATGGGAACTGCAGGTCATGACCCGTTCCCGGGTTCCCCATGTGCTGGCAGCGGATACCAAGGTGAGAGACGCGCTGGATCGGGCCATTTTAAAAGCGGTGCAGTTACTGGAAACCTTAGGCGCGCAGATGGTGACAGGCATTGAACTGTCCGCACGGTTTGATACATCTGTTCCGGACCAGCATATGATCTACAGCTTTATCCCCAGGATGCCTTATGCCCCGCCTACTTTTTCCGAAGCCCAGCTGCGGTGGATCGCAGGGGTGTATCCGGAAGACCTGGCCCGAGCCTGCCGCAGCATCCTGACCTGAAAAAACAGACAAGGAGGCCGCCGTGATTCTTCATGATTTCACCTATGAATGGGATGGAAAAAGCGCCACGGGTAAAAAACCGATTTCCTGGTGGCCCGGGTGTTACCGGGTGAGAATCATCCGGCTGGGGCACGAAGATGACCCGGTCAAATACCTGATTCCCGTTGCCGTGGTGTTCAAGCCGGTCAAGACAACGGCCGTGATGAACACCTCTCTGGAAAACTATATTCACTATTTTGCCGGGGAGATCAGCCGGAAATACCAGCTGGACCCGGCCAGGGTGTTGTGGATCAACTTAGGAGACCCGGTGCGGGTGGCCCTGTTGAAACCGGAAAGAAAACTGTCGGACGAGACGTTTTATTCAATTTCATGGCGGCCGGTCCGGCCCAATGAAATGGCTGCCATCGAGCCGGACCTCACCGATTTTTAACTACACCACCCCCTGATCCATCATGGCTTCCGCCACCTTGACGAATCCGGCGATATTGGCACCGTTCACATAATTACCCGGCGTGCCGTATTCTTCAGACGCTACCAGACATTCCCGGTGAATGTGCTGCATGATTTTTCTGAGCCGTTCTTCCACTTCCTGGCTGTTCCATTTGATGCGCATGGCATTCTGGGCCATTTCCAGGCCGGAAACCGCCACACCGCCGGCATTGGCTGCCTTACCCGGGGCGAACAAAATTTTATGGTCCAGAAAAATATCAATGCCTTCCAGGGTTGTGGGCATGTTGGCCCCTTCACAGACCACCTGGACCCCGTTGTTGACCAGATTCCGGGCATCGAGTTCATTGATTTCGTTCTGGGTGGCAGAGGGAAACGCGCAGTCCGCCCTGTGATTCCACAACGGACTGTGATCCGCCGCCGGATCGAATTCCATGTACACGGCTTCCGGATATTTTTCAGCATATTCCCGGATGCGCCCTCGTTTCAAGTTTTTGAGATACTTGACATAGACCAGCTTATCGAGATCGATCCCTTTTTCATCATAGATATATCCCGTGGAATCCGACAGTGTCACCACGTTGCCGCCCAGTTGAATAATTTTTTCCGTGGTATACTGGGCCACGTTTCCGGAACCCGATACCAGACAGATCTTGTCTTTGAGCGTCTGATGCCGGGTGGTCAGCATTTCCTGGGCAAAATACACGGAGCCGTATCCCGTGGCTTCGGGCCGGATCAGGCTACCGCCCCAGTTCAGGCTTTTGCCCGTGAGCATGCCCGTGAACTCGTTTTTCAACTTTTTGTACATACCGAACATGTAGCCGATCTCCCGGCCCCCGACCCCGATATCTCCGGCCGGCACATCCCTGTCCGCGCCCAGGTGCCGGAACAGTTCCGACATAAAGCTCTGGCAGAACCGCATCACTTCATTGTCGGACTTGCCTTTGGGATCAAAATCCGCCCCGCCTTTGGCCCCGCCCATGGGCAGGGTGGTCAAGGCATTCTTGAACACCTGTTCAAAGGCCAGAAATTTGAGAATGGACAGATTCACGGAAGGATGAAACCTTAAGCCGCCTTTATACGGACCGATGGCGGAGTTCATTTCAACCCGGAATCCCCGGTTCACCTGGACCCGGCCCTGGTCATCCACCCAGGGGACCCGGAACTGGATGATCCGTTCCGGTTCCACCATGCGCTCCACAATACGGGCATGACGGTACTCCGGATTTTTGTCCAGCACCAGTTTTACCGACCCGACCACCTCGGTGACTGCCTGATGAAATTCTGTTTCATGGGGATCTCTGCCACTGATAATGTCCATGATTGTCGTCATTTTACTTCTCCTGTATCCTTGAATTTTTAAACGCTATACTTTTTCATCTGCCGGTTCAAACAATGCCTTCATGGCCGGAACAAACGCTTTCCGGGTGGATGCCACATAGGCATCCCACTCACTGCCGTGGCGGTAAAAAGCCGTGGAAGCCAGTTTTTTGGTTATAATGGCATTGCGGTAAGCCCGCAGTTTATCTGCGTTCATGATACCCAGAATGGCTTCTCTGCCCAGAATTTTCACCAGCACACCGGGAATATAAGCGGCCATCACCTCCCAGAGCAGGTCTTCATCCGCCAGAATCGCATCCATGGCATCGGCCACCTGATTCTGAAATGCAAAAATCTGCTCACTGGTCTGTTCCGACAACACAAACAACGGGGTATCCGGATTTTTCTCATGAATTTTGAGCAGCATGGCCGTCTCGTTGCTGGCATGGGTCCGCACCAGGGTCAGCATATCCCGGATCAGGGCCCACCTTGTGGCGACATCTTCCAGAAGGCGCTTTTCATAATCGTCTTCAAACAGAAATGCGGTCAGCACTTCCGCCACGGCCGATGAAAACACCCCGCCTTTGTTGGCTGAAGAATCCTTGATCTGGAGGATGCCCGTTTTCTTGGCAATGTACCGGCGGGCCGAATCATCAAAAAACACATTGGCCCCTTCCACAATGAACCGCAGTTCCTTGAACAGGGAAGTAAATGCTTTCACATTGCGCTGGTTGATGGTGTCTTTGAAACCACCGCAGGGAATGAATGCCTGGATATCGGCCTGTTCGATGAATTTCCGGTTGGCCGGATCCGTGATGAAATTGCGGTGGAACATGGCACCGTCCGCCACAAACGTGCCGTCCGGCAGGGTAATGTTCTTGCCTTTCAACGGCACCCGGAATCCGCTGGGACCCAGTTTTTCTTCCGGGTATGCCATGGAATTGGCCCGGGGATGGGTATGGCGCATGAACGCGATTTTCATGAGCGATTCCTTGTCCAGTCCGTCCGGATCAAACAAAATGGAACCACCGTCCACCAGCAGGCAGATCTTTCCTTTATAGCACTGAATTTCGTTGCTGCCCAGATCCCCGTCCGGCCCGCCGGTCATCATCAGATTCAATGATTCTTCTTGGGTATCGTTGTAGGCGATCAGGGTCCTGAAAGCCCCCATCACTGAAGTGGTGGTCATGCCGCTGGTTTCCACCTGTCCACCGATCTGCTCGTAAATCAGATCCATATCCGTTGCCGTCACAACGGAATCGCCGTTGATGAGCAGTTCCGTGCCGGATTTTTCATGGGGTACCAGCCCGAAAAGATCCTGATTCCTGAGCATGCCGTAGGTGTCGTGGGGGATGCCGAAGCTCTTGCCCGTGGTAATGGTCCGCCAGTAGGCATATCCCCGTTCCCTGGCTCTGAAGGCGACTGCGTCCATCAACGGGGCCGTGCCTTCATCCGGTCCGAAAAATACCATCTCCGGCCGGCCGTAGTAATCTTTAATCTGAGAATCCGCCAGCATCAGATCCATGATGCCTTCGGTATAATCAAACAACGCATCCATGCTGTAATGGGCGTAGGTGGGATGAGGTACCACCACGCCTTTGGAGCCGCTCTCACAGATATCCTTATGTTTGAGGCGCTGGGCCTTGGGACCCAGGGCATAGTTGAGAAGCACGGCGTTGTCCAGTTCCATGCCATGATTGGCCGGAGTGACCCGGATCAGGCGCAGGCCCCCTCTGGCAATGTCATCGGCCCGAAGATGGGTGCCTGTGGAATAATGGCCATTGACAAAGAACAGCCCGTAAACAAACTGTTTGAACACCAGGGGATCCAGAACCTGATTATTGAGGCGGAAGGAAAACGAGCGTTTTTCCGGCTTGTAGAAATTGGTCTTCAGACAGCATAATATCAGTTTGAACATAAATTTGAACACATCATACCCCAACGGATCGTCCATGAACCGCACGGACAGCAGCTGATCAAATTCATCGGCTTTCTGGGCCAGACGTTCTTCTGTCATCACCCCGGAACTGGACGGATTGAACCTGGCATCAAACAATTCAAACAAAAACCGGATCAGATCCGGATGATCCATGGCCGTATCCAGTATCATGTTGGAGACATAGGTGAATTTATTGGACTCGTGAATCCGGGCTGAAAACGCTTCCTGATGATCCACGGAAGCCAGGCTTTCCATGATCTCCCGGTCGGTGCGGGTGCCTTGCTCCTTGAAAATGAACAGATGGACAAAATCCACGGCATTACCGGCAAACAGCATCTCTTTAAAGCTGAGGACACCGTCCACGTAAAGCTGGGTGATCCGGCTGATGCGAAAACTTAAGAATGCCTGAAGGTCAGCGATCAACGGGGCTTCCTGGTTTCTTGACAGCTCGCCGGCCACATACAAGGAGCAGATGGATGTGGGCACCCGGGTCTCGGTAAAATACGGCTCCCAGTATGCCCGGGTAATGGTCAGTCCGTGATCGGCAAACAGTTTTCTCAATACGGGCAATTGAGGCCGCTCAAAATCGGAATTGAACATAAACCGGATTTCACCGATATCCGAGAGGCTGAACACTTCCACAAACGGGGTGACATGCTGATCCACCTGTGTCAGAAACTTTTCATACCGGTTCCGGGTCAGCCGGGGAATGGCCGTGAAATCCCGGTTCTGATTGAACAGAAAACGTGATTGTGCAAACACGGTATCCGGGTAATCCATCACGGTTTCCGGCCGGTACACATAGGTATAATATGATTTTTCCGGATTGTAATAATATTCTCTTCTGTGCCCGGCCAGCATTTTGTCCAGAATCCGTTCCATGCGATCCCGGGTATCTTCGGTGGCAATCCGGATCCGCTGCACGTTGCTGTCCTGGGTCAGATCAAAATCAATATCCGCCACCCAGGAATGAAGAACGCCTTTATTTTCACTGAAATAGATGCCTTTGGCAATGGAAGATAAAATACTTTTCAAGGATTCCTTGGTGATGGTTTCAAAAAAATAAGCAGGAAAACCCAGATCATTGAGAAGGATGCCGGCTGCCAGGTTGATACAGTTGGCAGTGATCAGACCTTCCGACGACAGATCGATCACGGCCTCGTACAGCAGGCTGGGATTCAGGTTCACGTGTTTTGCTTTTTCGATGATGTGAGCCCCTGCAGAGGAGCCCTGGCCACCGTCGGTTGTCATATCCATTTCTATCTCCTGTCTGATGATTATAAACCGTTGCTACCGGTTTGCTAGTATACTCTTATTCACCCAGGGTCAACCCAAATTGGTTTTTTTTCACAAAACCAGAAACTTTTGAAAAATCAGCCTCGGGAATCGCCATCGTGTTTCCGGTATTGACTTCAGACAGGAACAAAGTTATTTTGCATGGTTCAAGTCATTATCAGATCATTTGTATCTAACAAACTGAATCTTAACCCTTTTTTCAAGTATGGATGTTGACACCTGAACCCATGACGTCTGAAACCCAGCTGATTCCTTTAACAAAACGGATCCATTCCGTTCATCTGACCCGTTTACCAGTGATGCCGGCCATGGTTTTTAAACTGCTGATATCTGCGATGGGCAAACAAACCCGAATTCCCGGCCATGGCCGGGTGACCCAAGGGCAGCTGTATCTGCCCAACGTGACACCGGATCCAATCCGGGTACAGCAATACCGCCGGGTATGCGGATTTGTCCATGCTCCCGAAGACCCCATAGTGCCGCCCGGTTATCTCCAGACCCTGTTCATCGGGTTGCTGGCCCGGTATATCACCTCGGATTTTTTTCCCATCAATCCCATGGGACTGATTCAGACGGGCCAGCAATTTGAATCCAGATGTCCGGTTCTGATAAACGATTCCCTGGATCTGTTCTGTACGCTCCAGGACATGACCCGGACGGCAAAGGGGATCTCAACCCGGTTTCTTTTACAAGTATATCGAGATAACAATCTGGTATGGCAGGGAATTTCCACTTATCTGACCCGGATTCCCGGATCGAAACGCACGTCAAAAACCGTTCAGGATACGCCTTTGCCGGCAAAAATGACCCTTGCGGTTCCCCCGGGTACGGGCCGCCGCTATGCCCGGGTATCCGGGGATTACAACCCCCATCACCTGTCCGATGTCACGGCCCGCTTAATTGGATTCAACCAGGCCATGGTCCACGGTATGTGGAGCCTGGCCCGGACCCTGGCCTGTCTGGAAAAAACCATGCCCCTGGTTCCCCCTTTTTCTGTGGAGGCGGCATTCAAACTGCCGGTATTCATGCCCGCCACATTGCAACTGGGGTACAAGCAGGTGGTGCATGGTCACAAAACCCACCGGATTGTTTTCGATCTCCGGGATGCCGCAACCTTTCGACCTCATCTCAAAGGCCGGGTAACCGGGTTTGAAAAGGAACACTAAATAATGATGGGATCGTTGTTCGCCTTAGGGTCTGCTTTTTTTTGGGCCGGTGCCGTGATTTTATTTAAAAAAAGCGGGGAAACGTTTTCCCCCATCTCTTTGAACATCTACAAAAGTATTGTGGGGCTTTTGCTGGTCAGTGCCACCATGCTGCTGCTGGGCATCCCTTTTTTCCCGGAACAGCCCTTAAACAGCTGGCTGCTTTTATCTTTGTCCGGATTTCTGGGCATTACGCTGGCGGACCTGTTTTTCTTTATGGCCCTGAACCGGCTGGGCGCCGGAATGGCGGCCATTGTGGAGTGCCTGTACCTGCCCTGTGTCCTGTTTTTTTCCTTTGTACTTCTGGATGAACATTTGGGACCCGGCGGCATTCTAGGCGGTCTGCTGGTACTGGCAGCGGTTCTGGTGGGATCGTTCCAGAAAAAAGACCTGACGCTGACCCCGGGACTGGCTCCCGCCTCCCGGGTGCCTGCCATCGTTGCCGGGGTGTTTGCCATGATATTTCTGGCCTTAGGCATTGTGATCATCAAAGAAATTCTGACACATACCGATGTGTTCTGGGCCACCCTGGTGCGACTGGGCGCCGCCATTGTCACCCTCATGATTCTGGTAATCTGCCATCCCGGAAGAAAACGCTTTCTGTCAGAACTCAAATGGTCCAGATCCTGGCTGGTGGCGCTGCCTGCATCCATCTGCGGCAATTACATCGCTTTGGTTTTATGGGTGGCGGGCATGAAATATACCACCGCGTCCCGGGCCGCCATTCTCAACCAGATGTCCACGATTTTCATTTTTATCCTGGCCGCTGTTTTTCTCAAGGAAAAAATCACGGTCAACAAAGGGGTGGCTATTTTCATGGCCATTTCCGGTGCACTGCTCACCATATTCACCTGACAGACACGGCTTGGGACCCATTCACTCACAGCTGGGCACAAACCACCTGGTTCCGGCCCTGTTTTTTGGCACGATACAGGGCCTGATCCGCTTTATGGACAAGAATTTCAGGTGTATTCGCATGGACAGGGAATCCGGCAACCCCCAGTGATACCGTGATGGGGCCCACAGACACACCCTGCCAAAGAATATCCAGGGCAGAAATCTGCGTATTCAGATCCCCGGCCCGGGTCAGGTAATCGTTGATGGTTCCCCCGGTCATGAGGATGAAAAACTCCTCTCCCCCGAACCGGCAGACGGCATCCTGGGTTCGGGTGGCATGGATCAGGGTATGGGCAACGGTTTTAAGCACCTGATCCCCGGCATCGTGTCCCAAGGTGTCATTTAATATTTTGAAATGATCCAGATCCACCATGATCCCTCCCAGTGCCGTACCGGCCCGGCGGGCCCGCTGAAACTCTTTTTCCAGGATCTCATCCATATACCGGCGGTTATAAAGACCGGTCAAAGGATCTCTGATGGTCAATTCGTACAATTGATGATTCAGCCGGATATTTGACACGGATAGGGACAGATATTCCGCAGTGATCAAAGCCAGTTTCCGGTACTGTTCAGAAAGGGAAAACTGCGGATTTCCCACACACAAGGCACCGATCACACCATCTTTATCTTTCAGGGGCACGCAATAGGCACAACAGGCCAGGGACGTCTTCCGGGATGAAACCGGGAGCCCTTTTCCAAGCACTTCACATTTCAAAGGCTTGGGCGCCACTGCGGTTTGCGACGGTTTTCCCCATTCAAATACCGGGAGCACCGTATGCTTGTTTTTTTCCTGCAGACAGATCCGTCCGGAAACATGTGAAAAAATTTTGGGCAGATACCAGTAGATTACGTCATACAGCTCTGTTTCCCGGGAACAGCTTTGCAACAGCATGGCCATGCCTGACAGCAAAGTGAGTTTATGGGTATGGGGACCCGCCATCTAAAAGCTCCTTTATTTCCGATGCAAAACAGCTTGTTGTGAAACCCGTTTTGATTTTGAACATCCAACCTGTGTTTACACATAAACGCTTGACTAATTCAATGGTTTTCGTCTAAATAAGTCCATAAATTTTAAATAGTTTAAGGAGTTTCCATGTCAAAACAAAAAGTGGTTCTGGCCTATTCAGGCGGACTGGACACCTCGGTCATTCTGAAATGGTTGCTGGAGCAGGGATATGAAGTATTTGCCTACATGGCCGACATCGGGCAGCAGGAGGATTTTGACGCGGCCCGGGAAAAAGCCCTGAAGATCGGGGCCTCGGATGTGTTCATCGAAGATATGCGCAAGGAGTTTGTCACAGATTATATTTTTCCGGTATTCAAGGCCAATGCCCTGTATGAGGGCCGGTATCTTTTGGGCACCGCCATTGCCAGGCCCTTGATCGCCAAAAAACAGATCGAGATCGCAAACAACCTGGGCGCGGCTTATGTATCCCATGGCGCCACGGGCAAAGGCAACGACCAGGTGCGGTTTGAGCTGTCCTATTATGCGTTGAACCCGAAAATCAAAATCATCTCCCCCTGGAAGAACAAAGATTTTCTGGCTGCATTCAAAGGCCGGACCGATCTGCTGGCCTACGCGGAAAAACACGGGATTCCCACCAAGCAGACCGCATCCAAACCCTACAGCGAAGACGACAATTTGCTTCATATCTCCCATGAGGCCGGCATCCTGGAAGACCCGGCCCATGAATGTGAAGAAAGCATTTACTCCCACACAACATCCCCGGAAAACGCGCCGGATACCCCGGTCCGGATCCGGATCCGGTTCAGGGACGGCATCCCCGTGGAAGTGGAAAACCTCACGGACGGCACGGTGAAAACCGATGCCCTGGAACTGTTTGAATACCTCAACCAGATGGGAAGCGAACACGGCATCGGCCGCCTGGACATGGTGGAGAACCGGTTTGTGGGCATCAAATCCCGTGGGGTGTATGAAACCCCGGGCGGCAGCATCCTTCACGCCGCCCACAAAGATATTGAAGGCGTTGCCATGGACCGGGAGGTGATGCGGCTGCGGGACATGCTGGCTGCCAAGCTCGGAGAACTGGTTTACAACGGATTCTGGTTCAGCCCGGAAATGGAATTCATCATGGCGGCCATGGACAAAAGCCAGGAGCTCATCGACGGGGATGTATTCCTCAAACTCTACAAAGGCACGGCTTATCCTGTGGCCCGGACCAGCCCGTCCTCACTGTACAATCAGGAACTGTCTTCCATGGATATCGAAGGCGGGTATAATCAGGAGGATGCCGAAGGGTTCATCCGCATCAACGCCATCCGGTTAATGGCCCACAGACGGATTGTGAATCAATAACAGTGCACCCTGTCAAAAGAGGCATGGCGCCAGGATTGCCCATGCCTCTCAGGCCATTTCTGTCTGTTGCGTTTGATCGGTCTGGCTGATGCCGTTGAATCAGATCCCTAAACGGTTTTTGATCCCCCTGAACTGATCATAGGTCAAGCCCAGCAGGGCTGCCGCTTTTTTCTGGTGAAACCGGGTTTGTTTTAACGCGTCTTTGACCCGAAGGGTTTCCAGGGCCTGAACCGCGGCTTTCAAAGGTAAGGTCGTCAGACGTCCCATACTTTGGTCTTCAACGCTTTTTGATGTCTGCACCCATTCGGGGAAATCCCGGGCCGGGCCCTTTGGTTTCATTTCTTTATCCGGATGTCCAAATGGATTTTCAAACGGATCAAAACAGATCTCATGGATCCGGTGGGTGTCATGTTTGTAGACCGCTCTTTCCACCACATTTTTCAACTCCCGGACATTGCCCGGCCAGGGGTATGAGATCAGTGCATTTTCAGCGGATTCCGTCAGTTCGGGCAGCGGTTCCCGGCCCAGTTCAAACGCCATTCGGGTGGCAAAATGACGGGCCAGCACCAGAATATCCTCTTTGCGGCACCGCAGCGGCGGCACATGGATCACCTCGAAACTCAGGCGGTCCAGAAGGTCCTGCTTGAATGTGCCGCTTTTTACCATGGCAGGCAGATCGGCATGGGTGGCGGCCACGATGCGCACATCCACCTGCACCGGACGCGCAGATCCCACCCGCTCGAAGGTACCGTACTCCACGGCCCGCAGAATTTTCTCCTGAACCTCCATGGGAATGGTGCCGATTTCATCCAGAAACAGAGTCCCGCCGGCTGCCTGTTCAAACCGGCCGGCAGTGCGGGTCCCGGCCCCGGTAAACGCCCCTTTTTCATATCCGAACAATTCCGATCCGATCAAAGTCGGGGTCAAAGCCGCACAATTAAGCGTCACCAGGGGTTTTTCCCACCTTTTGGAAAGAAAATGAATTCGAGCCGCAGCCAGTTCCTTGCCCGTACCCCGTTCCCCGATCACCATGACCGGCCGGTCCACCGGCGCCACTCTGGAAATCTGCTCCTGAAACTCAATAAACGCCTCGGACTGGCCGATGGCTTCGTATGTGGCATATTCAACCATAAAACATCCATATAAACTAATTTATGGTAAATATTACCAGTTGTCCATATAATTGTCAAATCATACAGCTATCTGAAATAAATAGACATTCAATCCAATCTTCCCTCTGGCACGGTTTCTGCTCTATTTTTTTTCAAACCCAACATTGCACCGCCAAAACGCGAATTAGTTCACATATAAAAAACAAGGAGATGTATCATGGGTATTTTTACACGATTCAGAGACATTGTATCCGCCAACATCAACGCCATGCTGGACCGGGCCGAAGACCCGGAGAAACTCATCAAGCTGATGATCAGGGAAATGGAAGACACCCTGGTGGAACTTAAATCCTCCTGTGCCGGCACCATTGCCAGCCAGAAAAAAGTGTCCCGGCTGCTGGAGGAAACCTGTGACAAGGAAGCATTCTGGGATCAAAAAGCGGCGCTGGCCGTATCCAGGGGCAGAGATGACCTGGCCCGGCAGGCCTTACTGGAAAAAAGGCGGTTTTCCCAGCGATGCGAGGCCGTGGAACAGGAGCTGACCGAGCTCAAATCCATTGTGGCACAGTACCAGGATGATATCCAGGAACTGGAGAACAAACTTAAATCCGCCCGGGAAAAACAACGCATGCTGGTACAGCGTCATATCCGGGCCCAGCGCAAGAAAAAGGCCCACCAGGAAATCCGGCGCGTGGACTCAGCCCAGGTCGTACAGCGATTCGATGAAATGGAATCCAATATCGAGCGTATGGAAGCGGAAGCCGACCTGGTAAACTTCGGCAGGAAATCCGACATTGAAGCCGCGTTTGAGGAACTGTCCGCAGATGATGAAATCGAGCAGCAGCTGACGGAATTAAAATCCTCCCAAACCCGGCCCAAAGATGATACAGTCAGCCACTAAGATAAGATCATCAACCCCAAAGGAGACGATGTATGATGAACGGATTGCTGATCATGGCAATGGGTGTGGGAGGCATCATTCTGGTGGTGATCACCATCGGACTGGTGATCATCGCAATCATCCGGGCCGCCCGAACCGGCGGCATTTATAAAAAGGACCGCCAGACCCATGATGACGAGACCCGGATGATCCAGGATATTTACCATGGCCTGTCAAAAATGGAAGCACGGGTGGAAGCATTGGAAACCATCTTGATTGAACGACAAAAAAAGGACTGACGATACGATGAGATATCATTATAAACGAAGACATCACGCATCCGGGTTCGGCCGGGGCAACCAGCCAAACCGGCGATTCCGGGACCGGTTCAATGACATCACCGGAGACCGCCGCATCTACCGCTCCAGAAGAGGAATTCTGTTAGGCGTATGCCGGGGGCTGGCCGAACATTTCAATCTGAGCGTCTTCTGGGTTCGGGTGGCGTTTTTACTGATCTTTGTGTTCACCGGATTCTGGCCCGTCGGGGTGATCTACATCATTGCCGGACTGATTCTGAAACCGGCCCCGGTGGTACCGTTTCAAAACGAAACCGACCAGGAGTTCTACCAGTCTTATACCACCTCCAGGGAATCGGCCCTCCAGCGCCTTAAGCGAAAATTCGACAACATCGACCAGCGCATCCGGCGCATGGAGCACACGGTCACCTCCAGGGATTTTGACCTGTAACCTGATAATGCCGGATGCTTTTTTGTTTCTATGGCAATGGTTGACACTGGATTTCAATTGCCATAGAGTTATGCCGACAGCAGGCAGGGCCGGAAAGCAATGAACCCAAAGTAAAACGGATGCCGGGATGTGAAGGGCAACACAAGTAATTCATTGATCAATGCGGACGAAGGCCTGGTGGTGCTGGACAGGTCCCTGGGAATAATGAGCTTTAATCCGGCGGCCCGGGAAATCATCACCCCTGAACTCAGGTATGGCCAAAAACTGAATTTCAGTTCCTTTATCGCCGGCCCCGATCTGTCGATAATAAAAGATGCGGTTGACGCGACACTCCACCAGGGCAGAACCCGGGTGGATGCAATAGCCGCGCTGAAAACCGCATCCGGCAAATCTATTTTCATCCGTTATGCCGTTCACCCCCTGTATGAAACCAGCCGGATGATCATCGGCCTTATTTTTTCCTTTAAGCAGGTTTCAACACCTCTGGAATCCCATAATACCACAGATGACATCTCCAACAAGGCGTTGATCAAGCATCAGTCTTTGCTGGAAGCATTACCCGAAGGGGTGTTCACCATTAACACAAAATGGCGGATCGCCTCTTTCAACAAAACCGCTGAAGAAATCACCGGCTATTCCAGAAAAGAGGTGCTTGGCCGCTATTGCTGGGAAGTTTTCCGCTCAGATCTGTGTGATATCGGATGTCCGTTGCGAACCGCCATTGAAACCGGCCAATCAGAGATGGACCAGGATATCCGCATTTTAAAAAAAGAGGGAGCCCGACTGACCATACTGGTGAATATCGGTGTTCTCAAGGATGAGCACGGGCGGGTTGCCGGGGCAGTGGAAACTTTCCGGCCATTGACCGGTGAGAGAAATCAGCCTGAAGGAACAAAGCACCCCCATGCTTTTTCACACATCATTGGAAACAGCCGGCCCATTCAACAGCTTTTTGCACTTATGCCGGATCTTGCAGCCAGTGAGGTGAATGTCTTTATTACCGGTGAAAGCGGTACGGGAAAAGAGCTGTTTGCGCGCACTTTGCATGACAATTCCTCCCGGGCAAAACATCCTTTTGTCGCGGTCAACTGTTCTGCCCTTGCCGAAAGTGTTCTGGAATCAGAGCTGTTCGGCCATGAAAAAGGCGCATTTACCGGTGCCACAAGGGCCCGGCCCGGCAGGTTTGAACGGGTGAAAAAAGGGACCCTTTTTCTGGATGAAATCGGTGAACTGAAACCCAGCCTGCAGATCAAACTGCTCCGGGTTCTGGAACAAAGAGAATTCGAGCGGGTCGGCGGCACTGAAACCCTTCCGCTGGAGGCCCGCATTATCAGCGCCACCAACCGGAACCTTACCCGGGCTTTGAAGGACGGCTCTTTCAGGGAAGATTTCTACTACCGGTTAAGAACCGTGCCCCTGGCCATTCCCCCCCTCAGGGAACGCAAAGAAGACATCCCTTTACTGGTGCGGTATTATATCCGGTTTTTTAACACCACATTCAAAAAAACAGTGAAGGGGGTTGACCCGAAAGTAATGGCCCTGTTTTCAGATTATGACTGGCCGGGCAATGTCCGGGAACTGGAAAGAACCATTGAACATGCCTTTGTTTTTGTCAAAGGACCCATTATCCGGCTGGAAAACCTGCCGCGTCTGGAAATGGCCGGCAAACTGACTGCCGCTGAAACACCCCATAACGCAAAGCAGGGTCGGAATACAGAAACCATTTTAAAGGCCCTTGAAAAATCAGATGGCAACCGGCAGAAGGCTGCGGATCTGCTGGGTATCAGCCGCACTTCCCTGTGGCGGAAGATGAAAACCCTGGGCTTGCTGGACTGATGTTTCAAAAATACGTTTCAAATGTTTCAAATGTTTCATTTTTTCACATTAAAATAATTTTCATTATTTTCAGGTAGTTATCTCAAAATATTCTTTTAAGTTTCCCTTCCTTGTTTCAATCACGGCTGGCCCCTAACCGGCCGCACCCCAAATAAATTTATATTTACCTATAATTTCAGATAGTTAGTATTGATGGTCCGCCCTTTGCACTATGGCTGAGCAACCAGGCACTCCGGCAATGGATGCCGTGCTAAAAAAAAGGGAAGCAACCATGTTCACGGGCAGGGCTATTTTATGAAAAGGGCGGATACCCCCCATATGCGGTCTGATAAGACCGGCATCATCGCATTATCTTCAGAATTCAGTGTGATGGGGATCAACCGGCAGGCATGCCGGATGCTGGAAATTGCACCGGCCCCCGGGACTGACTGCCCCCTTGAAAAAATAGTGGACACAAAATCTCTGGCAGCTGCCGGCAGGCTTTTTGCCGATGCCATTGAAAAAAAGGCCCCTGTCAAAGATGCCGTCATCTGCCTGGTCAATGCATCCGGCAGACCGTTTCACTGCCATGTTTCAGCCCTTCCGCTGATGTCAAAACATCAGTCAGCCATCGGCGTCATCCTGAGTTTCAAGGCGATAGACGTCCAAAACCGGGCGGAAACATCTCCCCCTTCTCTGACATATCTGCCGAGACTGGGATACCAGGGGGTGGTGGACAGCCTGCCTGAGGGCGTTTTTTCCATTGACCGGGAATGGCGGGTCAACGGGTTCAACAAAACCGCTGAAACACTGACCGGGCATGCACGGGATGATATCATCGGCAAATACTGCTGGCAGGTGTTTCAGTCCGGGTCCTGTCAACACAACTGCCCTCTGGCTGATATTTTCAAAAACGGGCGGTCATGGGAAAACCAGGAAACGACCATACGGACCCACACCGGATCTGTCCGGAAAATCCGTTTCAATGCCGGTCCCTTGAAAACGGCTGACGGCCGTGTTGTGGGGGCGGTTGAAAGTTTCCGGCTGCTGCCCATGAAAAAAGAAAACAAACGGCCTTCTCTGGATGCATTTACGTTTCAAGGGATGATCGGCAAAAACGCGGCCATGACATCCCTTTTTGCCATGCTCAGGGATGTGGCGGCAAGCCAGGCGGATGTCCTTATAACCGGTGAAAGCGGTACCGGCAAGGAACTGGTGGCCAGGGCCATTCATACCCTTTCCCATCCGGATGCGAAAACCTTTGTGGCGGTCAACTGTTCGGCTCTGCCTGAAACCCTTCTGGAATCAGAGCTGTTCGGTCATGAAAAAGGGGCTTTTACCGGGGCGGATCAAATGAAACAGGGCCGGTTTGAACTGGCAGGAAACGGCACCCTGTTTTTGGATGAAATCGGTGAATTAAAACCCGCTCTCCAGGTCAAGTTGCTCAGGGTTTTGGAGCAGAAGGAATTTGAACGGGTGGGGGGCAGTTCACCCATAACGCTTTTTGCCAGGGTCATTGCGGCCACCAATCAGGATCTGGACAAAGCCATGGCCTGCGGCCGTTTCAGAGAAGATCTCTATTACCGGCTCAGAACCATCCCTTTACGGGTTCCGCCCCTGCGGGAGCGTATTGAAGACATCCCCTTGCTGGTGGACCATTTCATCAACACATTCAACCTTAAATATGACAAAAACGTCCGGCTGGTGGATCCCAAGGTGATGGATTTTTTCAAAACATATCACTGGCCGGGAAATATCAGGGAACTGGAGCGCTGCATGGAACATGCGTTTGTCTTTGTCAGAGGCCCCATCATCTTTCCCCGGTATCTGCCGGAAATGGAAGATTTCACCGG
This sequence comes from Desulfotignum phosphitoxidans DSM 13687, assembly GCF_000350545.1. Classification (GTDB taxonomy): domain Bacteria; phylum Desulfobacterota; class Desulfobacteria; order Desulfobacterales; family Desulfobacteraceae; genus Desulfotignum; species Desulfotignum phosphitoxidans. The sequence goes on from NZ_APJX01000001.1 coordinate 29,692, forward strand.
ACAAAAACCCCCGGGTCCGGGCAAAAAAATTAATCCTGATCAGGAAAATCTACTGTGGGCTCTGGAAAAAGCGGACGGAAACAGAGCACAGGCGGCCAAACTTTTGACCATAAGCCGCACTTCCCTGTGGCGGAAAATGAAAGGTGCCGGCCTGATATAGGCACAAAAAATTTTATAGCCAACTTTAAAGTACCTAAAACCATTCAAAAGGAGCAGTACCATGTCTGACAACGCCCTTTATATCGACGAAATGATGGATCAGTATCCAGCCAAACCGGAATCCCTGATTGTTATTTTGCAGGAAATTCAAAACAAGTACGGCTTCATCTCCGGTGATGCCATGCGCCTGGCCAGCGAGCATGTGCATGTGCCCCTGACCCAGGCCTATGCCGTGGCCACATTCTACCAGTCTTTCCGCCTGGATCCCGTCGGAGAACATGAGATCAAGGTCTGTTTGGGAACCGCCTGTCATCTCAAAGGGGGCCAGCGCCTGGTGGAGGATCTGGAAAGAAGGCTTCATGTAGAATCCGGGGGCACCACCGAAGACATGCGGTTTACCCTGAATACAGTGAACTGTGTCGGTGCCTGCGCCCTGGCACCGGTGGTGTCTGTTGACAACCAATACCACCCCAATGCCACGGCCAAAAAAATGGAAAAGGTATTGAAGTCATTAACCGATCCGTCACTCGAAGAGATGGAGGGAACAGGAAATGCATGATCACGCCCTTGCAGAACAATCAGATGCTTTGCGTCTCAGATCGCTTGATGATCTGAACCGCTTGAGAAAACAGATTCTGGACAAAAGAGATCCGGACCAGCCGGAAATCGTGGTCTGCCATGGCACCGGCTGCCTGGCCAACGGCAGTGCCGATGTCAGTGCGGCCATCCGGTCCGCCCTTGATACATCCGGTATTGAGGCCAAAGTGGTTCCGGGAATCAAAACCACCGGGTGCCAGGGGTTTTGTTCCCACGGCCCGCTGGTGGTGATCCGTCCCCGGGGCATCTTTTACCAGAAAGTCAAACCAAAAGATGCCAAAGAGATCATTGAAAAAACCATTGTCCAGGGGGATGTGGTCAAACGCCTGCTTTACAAGAATCCCACGGACGGCGAAAAAATCCTCCATGAACAGGATATCCCGTTTTACAAACGCCAGACCCGGGTGGTACTGCATAACATCGGTAAAATCGATCCCACAGATATCAGCGATACCATCGCGTCCGGCGGATATCAGGCCCTGGCCAAAGCCCTGACCACCATGACCCCGGAACAGGTGGTGCAGGAAATCGAAACTTCCGGTCTCAGAGGACGGGGCGGCGCAGGATTTCCCACCGGAAGAAAATGGCGCAGCGCCCTCACTGCCATCGAGAAAAAAGGGCGGCCGGTGTACGTGGTAGTGAACGGCGACGAAGGGGATCCCGGCGCGTTCATGGACCGCACCATCATGGAAGGGGATCCCCATGCCGTGCTGGAAGGATTGATCCTTGGCGCCTATGCCCTTGGTGCGAACCAGGGCTATCTGTATGTCCGGGCCGAATATCCGCTGGCCATCAAACATCTGACCATTGCCATGGAACAGGCCAGGGCCTGCGGGCTGCTCGGGGACAATATCCTGAACTCCGGATTTTCATTTGATGCCCGGATCAACCGAGGGGCGGGCGCGTTTGTCTGCGGTGAATCCACCGCGTTGTTCACCTCCATAGAAGGAAATCCCGGCAACCCCAGACCCAAATATGTCAGGTCTGTGGAAGAAGGCCTGTGGGGACGGCCCACCGTGCTCAACAATGTGGAGACATGGGCCAACATCCCTTTGATTGTGAACAAGGGCGGAGACTGGTATGCCAAAATCGGTGTGCCCCACAGCACCGGTACCAAAGTGTTCTCCCTGGTGGGCAAAGTGAACAATGTCGGCCTGGTGGAGGTGCCCATGGGGGTGCCGCTGTCCACCATTGTGGAAGATATCGGCGGCGGCGTTCCCGGCGGAGCCCCTTTTAAGGCGGTCCAGACCGGCGGCCCCAGCGGCGGGTGCATTCCCTATGAATTAAAAGACACCCCCGTGGATTTTGATTCATTGACAAAGGCGGGTTCCATGATGGGGTCCGGTGCCATGATCGTCATGGATAACAGAGACTGTGTGGTGGATGTGGGGCGGTATTTTCTGCGGTTTCTGGAAGAGGAATCCTGCGGGAAATGCATGCCGTGCCGACTGGGATTATCACGGATGCGGGAAATTCTGGACAATTTTTCAGAAGGCAAAGGGTCTGAAAAAGACATCGAGGATCTGTTGAGCCTGTCCAAAGCCATCCAGGACAGCGCGTTGTGCGCCCTTGGTTCCAGCGCCCCCAACCCGGTGCTCACGACCCTCAAATACTTCAAAGATGAATACCTGGCCCATGTCACCCGGCAAAAGTGCCCGGCCGGGGTCTGTAAGAACCTGATCACCTACTCGATTGACCCGGAACTGTGCACGGGGTGCACCAGTTGCGCCAAACAATGTCCTGTCGGCTGTATTGAAGGAGAAAAGAAAAAAACCCATGCCATTGATACCGGTTTATGCATCAGATGCGGTATCTGCATGGATACCTGCAAATTTAACGCTGTTAACGTCATATGATGGAGGCCAGTCCAGTGATTACATTTACGATAAATGATCAGAAAGTAACCGCCAAAAAAGGGTGGACGGTTCTTGAAACAGCCCGGGAATACGGCATCGAGATTCCCACCCTGTGTCATCATCCCGCTGTCAAACCCAGCGGTGCCTGCCGCCTGTGCATGGTGGAACTCAAAGAGAAAAACTGGTCCAAGCTGGTGGCATCCTGTATCTATCCGGTGGCAGAAGGCATCAATGTCTATACCGAAACCCCCCGGGTCCATAATGTGCGGCGGTGGATTTTGGAAATGCTGCTGGCCTCATGTCCGGCCAGCCCGGAAATCAGTGCCCTGGCCCAAGCCCACGGGGTGGTATCCACACGGTTCAAGATCCATGACCCGTCCCAGACCTGCATGATCTGCGGTCTGTGCCAGCGGATCTGTGAAGAAGTGGTGGGCCTGTCCGCCATTGCCGTGGTGGACAGGGGGGTGCACAAGAAAGTGGGCTCTCCGTTTATGCGGCCCACCGATGTGTGTGTGGCCTGCGGCTGCTGTCTCACTGTTTGCCCCACAGGCGCCATGAAGGATATCTTTGATACCGTAAGAGGTGAACCCAAAATGCCGCTGACACAGCTGGCCATGTAAAAAAGGAGGTCCTTATGATGACCGATACAAAAATTGGCGTGTTTCTGTGTAAATGCGGAAACGAGATTGCGCCCCTGATCGATTTGCCCCATCTTTACAGCACCATTCAACCAGAAGTAGATTATTGTGAGATCCTCTCATTTCCATGCCTTCAACCGGGCCTGGAAAAAATCATGTCTGCGGCTGCCGCCAACCGGTTGAACCGCATCATCATTGCCGGCTGCGAAGGCCGCACCATGCTCAAAAAATTTGAAACCGCTCTTGAACCTGTTGATATTTTAAAGGGCCAGATTGATATGGTCAATCTCCACAGCCATGTGGCCACCGTATCAGACAAATCACCCCTGGAAAAAGCCGCAAAAGCCGCAAAACTGATCATTGCCTCCATTGCTGAAATGCGGGTACTCAAGGCAACCGAACAAAAGCGGGCCAGAATTGACGGCCCGGTGGTGGTGGTGGGCAACGGCATTTCCTCTTTTCCGGCTGTACGGAAAATCACCCAGGCCGGCATCAAATGTATTTTGTCGGTTCCTGAAACAGATCCGGACAAAATCATCCGGAACCTGCACCTTTCCTACCCGGGGGAACGCCCCCATTACGATCGTTTGAAAACCCTGATCTCAGACACCCTGGACAGCAAAGATCTGACGGTTTTTGAACACAGCCGGCTCACTGAACTTGTCGGTGTTACAGGAAACTATACATTGACCTTCACCCTTCAGAACGGACAGGAAGAAACCATAAAAGCAGGTGCGGTCATCGCAGCACTGGACGCTGAATTGTCACCGCCGGGTCCCGAGTTCGGCTATGACGGCCGCGCCGTTCTCATTCAATCTGAAATGGAGGAACAGATTACCCAGAACGGCACCCCAAAAGGACAGGTGGTCTTCTGGATCAGTGACTATGAATACGGCATGCCTGAACATGCAATGCTTTCAGCAAAAAACGCATGGTCAATGGCCATGCATATGAAAGCATGCTCTCCTGAAACCAATGTCATGATTTTTCACAACGAAAAAATGGCCATTCCTTTGACCGGAGCGGAAAGAGCGGTCAACCGGAAAGCGGGAATTGCCTGGATACCTTATGACAATGCGGTCCGCCCCTCTGTCCAGGACGGCTATGTGACCTTCTGCAACCTCAAAGATCATGTGGAACACGAGCTTGCCTGGGATTTTCTGGTGCTCTCCCCCAAAAGAGGGATCAACGGTGAAGCAAAGACCACGGCCCGGATACTGGGACTGATTCACAAAGAAACGCCTTTTTTGACCGGGCATCACGCCAAGGTCAGACCGGAAATGATCGGCCGGGAGGAAACCTATCTGGCCGGCAGTGCCCGATACCCGTGCGACCTGCAGGAAGCATTGAACCAGGGCAGAAAAGCAGGCACCAGAAACGTGGAGATGATTGAAAAATCACACGCCCATCAACTGCTGGTGCCCCGCATTGTCTGTGTGGTGGATACTGACAAATGTGTGGCCTGCGGCCAGTGCCAGGAATTGTGCGACTGCGGCGGCATCGGTATCGAGAAGTCAACCGGGGGCCTGCCCAGGATCGTTGACCCCATGCTGTGCACCGGCGGCGGCACCTGCGCCGCAGCCTGTCCCTATGGTGCGCTGGTGCTCCAGAATAACAGTACCGACCAGAAAGAAGCCAGAATCGGCGCTCTTTCCAGACAGATGGAACCTGATGAAGTGGTGGCCATGGCCTGTGTCTGGGGCGGACTGCCTGCTGCAGACAATGCCCACCGCAGAAAAATGTCCTATGACCCGCGCACCCATATACTGGGTATCCCCTGTGTGGGCCAGATCGATCCGGCTGTCATGGCCAAAGCATTTCTGGAAGGTGCGCCCGGCTTGCTGCTCATCGGCTGCCTGCCTGAAGAGTGTCACCATTCCTATGGCATCGACCATGCCTGGAACCGGGTGAATCTGATAAAAAAGCTGTTTGAATTGTGCGGGTTTGACCGCCGCAGGATCGCCATTGCCCATGCAGATATGAACAAACCCGAAGAGTTTGTCAAAACAGTGGATTCCTTCAATGCCCTGATTGCAGCCCTGGGACCGATCCCGAAAACCCAGGCCAATCTGGACAACCTTGCCTCCATCTATCAGCTGTGCAAGTACAACACAAGGATACGTACCCTGCTGTCGGTGGCGTTACGACGGCCCTGGGAAAAAACCTATCGCGGAGACCAGAGGCATGCCCTGGAATTTGACCGGGACTTCACCGCTGCCATTGAAGAAGAGTTTGATTTTGCTGAAAGCGCCTTAAATGAGCCGGCCTTTTACCGGTATGCCTGACCGCCTTGTCTAACTTCAAATCAACGTTACACACCCGCCCTGCCCTGATCCAGACATAAAAAGTTTTATTGCTGTGCCTGAATCAGGGCAGGATCACCCCCATACCCCGACCAGGGTCAGTCCGTCTTTGACCAGCATCAGGGCCAGCAGACACAATGCCAGGCCCAGCCCCCGCATGATAAGTACATAGGCCCGCCCTTTGATCACTGTCCTGGACCGGCCCACCGCCAGGGCCACAACCACCTTGGATCCCACCAGAAGCAGATAAAAACCCGCGATAAACGCCATAGCCGCTGCCAGGCTCACGGCCATGGCCCGATGCACCAGCGGCGCGCCCACTGAAATCCAGAACAGATAGGGGTGGGGGCTCAGCACATTCACCAGCACCCCTTTGACCAGGGCATTGCGGCCGGACACCTCCGGTTCGATCACCAGGGCCCGGGTTTTCAACCCATGAACCCCCATGCGGAACACCACTGCGCCCCCCATAAGGGAAATGGCCCCGAGTACCGCCTCGAAATCGGCCATGGTGGACAACAGCCCCACCGACACCACCACAATGGGCAGATCACTGATCAACGGCGCCAGGGCCACCCGGATCCCTGCCCCCACATGATACCGCAGGGTCTCCGATACCACCAGCGTCAGCAACGGCCCCGGTGCCAGCCCGGCCGACAGGCCCAGCACCAGGCCCATGAACAGAAAATGGATCATTTGCTTTTCTTTGTATCAGCAACATTTGTTGCTGTAAAGATTTTTAACCACCCCATGACTGTAAAAGCAATGATTCCCATTTTCAGGTTGACATTTGTTTCTAATGGGCATAGGAAAAAATTTTGCCAACACAGACAAAGAGGTTATATAAAAACTTGTAATGAACGCACAGCCCCCATCCTGGCTCACCGGTCCGGTTCACCGCATTGTCGTTAAAGTGGGCTCCGGGGTCTTGACCCGGAAAAACAGCCTGAACATCGATATCATCGCCAGCCTGTCCGATCAGATCTGCCGGCTTTATGACCGGGGCATTCAGGTGATTTTGGTCTCTTCCGGTGCCATGGCCGCCGGTGTCACTAAACTGGGGTTGTCCAAACGCCCCTCCGACATTCCCAAACGTCAGGCAGTCTCAGCCATCGGCCAGGCGGATCTCATCCGGGAATGGGAAAAAGCCGTGGAAAAATGCGGCAGAAAAGTGGCGCAACTTTTGCTCACCAGAGGAGATCTGTGTGACCGGGTGCGGTACCTGAATGCCAGAAACACCATCAACACGCTGCTGAACTGGCAGGTACTGCCCATTATCAATGAAAACGACACGGTGGCGGTAAAATCGTTGCAGTTCGGGGACAATGATAATCTGGGTGCCATGATCACGATGCTCATGGATGCAGACCTGATGATCAACCTCACCGACATCGGCGGGCTGTTCGACAAAGACCCCCGGATTCATGAAGATGCCCAGCTCATCCGGGTGGTGGACAACCCGGGGCAGCAGGTGGAAGACATGGCCGGCACCATTGCCGGCCCTTTAGGTACCGGCGGGATGAAAACCAAAATCACGGCCGCCAGAAAACTGACCACTGCCGGCATTCCCAAAATCATTGCCTGCGGGTTCACTCCCGATATTCTGCTGTCCATTTTTGAAAACACGTATGACGGCACCTATTTTGTTCCCAAAGCGGAACGACTCAACTCCAAAAAGAAATGGATCGGCCTTACCCTGCAGGCCAAGGGCCGGATCACCATTGATGCCGGAGCCAAAGATGCCGTGGTCCGGCAGCATAAAAGTCTGCTGCCTTCCGGCATTGTCCGGGTGGATGACTATTTTGACGTGGGAGATCCCGTGGAATTCATGGATGAAAGCAAACATCTGCTGGGAATGGGCCTGGTGAACTACAATGCCACAGATGTCCTGAAAATCATGGGATGCCAGACCGGCCAGATCAAGGACCGCCTCGGATACCGGCCCTATGATGAAGTCATTCACCGGGACAATCTGGTGATCATCAGTGATCCGGCCTGACAGCTTTATGTCCCGCTTAACCCCATTGAACAAAACAAGGAGTGATCATGTCCATAGAAACACAGATCATTGAAATTGCTGCCGCTGCCAAGGCTGCTTCCGGTATTATGGCTGCCGTTCCCAGAAAACAAAAGGATACCGCCCTGATGATCATGGCTGACCTGCTGGAAACCCGGGCAGAACAGATCAAATCGGAAAATCAGAAAGATGTGGCCGCAGCCCGGGAAAACGGGTTGTCTTCCGCCATGATCGACCGGCTTACGATCACCGATAAAACCATTGTCGCCATGGCGGAGGGTTTAAAATTTGTGGCCGGGCTGGATGATCCGGTGGGCACGTTGTCTGATTCCAGCATCCGCCCCAACGGGCTTGAAATTGCCAGAATGCGTATCCCTTTGGGGGTCATCGGCATCATTTACGAATCCCGGCCCAACGTGACCGTGGATGCGGCCGGCCTGTGTCTGAAGGCGGGCAATGCCGTGATTCTGCGGGGCGGTTCCGAAGCCCTGTATTCCAACCTGGCCCTGGCACAGGTCATTGCCCAGGGGCTGGCGGATGCCGGGCTGCCCGATGCCGCGGCCCAGGTGATTCCGGTGCGGGACCGGGAAGCGGTCAACATTCTGTTAAAGCAGGAAGCGCTGGTGGACCTGATCATCCCCCGGGGAGGGGAAGGCCTGATCCGGCATGTGGTGGCCCATTCCTCCATTCCGGTACTCAAACACTACAAAGGGGTGTGCCACGGGTATGTGGATGATACAGCCGACCTGGACATGGCCGTGGAAATCAGTGTCAATGCCAAGGCCCAGCGGCCCGGGGTGTGCAATGCCATGGAAACGTTACTGGTGCATGAAAAGATCGCTGATGATTTTCTGCCAAAGCTGCACCGCGCCATGACTCAGGCCGGTGTCACCCTAAAAGGCTGTGAGGCCTGCTGCCGGATGCTGGAAAATATTCAGCCGGCCACAGACGAGGACTGGGCGGCTGAATATCTGGATCTGATTCTGGCGGTCCGGGTGGTGCCGGACATGGATGGGGCCATGGGCCACATTGCCGCATACGGCTCCAATCACACCGAAGCCATCATCACCACCGACTATGACAGGGCCCGGCGGTTCGTGCGGGAGGTGGACGCGTCTCTGGTGATCGTCAACGCTTCCACCCGGTTCAACGACGGAGGAGAACTGGGGCTGGGGGCTGAAATCGGCATTTCCACCTCCAAACTCCACGCGTATGGCCCCATGGGCATCCGGGAACTGACCACCACCAAGTTCGTGGCCTGGGGCGCAGGTCAGATCCGGACCTGATCTTCTGTTATGGGCTCAGGTTCTGCCGGGAAAGAACGATCTCTGTTTTTTCCCGGCAGATTGTTTCTGACCGTCAATCCTGGTACTTGAAGGACAGACGGATATTGGTGCGGAACAGGGCGGGTTTGCCTTCCTCGATTTTGATGTCCAGTTTCTTCACCTCAGCGATGCGCAGATCCCGCAGGGATCCGGAAGCTTTGGCAATGGCCTTGTTGGCCGCGTCTTCCCAGGATGTGGTGCTGGCACCCACCAGATCGATGATTTTGTAGACACTGTCGCTCATGATTACCTCCTTTGCTTAAACATTTTAAAAAAAGGGCTTCGCAAGAGCTCAGAGTGAACAGCAGATTAAAATCAGGCCGGAATGAAATTCAATACAGATGGACCAATTATATAAGAATACGTCTGGATGTCAAAACCTTTTTCCGGTTGTGATATCGGCATTTTTTTCACCCCGCCAGGGCCAGTATCAGCCAGGAAATACCCACCGCTCCTAAAACCGGCACGATGATCCCGCCTCTGAACATCCCGTAAATCAAAGTGAAACCCATGCCTGCCAGGGCCGCTGCCGGCATATCCGGTGTGGCGGTTAAAACACCGGGAACGATCAATGCACCGATGGCTGCAACAGGGATGGCTTTTAAAAACGCGTTCACTTTGTGGGGAATGCGCAGGCGGTTGAGCAGGAGAAAAGGCAAAAGCCGGGGTATATAGGTCACGGCAGCCATACCCAAAATCAAGGGAATCAGGGTGTCATTCACAGGTGACCTCCTTTTTTTCCGGGGTGAGCATCGCTCCCACAAATGCCACCACCAGGATACAGATAATAATGGTCCACCCGGCAGGAAACAGATCCAGCCATATCAGCAGCGTATTCAGCACAGCCGACAGCACAGCCAGAAACACTGTTACTCTGGCAGTCTTGAGGGCCGGCATCAGGATGGCCAGCAGCAGGGCGTACAAAGCAACCCCCATGCTCTGGGTCAGAATATCGGGCAGAAAACCGCCCAGAACATATCCGCACACCGTGCCGGATACCCACCCGGACCAGGCGGACAGTTCCAGGAAAAATACAAACTGGGGGGTCAAGGCCTTTTTGTGGAAAGACAGCACGGAAAACACTTCATCCGTCACCCCGAAAGCCAGCAGAAAATAGGTTTTATGGGCCAGATTTCTGAGCCGGGTGGACAGATACGCACTCATGAGAAAATGTCTGAAATTCACCAGCAAGGTGGTCAGAATGATACCCCCCGGTCCCATGCCGGTCATCAGCAGGTTCAAAGCGATGAACTGGCTGGCCCCGGCAAACACCACCGCAGAAAACATAAACGCCTCCAGCAGGCTGGTGCTGCACCCTTTTGCCAGAATACCAAAGGCCACAGCCGCCGGAAAGTACCCGATGAATATGGGGATACCGGCCTGGACAGCGCCACGGATTTCCATCGGGTGCGACCCATGCGTTTCCGATCCTGTTGTCATTTTGCCGGATCCTTTGTCAATCGATCGGACCTGGTGTGCGCCAGGTCTTTTTCCAGAAATGTATTGACTGCATCAAAATAGGCTTCAAACGAAGAAATGGTGTTATGGCCGGCGCCATGGACCGGCACCAGCTGTTTGGGGCAGGTCAGGCGCTCATACAGGCGAAGGGTATTCTGCGTGGGTATCACTTCGTCATTCGGGGCCACCAGAATCAGGGTCGGACTGGTGATTCCGGCCGCAAAATCAATGGTACGATGCCGGTCCTCCAGCACCAGATTCACCAGCCACGACGGGTAATATGCGCCGGCCACCGCCTGAATGCTGTCAAAAGGGCAGGTGAGCATCAGTCTGCCAAGGCCCCGTTCCAGGGCCAGATACGCCGCCATGGAAGACCCCAGGCTCCGGCCCCAGGCAGCACAGTTGGTGGCGTCAAGTGAATACCGGGTTGCCATATGATCATAAATGGCCAGGGCATCCGCCTTGAGACGCGCTTCTGTAGGCGATCCGCCGCTCTGGCCGTATCCCCGGTAGTTGATCAGAACCCCATTGGCAGATACCCGGGCTGAAAAATCCGCCAGGTTTACGGAGACTTCTTCGGCATTGCCTCCGAAATAAAACACCGTGGGCAGGCCGGTCCAGTCTTTTTTCACCAGCCATCCATGGAGCACGGTGTTTTTTCCCACAGAAATCCGGATCTCTTCCGCCTCCGGGATCCGGGCCGCCATCTGTGCCAGCTGTTCGGCGTTGACCGGCATTGGAAAATACAATAGTTTTCTGGAAAACACGTACCGTGTAAGCAAAAATAAGAGCACGGCAATGACCACGATAACCGGAAATCTCATGTCAGACTCCTTAAATGACCTCAACATTGGTGTGGGTAAAATATAACAGAATGCGGATGATGAAAAGGAAAATCCGGTGTAGACGTTTGATCTGCTTGATTTGAAACACTTTTTTTAGTAGTAGTGGCAATTAAAAAATCCGGAATCGGACCCAGGACAGCCACAACCCGGTAATAGCCGGTTTCTGAACAAAGGAGAAAAACAGTGAGTCTCATTTATCTGGCCGTCATTGCCGCCGTCGGCGGTATTGCCGTGGCCCTTCAGGGTCAGCTGATGGGGGGTATTGACAAGCAGGTGGGCACCCTTGAAAGCGTGTTCGTCACCTATGGGGGAGGCGGATTTCTCATCGGGATCATCATGATCCTGCTGCGGGGCGGCAATCTGTCCGGTCTGTCCCAGGTTCCCTGGTATACACTGCTGGCCGGCCCCACCGGACTGGTGCTCATCGCCGCCATCGGTTACAGCGTCCCCCGCTTAGGGCTGGTGGCTGCATTCACCATCCTGGTAACGGCCCAGTTCATCACAGCAGCCGTCATTGACCAGTTCGGCCTGTTCGGAGCGGATATCCGGCCCATCACCCTCTCCCGGATCATCGGCATGCTGGTGATGTTTGTGGGGATCTGGCTGGTCATGCAGTGATTGGAGCCGATGCCGTGCCCCATACCTTTACGCCCATTGCCACCTTGTACACCTGTTTCAAGGAAAAATTCGGTGTTCCCAGACAAATGAATTTAGTGCCTGCTGCCAAAGGACAACTGGTATTTGATCCGGCGTTTGCCAATATGGATGCGGTCCGGGACCTGGAAAAATTTTCCCATATCTGGCTGATTTTTGTATTCCATCAAACCCGGGACAAAACCTGGTCAGCCCTGGTCAGGCCCCCGCGCCTGGGAGGAAACAAAAAAACCGGCGTGTTCGCCACAAGATCCCCGTTTCGACCCAATCCCATCGGTATTTCCGCCGTCAAACTCGAAAGCGTGGAAAACAGTTGTGACGGACCGGTCCTGCATCTGTCCGGTGTGGATATCGTCAATGAGACACCCGTGCTGGATATCAAACCCTATATCCCCTGGGCAGATGCCATTGTCCGGGCAGACGGCGGTTTTGCCGACAAGCGGCCCGCTTCCCGGCTTCAAGTGATTTTTTCTTCTGAAGCACAAACCCAGTGCCGGAAAATGACCAAGCAAATTCCCAACCTGGCATCCCTTATCACCCAGATCCTTGAAAACGATCCCCGCCCCGGATACCGTGCAGGACCCACCACAAAGGATAAAAAAATTTATGGTATCCGCCTTTATGATCTGGACGTGAAATGGCAAATCACCGACGGAATTGCCCGGATTTTATCTTTGGACCCAATAAAATGACAAAAAAACTTAATTTGTATGAAGCGCGACAGGCGGAATGAATTTTCTGATGAGATCGAACAAATCTTTTAATTGATAGGGCTTGGCAAGAACCGCATCGAACCGGGAGTTCTCCATGAGCCACGGGGTACCTGACATGGCGATGACCGGCAGACGCGCTCCTTTCAGTTGCCTGACCTCCAAAAGCACATCATCGCCTGTCATCTTTCCCATTCGCATATCTGTAATGACCAGATCGTAATCAGCCATATGTAATTTTTTTACGCCTTGTTCTCCATTTTCAGCGGTATCCACATCATAACCTTTTCTGGACAACGCCATTGCCAGCATTTTGGAAATTGCTTTCTCATCATCGATCACAAGCACTTTGGGACGACTTGAAACTGTGTCAGACATCTTTTTCACCCCTCCATCAGCGGGTTTTTATCTTATCACCCCAAACCGATTGTTTTATGCAAACGACCCAGTCTATTTGCGCCATCTTACGCTCCCGGTAAAAAAACTGCAATAATTAAACACCGGCCAGCTATTTCAACCCATATCCCACCCTTCTTCCACTCCGTGGCAGGACACAAAACTGCCGTTGGGCAGTTCATTGAGGCGGGGAAATTCTTTTTTGCACCGGTCCCGGGCAAAGACACACCGGTTATGAAACACGCACCCTGACGGCAGATTCACCGGTGTGGGCACCTCGCCCTTGAGTTTGATGTGCTTGGCCTTTTTTTCCCCCACCTTTGGGATGGCAGACAAAAGGGCTCTGGTATAAGGATGCCGGGGTTCGTTGAAAAGATCATTGGCCGAGGCCAGTTCACATACAGTACCCAGATACAGGACTGCCACCCGGGAACTGATGTGGTGCACCACAGACAGGTCATGGGTGATAAACAGATAGGTCAGGTCATGTTTTTCCCGCAAATCCATGAGCAGGTTCAGAATCTGGGCCTGGATGGAGACATCCAGGGCAGACACCGGCTCGTCTGCCACGATAAAATCAGGATCCAGTATCAGCCCCCTGGCAATGGAGATGCGCTGGCGCTGCCCCCCGGAAAATTCATGGGGGTGCCGGGCGATCCAGGCAGGATCCACCCCCACCTGTTCCATGACATAGGCCACCTTGTCCCTGGCTTCTTCGGATGTCATTTTCGGGTTGTGGAACCGCAAGGGTTCTTCCAGGGTCTGTCGCACGGTTTTTCTGGGATTCAATGACGCATAGGGGTCCTGGAAAATCATCTGCATTTTTCTGCGAAAGGGAAGCCACTGCTCATGGGAAAGGGTATCGATGCGCTGGCCGCCATAAAAAATCTTGCCGGCATTGGGCCGGTACAGCCCCAGGATGACCCGTGCCAGGGTGGATTTTCCGCACCCGCTTTCCCCCACCACGCTCAGGGTTTCTCCTTTGTTGACAAACAAAGAGACGTTATTCACAGCCTTGACAGTGGTTTTTTCCAGATGAATGCCGCCTTTGAAACGCAGTTGGTCCAGAAATCCGCCGGAAATATCAAAATGCTTGAACACGTTCTGGACGCGCAATAAAGGGGTATGATTCGTCGTCATGGATTTTCCTTATCTTATTTCATATGACAGGCTGCCATAATACCGTTTTGTTTTTCTTCCAGCACCGGGGTCTGCCGGGTACAGATATCTGCCGCAAGTTCGCACCTGGGGTTGAATGCACACCCGGGCGGAATATTGGTAAGGGTGGGCATCATGCCCGGAATCTGCTTGAGGTCTTTACCCGGTTCAATGGAGCCGGGAATGGACCCGATAAGTCCGATGGTATAGGGATGCACCGGATGATGCACCACGGTATCCGTCGGGCCGTATTCAATGATCTTGCCTGCATACATCACCGCAATTTTTTCGGTCACCTGGGACACCACCCCTAAGTCATGGGTGATGAGGATCAGCCCCATTTTTTCTTTTTCACACAGTTCCTGAAGCAGGTCCATGATCTCGGCCTGGATGGTGACATCCAAAGCGGTTGTGGGCTCGTCCGCAATGATGATGGCCGGATCCGCCAAAAGGGAGATGGCAATGATGATCCGCTGACGCATGCCCCCGGACAATTCGTGGGGGTACTGGGCCAGCCGCTTTTCAGGAGACGGCATCTGGACCAGCTTCAATTTTTCCAGGGCAATGGCCCGGGCTTCGGATTTGGATATATCCCTGTGGGCCCTCAGGGTTTCGATCATCTGAAACCCGATGGTGTACACCGGATTCAGCGTCATCATGGGGTCCTGAAAAATCATGGAAATCCGGTTGCCTCTGATTTTGCGCATTTTTTCCGGGGGATAGGCAGATATCTCTTTTCCCTCAAAATGAATGCTGCCCCTGGAAATATACCCGGGCTTGGAAATCAGGTTGATGATGGCAAAACCCGTAACCGATTTGCCGGCCCCGCTTTCCCCCACCAGACCCATGCGTTCTCCGGGATCCAGTTGAAAGCTGACACCGTCGATTGCCGTAATATCTCCGGACCTGAGGGCAAATTTCACTTCAAGGTCCCGGACTTCTAAAAGAGAAGACATCTTAAGTTTGTGTTATCCTTTGTATAATTTCGGGTTAAGCACATCCCGGAGCCAGTCACCCAGCAGGTTGATGACCAGGATAAAGAGCACCAGCCACAGCCCCGGCAGCACCGTAATCCACCAGGACCCGGAAAAAAAGTATTCCTGTCCGGACCGGATAAGAGACCCCAAAGACGGTTTTGTCACGGGCATACCCAGTCCCAGAAACGACAGGGCCGCCTCACTCATGACCGCATTGGCCACCTGGATGGTGGAAATGACCATCACCGATGTCAGGGCATTGGGCAGAATATGCCGGAACATGATGATCCTCTGGGGCAGGCCGATCACCCGTGCCGCCTCCACATATTCCTTGTTTTTTTCCCCCATGACCGAGGCCCGGATGGTCCTGGCGAACATGGGCCAGTTGGACAGACCAATGATGATGGTCAACAGCGGTATGGCAAGCTGTTCAAAACTGCCGGCACCAAACACCACCTGAAAGATGGCGCTCATGAAGATGGCCACCATGAGATAGGGAAAAGAAAACTGGATATCTGCCAGGCGCATGAGAACGGCATCGGTTTTCCCTCCCAGATACCCTGCCATAAGCCCTAAGACAATGCCGATGCTCGCCTGGATAGCCACAGCCCCAAGTCCTATGATAATGGAGGTGCGCAGCCCGTAGAACATGGTGGACAGCATGTCCCGGCCCTGATTGTCGGTGCCCAGGGGAAATTCTTTTGATCCGCCGTCCATCCACATGGGGGGGATTTCCGAATTCATGATGTCAATATTGGCGGAATCATATGGGTTCATGGGAGAAATCCAGGGAGCGGCAAACGCGATAAGCAAAAAAAACACCAGGACCACAAAGCTTGCCATGGCCACCATGTCCCGCCGGAAACTGTATAAAAAATAGGATTCTTTAAACTGCTGTAATTTTGTTTTCATTTGGTTCCTGCTATCCTGACAGTGGGATTGATAAAGCCATAAAGAATATCCACAACCGTATTGACCACCACAAACAAGGCCGCCACCACCACCAGATAGGCAATGAGCAATGAGAGATCCGCCCGGTTCACCGCCTCTAAGAACATGAATCCCATGCCCGGCCACTGGAATACCAGTTCCGTAAGCAGGGTAAAGGCAAACATGATTCCGATCTGGACCCCGAACACCGTGATGACCGGCAGCAGGGTGTTCTTGAATGCATGCACCAGCCAGACCCGTTTGGGCGACAGCCCTTTGGCCCAGGCATATTTGATATATTCGGTTTCCAGCACCTCCATCATCTCAGAGCGGATCAGGCGGATAAACAGGGGCAGCATGAGCGTGGACAAAGAGATACAGGGAAGAATCAGATGTTTGAGCCCGTCAATGGTTAAAAGCCCGGTCATCCATATACCGTTGCCGAAAAGATCCACGGTTTCCCCCCGGCCGTAGGAGGGCAGGATCCGCCAGTGCACCGCAAACAGATAGATCAGCAGGATGGCGGTCAAAAACACGGGCATGGACACCCCTAACGTGGAAAAGCTCATGGTAAACCGGGACAACCAGCTTCTTGGCTTCAAGGCACAGTAAACCCCCAGGGGTAAAGACAGGACAATGATAATCAGCGCAGTCCCCAGCACCAGCTCGATGGTGGCCGGCGCATGGTTCACAATCACCTCAAGATTGGGTTTGTTGTATAAAAAGGACCGCCCCAGATCCCCTTGGGTCACGGCATTTTTGACAAACCGGCCGTACTGGATCAGGAACGGATCATTAAGCCCCATTTTATCGGCGATCTGTTGCCGCTCTTCCGGGGTGACCCGCTCTCCCACCAGGTCCCGGACCGGATCACCAAACTCTTTTTTTATGGCAAATACCACCAGGCTGATAACCAGCATGACCACCACTGCCTGGAGAATTCTGCGTATGATAAATGCAATCATGTGATGCCGTTGTTTCCAGATTTAAGCACTGCCGCCCGGAAAACCTTTCCGGGCGGCAGTGACAGGTTAAACTGCAAAAATCGACAACCGAAATTTTCTATTCGATGACCAGGTCTCCGATATACGGAAAATTCTGGGCATTGATGACCGGTTGCGCCTGCACGTTCTTTTTGACGCCATAGGAATGGTTCTGCCAGTGAAACGGCACAAACGCGGCATCATCATACAGAATCTGCTCGATTTCCTGGAGCATGGCGGTCCGTTTTTCCACATCGGTTTCCGACTGGGCTGCGATGGTCAGCTCATCCACTTTGGGATTGCAGTATCCGCTGTTATACTGGCCGTAGCCGGTTTCCGCATTGGGACACATGGTCAGAAATTCGGAAAAGTTTCCGGAGTCTTCGGTGTCAGAATGCCATCCGATCATCATCATGTCGGCGGCTCTATCATCATATTCATTCCAGTACTGGGCCTTGGGCATGGTTTTCAGGTTCACCTTGATGCCGATTTTTCCCAGCATCTGGGCTGTGGCTTCAGCAATCTTGGCATCATTGACATACCGGTTGTTGGGGGCCATCATGGAAATTTCAAACCCGTTTTCATATCCGGCGTCTTTCATGAGGGCCTTGGCTTTTTCAAGGTCATAGCGGGGGGTCAGATTTTCCTTGTAGCCGAGATAGCCTTTGGGACCCTGCTGGGCCGCCACCGTGGCCGTGCCTTTCATGATCTGTTTGACGATGCCTTCGTTGTTCACGGCATGGACAATGGCCTGGCGGACTCTGACATCCTTGAATGCCTCCACCCGGTTGGGGTTCATCTGGAAGGTGATGATCCGGCCGCCGTTAATGTTCACCAGTTTGACCTTGTCATCGGACTGGATTCTGGCAAAGTCCTGGGGGGGCACCGGAGAGATCCAGTCCACCCCGCCGGATAAAAGAGCTGCCACCCGGGTGGCGTTTTCCTTGATGGGGCTCAGGATGAATTCAGTGACATTGCCCGGGCTGTTTGTGTCCCAGTAGTCTTCAAACCGTTTCATTTCCAGGATTACGTTGTGCTGGCGGTTGGTGACAATAAAGGGGCCTGTACCCGAAGCGTTGTTCAATGCAAACGATTCACCGATTTTGAGAATGGCATCCTTGGGCTGGCCGTTTTCATCGGTGCCGGTGTAAAATTCGGAATCCATGGCAAAGAAATAGGTGGCCATATTGAGCACCAAAGGATACGCTTTTTTGGTTTTAACGTCCACGGTGTAATCATCCACGATGTAACATCCCTCAAAGGGTTCCAGCAGGCCTTTGAAGTCCACGCTTTTGCGCATGCGGTCAAAAGACCATTTCACATCTTTGGCGGTAAAGTCGTTGCCGCTGTGGAACTTGACACCCTTTCTGAGATGAAACCGCATGGTCAGGTCATCCAGCCGTTCCCAGCTGGTGGCCAGGCGGGGTTCGAAATCCATTTCCTGGGTCCAGCGCACCAGAGGATCAAACACCCAGTGGGACAGCTGGAGCATGCCGCCTGACAACTGTACCTGGGGATCCAGGGATACGGGGTCGGCATCCAGACCCATCTTAAACGTCTTTGCACCGGCAGACATCGTCAAAGACATGACCATAAAAACACTTAACACAGTCAGTAACAATTTTTTCATTCTCATCCTCCAAATTAGTGTTAATCACAAATCCAAAAAACGCCTGACATATGCATGTCACTGGCGTTAACTATCCTGCATTGTCCAACTAGTTAGAATTACCAAAAAACAATCACAGGGTCAAGCAATATCAATATTTTGAAAATAATCATTGACACTGTTAAAATTCCATGTAATGAATGAGTATTCATTTTATTGAAATCAGGTATTCTCTTTGCAATTATTACGGAATCATTTTTAAAAATGAATTGCAACCTTTTATTATAATTTAATATTAATTTTATAAGGCAACTTTTTTCATGGGTTTTACCCGGGTATTCCCGTTGAAAAATCAGGAATCAACCCAATGAACAACTATTCAGAACCCATGACAGACATTCACATTAGGAGGATCATCCAATCATGACACAGGTTATTTCAGACCGGCGGGACATCGAATTTGTCATGCATGAGCAGCTCAACGCAGAATCGTTGTCCAAACTTTATGACGGATTTGCGGATTTCAACAAAAAAACCATTGATCTGGTGATTTCAGAAGCCAGGAATTTTGCAGTCAAGGAACTGCTGCCGGCCAGCAAGGAAGGAGACCAGGAGGGATGCCAGCTGGAAAACGGCCAAGTGACCACGCCGGCGGCGTTCAAGCGGCTGTTTGAACTGTTCAACGACGGAGAATGGCTGGCGGTCACCGAAGACCCGGAATGGGGCGGACAGGGCATGCCCAGAACCGTGGCATCGGCAGTGGCGGAATATTTCAACGGCGCCAATTATCCGTTCATGATGTATCCCGGCCTGACCCAGGGTGCCGGTCACCTGGTGGAACATTTCGGCACCCAGGAACAAAAAGAGTTGTATCTGAAAAATATGTACACCGGCAAATGGTGCGGCACCATGCTGCTCACCGAACCCAATGCCGGATCAGATGTCGGTGCTTTAACCACCAAAGCCACGCCCAACGGAGACGGGACTTACTCCATTGTGGGAGAAAAGATCTTTATTTCCGGCGGCGAGCATGATCTGGCGGAAAACATCATTCACCCGGTCCTGGCCCGCATCGAAGGTGCCCCGGACGGCACCAAAGGCATCTCATTGTTCCTGGTGCCCAAAATCCGGGTCAATGCCGACGGATCCTTAGGGGAATTCAATGATGTGGTGTGCACCGGCATCGAACACAAGATGGGTATCCACGGCAATTCCACGTGTTCTCTGGCTCTGGGTTCCAAAGGCAACTGCATCGGCACGCTTTTGGGAGAAGAAAACAAGGGCATGAAAGCCATGTTCCTGATGATGAATGCAGCCCGTCTCCTGGTGGGGTATCAGGGATTTGCCTGTGCCACGGCCGCCTATATGTATGCCCTGGATTATGCCAAAACCCGGATCCAGGGCAAGGCATTGACTGAAATCCTGAACCCGAATGCCCAGGGCGTGCCCATTATCCAGCATCCGGATGTGCGTCGTCAGCTCATGCTGATGAAAGTGAATGTGGAAGGGATGCGGTCTTTACTCTATTTTGTGCATTTTTGCTCAGACATGGCCAAATATGCACCCACAGACGAGGAAAAAGCCAAATACCAGGGGTTTGTGGAAATTCTGACCCCCATTGCCAAAGGGTATGTCACGGACCGGGCCTTTGAGATGTGTTCCCAGGGCATGCAGGTATACGGCGGATACGGGTTCATCGAGGAATACCCCATGGCCCAGCTGCTCCGCGACTGCCGCATCACCCTGATCTACGAAGGTACCAACGGGATTCAGGCCATGGATCTTCTGGGCAGAAAACTGGGCTTAAACAAGGGCAAGCCCATCATGGACCTGTTCGGAGAAATGCAGAAAACCCTGGCCCAGGCCAAGGAGATCGAAACCATCCAGGGATATGCCGTCAAAGTGGAGGAAGCGGTCAACAAACTGGCGGAAGTGGCCATTCACATGGGTCAGACCGCCATGTCCGACAAAGTGCTGGCTGCATTTGCCAATGCCCATCCGTTCCAGGATGCGGCCGGAGACACGGTCATGGCCTGGATGCTGCTGTGGCGGGCCACCATTGCAGCCCGGAAACTGGAAACCGCCAAGAAAAAAGACCAGCCGTTCTACCAGGGTATCATCAAATCATTACAGTTTTTCACCGAAACCATGCTGCCGGTGACCCTGGGCCGGTTTGCCGCGTTGATGAACACCAGCAGCGCGGCGGTCGACATCGAGGAAACCATGTTCCCGTCATGATGCATCCATTTTAACACAAGGTGCCGGTATCCGGCGGAACCCGGGGGATTTTTGACTGTATCCCCCGGGTTTTTTATTTTTTTCTTGTACCGATCCCTGATTTTATGGTTCCATGTCAAAAAAACGCGTTGGCAGAATTTTAACCATCAAGGATATCGGGTATGGGGAGTTCCAAG
Organism: Desulfotignum phosphitoxidans DSM 13687; assembly: GCF_000350545.1. Taxonomy (GTDB): domain Bacteria; phylum Desulfobacterota; class Desulfobacteria; order Desulfobacterales; family Desulfobacteraceae; genus Desulfotignum; species Desulfotignum phosphitoxidans. The sequence continues at coordinate 50,721 of NZ_APJX01000001.1, forward strand.
GCAGCATCCGGACTGCTGAACATGAACCAGATCAATTTTTTGTCCGTGCTGGATCATCTGGATGACGGGGTAATGATTGCCGATATCAACGGGATCATTCAGTACTACAACCAGGCTCAGGCCAGAATCGACGGCATTTCTCCTGAAAAAGCCATGGGCCTTAAAGTGACCGAAATCTATGAGTTGAGCAACCGCACCAGCATGATCATGCAATGCGCCCGGCATCAACAGGCCATCAAAAATCGGATTTTTTTCTACAAAACCGTGTCCGGGAAAGTTGCCAACACCATCACTTCAGTCTATCCGCTGTTCGATCATAAAACCATTACCGGCGTCATCTGCTTTGTCAAGGACTACGAGCAGCTGCGCCGATCCATGCCGGTGCCTTCTGCATCCGAATGCCGGTCCACACTGGGAAACGGGACCCAATACACCTTTGATGACCTGATCGGCTCCAGCCCGGATTTCATCCGGGTCAAGGAAACCGCCCAGAAAGCGGCCGCATCCCCTTCCCCCATCATGATTCAGGGAGAAACCGGTACCGGTAAGGAGCTGTTCGCTCAATCCATCCACAATTTCAGCCCCAGGCACAAGGAAAAATATGTGGCGGTCAACTGTGCGGCCATCCCCCAGTATCTGATGGAAGGCATGCTGTTCGGCACCACCCGGGGCGCGTTCACCGGGGCTCTGGACAAGCCCGGATTGTTTGAAACCGCCCACAAAGGCACCTTGTTTCTGGATGAACTGCTGGCCATGCCTATGGAACTGCAGGCCAAACTGCTCCGGGCAATCCAGGAAAAACAGGTCCGCCGCCTGGGATCGGTCAAGGAAATTCCGGTGGATGTAAAAATCATCAGTTCAGTGAGTCGGGATCCCCGGGTCGCCATCCGGGAAAACCGGCTGCGTACGGACCTGTATTACCGGCTTGGCGTTGTGATGGTCAAGCTGCCCCCGTTGCGGGAGCGGCTGGACAGTATCAGAGAACTGACCATTCATTTCATTAAAAAATACAACCAGCGCCTGGGTACCCATGTCCAGGGGATTTCCCGGGAAGTCCGGGAATTGTTTCAGGTCTATCAATGGCCGGGCAATATCCGGGAACTGGAACATCTCATTGAAGGGGCCATGAATCTGGCCGGACAGGAGAAAATTCTGGGTATCGATCCGTTCACCCCGGGACTGGACACCCTGGAACCCATGGCACCTCCGGCACCCCGAATCCCGCCCGAAGATCGGCCACCGACGGATAAAAAAGGACTTGCTGAACCCATCATCTCCCGGGTTTCCGATTTGCCGGACCCCTCCCGGCCCCTGGCCCAGATCCAGGCAGACCAGGAACGAACCGCTGTGACAAACGCCCTGGCTGCCTGCCGGGGCAATGTGACCCAGGCGGCCAGACACTTAGGCATATCCAGACAGCTGTTCCATTATAAAATAAAAAAATATCAGCTTTGCCGGGCTGATTTTATGTCGCGAATATGAAAAATAATTTTCATAAGAAAAATATTTTTCATAAAATTCGGTTATAAGAAAAAAATTTTTCACTTTTTCCAATCTGATCCGTAAAATCCGTTAAAAGGAAATATATCGTATCTGCCTGTCATCTGGGCGATTCATACATCACCCGGAAATCTTAACATGCTGGCATCAATCCTGCATCTTAAATGGCGACAGATAACTTCAAGAAACAAACGCCGGACTGCCTGCAATGCAACGGCAGGCTTTCGACAATCAAACAAACCATTTCAGGAGATTGCCCATGGCCCGTACCCCGGCTTCAGCCCGCCCCTTTGACCCCATGATTTTCTGGATATCTGCGGGCGTGACCATCGCATTTGTGCTCTGGTCCATTCTGTTTCCCGACAACATGGCATCCGTGATCAATACCGTGTTCTCCTGGACCACCACCATGTGGACCTGGCTGTACCTGATCACCGTGTTTTTTCTGGTCATGGGATGCTTTGTACTCATGGGCCCTGCTTACGGATCCATTAAACTGGGCCTGCCTCAAGACCGGCCTGAATTTTCCAATTTCTCCTGGTTCGCCATGCTGTTCGGGTCGGCCATTGCCGCAGGCATTGTGTTCTGGGGCCCGGCCGAACCGGCTTACCACTACATGAGTCCGCCCCCTTATTTCGGCGGCGATCCTTTGACCCCGGCGGCCGGAGCCAACGCCATGACTTATTCGTTTTTTCACTGGGGATTGAGTGCCTGGTCTATCTATGCCCTGCTCACCGTTGCCCTGGCCCATGCCTGTTTCACCCAAAACCTGCCGCTGAAATTTTCTTCTGCATTCTATTATGCCATCGGAGACCGGATCCACGGCACCTGGGGAAAGGTGCTGGATATTTTTGCCGTGTTTGCCACATTAGGGGGCCTGGCCACCACCACCGGATTTGTAGCCCTTCAGCTGTCTGCCGGGCTTAAATACCAGTACGGCCTGGAACTGGGGCCGTCCGGCACCTACATCATCATCGGGGTCCTTACCGCCATTTTCACCCTGTCCGTGTACACCGGGCTCCAGAAAGGGGTGAAACTGATGGGAGATGTCAACATGTGGGTATTTGTGGCCGTATGGTTTTTCGTACTGGTGTTCGGCCCCACCATTTTTCTGGTGAACCTGACCGTCAATTCTTTCGGCCAGTATCTGCTGCACTTCATTCCCATGAGTCTGTTCACGGCCCCCGGATACGATGGCAACTGGATCGGATCCTGGACCGTGTTCTACTGGGCCTGGTGGATGAGCTGGTCCCCGTTTGTGGCCGTGTTCATCGCCCGGATCTCCAAAGGCAGAACCATCCGGGAGACCGTGGCGGCCGCACTGATCCTGCCGTCTCTGGGCAATTTTCTGTGGTACGGCGTGGTGGGGGGTGCGGGCATCCATTTTGATGTCACCGGGACCCTGGAAGCCCATGGGGTGGAAAGCGCTATTTTTGCCATTGCCCAGAACCTGCCATTGACCGGGCTTCTGGCCGTGGCCCTGATCTTTCTCATTGCCACTTTCTTTCTGACATCCGCCAATTCGGCCGCCATTTCTCTGGCCATGTTTGTCTCCGGTCATGAAAATCCGGGCCGGAACTTAAGGGCCTTCTGGGGTATCGCCCTGGGCGCTGTGGCGGCGGTGCTGGCCGGGTCCGGGAGTCTCAAAGCCATTCAGACCGCATCCATTGCCACCGCATTCCCGCTGATGTTTCTGCTGCTGGTGGCACTGTTCGGCCTGTTTAAGGGATTGAATCAATGTAAAAAAACCGACACCGCATAACGCCATTATTAACCACTGGACAATACTGTCCATGATAAGGAGGAATCATGATGTATGACCGAATGCAGGAAATGAGCCGGCAGGAAATGGAAAAAATCCATGACGCTGCCATGGATCTGTTGAAGACCACCGGCGTGGCCTTTAATGACAAGGAAGCCCTTGAGATTTTCAAGGACAATGGGTTCAAGGTGGAAGGCACCACGGTGTTTTTTGAAGAACCTGCGGTTCAAAAAGCCCTGGAAACCGCACCCAAACGGTTCACGGTCCACGCCAGGAACCCCGAAAAAAATGTGGAGATCGGTGAGGACGACTTTGTGTTTCTCCCCGGATACGGGGCTCCGTTTGTCATGGATGCCAAAGGCAACGAACGCCAGGCCAGCATGGAAGACTATGACAATTTCTGTAAACTCATCCAGACTTCCCCGTATATCGACATGAACGGATGGATGATGGTGGAACCGGCGGATATGCCCCACCAGACCGTTCACCTGGACCTGAACCTGTCCAACATGCTGTTGTGCGACAAACCGTTCATGGGCAGCCCGGTATCCCGCCAAGGTGCCCTGGACGGCATCGAGATGGCCGGTATTCTCTGGGGCGGCAAAAAAAACATCATGGACAAGACCGTGTCCGTGTCTTTGATCAATTCCCTGTCCCCGTTGCAGTTTTCCGATGAAATGATCGGGTCTTTGATTGAACTGGCCCGCCACAACCAGGCTTGTGTGGTGGCGTCTTTGATCATGGCCGGCGGATCCGGCCCGGTAACCCTGGGCGGGGTGATAGCCCTGCAGAACGCGGAAATACTGGCCGGCATCACCCTGGCCCAGCTGGTAAGACCGGGGGCGCCTGTGATCTACGGTTCCACCTCGTCCGCCATGGACATGAAAACCGGGGCCCTGTCCATCGGGGCACCGGAACTGTCCAAAAACATCCATCTGGTGGCCCAGATGGCACGATTCTACAACCTGCCCTCCAGATCCGGGGGCGGGCTCACCGACTCCCTGTGCACCGATGCCCAGGCCGGGGCCGAATCCGCTCTGGCGCTCTACACGGCCGCCACAAGCGGTATCAATTTTATTCTGCATGCCTGCGGTATTCTGGGATCTTACATTGCCATGAGTTTTGAAAAATTTCTGGTGGACGAAGAGCTGTGCGGTATGGTAAGAAACATGATCAAACCCGTTGCGTTGACAGACGAGGCCATTGATCTGGATATCATCAAACAGGTGGGAATCGGCGGTCAGTACCTGACCCATCCCAAAACCTTTCAGCTGTGCCGGACTGAATTTTACATGCCTTCCCTTATGAGCCGGAAAAACAAAGATGCCTGGGCCAAGGCAGGGAAACAGCACATCTACCAGATCGCTGAAGACAAAGTGGCCCAGCGGCTGGCTGCGTATGAACGGCCGGATATTGATCCGGATATTGAAAAGCAATTGACTGATTTTGTTGAAAAACGCAAAAACCAATAAAGGAGAAAAAAATGACTGATTTCAACGCGATTACCGAAGCCCTGGTGGCCTGTGACGAAGCCAAACTCGAAAGCCTGGTCAGAGAAGCCCTGGACCAGAACGTGCCGGCCAACGAGATCCTGAACAAAGGGCTGATCGCCGGTATGGACATTGTGGGTGAAAAAATGGAATCCGGAGACATGTTCATCCCTGAAGTGCTGATGGCAGCCCATGCCATGGCCAATTGCGTCGTCATTCTCAAGCCGCTGCTGGCCGAAGGCGAAGGATCTGCCGGCGCATCCGTTCTGATCGGAACGGTCAAAGGCGACCTGCATGACATCGGCAAGAACCTGGTGGCCATGATGATGGAAAGTGCGGGCATGCAGGTGACCAACATGGGTGTGGACATTCCGCCCGAAGACTTTGTGTCCAAGATCAAGGAAACCAATGCCCAGATCGTCTGCCTGTCAGCCCTTTTGACCACCACCATGCCCATGATGAAACAAACCATAGATGCCATTGTGGAAGCGGGATTGCGGGATCAGGTGAAAATTCTGGTGGGCGGTGCCCCGGTCACCCAGTCATTTGCCGATGACATTGGTGCGGACGGATTTGCCGCCGATGCCGGGTCTGCCTCAAAACTGGCCAAAAAGCTGGTTGCTTAATTAAGGACACGGAGAAGGAGATCCCCATGTTTGAAGTAATCGGAGAACGTATCAACACCTCCAGAAAACTGGTCCAGGCTGCTGTGGCCGAACGAAACGCCCAGTACATCATCGATGATGTCACCAGGCAGCAGGAAGCCGGTGCCGCGTTTATCGACGTGAATGCCGGGGCCCGCATCGGCCATGAAGAAGCGGACATGAAATGGCTGCTGGAAACCATCCAGCCCATTGCCACCGTGCCCCTGGCCCTGGACAGCCCGGACCCGGCCATCCTGGAGATGGCATTTGCCATGGTGGAAAAGACCCCCATGATCAACTCCATCAGCCTGGAAAAGGAACGGTTTGACAACATGATTCCGTTTCTGAAAGGCAAGGACTGCAAAGTCATCGCCTTGTGCATGGATGACGGGGGCATGCCCACCCAGTCCGATGACATTGTGGCAAGGGCGAAAACCCTGGTGGAAGAACTCAACAAGATCGGGATACCCACCGCCAACATCTATGTGGATCCCCTGGTGCAGCCCATTTCCACGGACAGCACCAAAGGGGTGATGATCCTGGACGCGGTGCGGGCCATCAAGGCTAAATTTCCGGAAGTGCACATCACCGGCGGCCTGTCCAATATTTCCTACGGCCTGCCCCAGCGCCACATCATCAACCGCACCTTTGTCACCCTGATGATGGCATCGGGCATGGATTCCGCCATTATCGATCCGCTGGACAAAAAAATCATGGCCGCCATCAAAACCGCAGACATGCTGCTGGGCCATGACAACTACTGCATGAGCTATCTGAAAGGGGTCCGGGCCGGGGTGATTGAAAGTTAATTTCACCTGGTTAACAAAGATTCCTGTATTTGGATTCATCATGCCCGGTGCGGCCTTTTACAGGCGGCACCGGGCATTTTTTTCAAAAGGGGGGTACCATGGAACAATTCGATGTGATCGTGATCGGAACCGGCACTGCCGGCCAGACAGCCGCCTATGACCTGGCTGCAGAAGGGTATCGTGTGGCCATTGCAGAAAACAGTCCGACCCCCGGCGGGGTCTGTGCCTTGCGGGGCTGTCAGGCAAAAAAATGGTTTTATGAAACCATGGAAGTGGTGGCCCGCAGCCGGCATCTGCTGGGAAAAGGTATCACAAAACTACCCGGGTTCAACTGGGACCAGGTACAAAAACAAAAAACCCGGTTTACCTCCAAAGTCCCTGAAAATACCATTGCCGGTCTCAAAGGCAGCGGTATCACGTATCTGCAGGGCCAGGCCAAATTTTTGGATACCACCACCCTGCGTATCGGCGAAAACGATTATAAAACCCGCTATGTGATTGTCGCAACCGGTGCGGTTCCAGCCCAACTGCCCATTGACGGGGCCCAACATCTGATCACCAGTGATGATTTTCTGAATCTGACCGCGTTGCCCCCACGCATCGCATTTATCGGCGGTGGGTTCATCTCTTTTGAATTCGCCCATTTTGCGGCCCGGCTCGGCAGCCGAAATCAGAATATCCATATCCTTGAGGCAGGGGACCGTACCTTAGGCCCTTTTGACCAGGACATGGTCACACAACTGGTCCGGGCATCGGAAGCAGACGGCATTCAGGTACGAACCGGCGTATCCATAACATCTGTGACAAAAAACAGTGATGAATACACCGTTCATTTTAAATCCGGCCCCCCCCTGGTGGTGGATCTGGTGGTGAACAGTGCCGGGCGGACTCCCGATATTGAACCGCTGTCTCCGGATACTGCCGGCATTAAATCATCCAGAAGAGGCATTGACGTCAACCCGGCCATGCAGACATCGATTCCCCACATTTTTGCCATCGGTGACTGCGCCGATACTGTGATGCTGGCAAGGGTGGCGGACATGGAGGCCCATGTGGCGGCACGGTCCATCATGGCCCTGGAAAACGGCACTGACCTGCCGGTTATGGATTACACGGTCGTGCCTGCCGTGCTGTTCACCTATCCCCAGCTGGGAATGGTGGGCAAGACCGAAGAGATGCTTCAAAAGGAAAACACACCCTATAGAAAAAGCCATGAAACCGAATTAAACTGGCCCACCTACCGGCGGATCGGCATGACCCATGCTGCCTACAAAATCCTGACGGATGATAAAGGCGGTATTTTAGGGGCCCATTTTCTGGGAGACAACACCACCGGACTGGTCAATATCTTTAAACAGGCCATGATTGATAAAACCCCGGTCAGCCGGCTCAAAAATGACCATATCATGGCCCCTTATCCATCCCGGGAAAGTGATATTCTTTATATGCTCGACCCGCTCATCGATTGAGCGGACAGCAAAAAAAAAGAGCAGAAAAAGGTATGCTCCCCCCTTTTTCTGCTCTTGTCACATCAGGCGATGGGATCAAAAAAAATCCCGGATTACTGTTTTTCCATGGGCTGTCCGCAACAGACCAGTTCACCCTCTCCGGCTTCTTTCACTTCCACGACATTTCCGCATATCTCACATTTGTAGGTCTCTCCAACAGCTGGCATCATCGGCCTCCTTTTGTTTGCGTTCATATTAAATACCGCCTCTGATCAATCAGCGCAATCAATTCATGTTGCGTTACAATCAAAAAAGGCAGAAAAACACACCCATACAATTAATTGAAACCGGACCGTTGTCAACCCTAAAAAAAAGGTGCTGGGTTGAATTGCCCATATATCTGTTCACAGAATTCATCGGCCAGACCAGGGACCTGGTGTGGTTTGATCATGAAATTTTTTAAGTTTTTGCTGAACCGCGCCGAACACCGTATTTTCCGGAAACATGGCACCCTCATCGGCCCGGCCTGCCGGCACACCGGTCAACACTTCAATTCCCTGTTCAATGGTTGACACATGATAAATATGAAATCGCCCCTGGTCCACGGCGTCCACCACATCTTTTCTGAGCATTAAATTCCTGATATTGGCGGAAGGGATCATCACCCCCTGATCTCCGGTGAGACCCCGGCCGGCACATACGTCAAAAAATCCTTCGATCTTTTCGTTCACCCCGCCGATGGACTGGATCTGTCCTTTCTGATTCACGGACCCGGTCACGGCAATCCCCTGACGGATGGGATATCCGGACAGGCTGGACAAGACTGCATACAGTTCCGTGGAAGAGGCACTGTCACCATCCACACCGCTGTAACTTTGTTCAAATGTGATGCTCACCGATACGCTCAACGGATATTCCTGGGCAAACATCCGGCCCAGGAATCCGGCAATGATCATCACCCCTTTGTCATGGGTCTGGCCGGAAAGATCGGCTTCATGCTCCACATTGATGATACCGGGCTTTCCCATGTAGGATTCCGCCGTGATCCGGGAAGGCCGGCCAAAGGCCAGATCTCCCACCTGGTAGACTGCCAGCGCATTGACCTGGCCCGTCACCGACCCGGTCAGATCGATGAGAATGGAGTGGTCATCATATTTTTCCTGGACCTTTTCCTCATACAGGTTATGCCGGAACCTGAAGGCATTCAGGGCCCGGGCCACGTGTTCCGCAGTCACAGCCTTTGCCTGATCACGGTCAGCCCAGAAAGCGGCTTCCTTGAGCAGGTCCAGAATCCGTCCGAACCGCAGGGACAATTTGTATTTACTTTCCGCCATCCGGCTGCCGTACTCAACCACGGCAGTCACACCACAGGAGGTAAAAGCCGGCAGATTTTCAGTTTCACAGGCCCGGGCGATGAACCGGGCGTAATTGAACAGGTTCTCACGACTGACATCCACTTCATAATCAAAATCCGCCCGGACCTTGAAAATCCGGTTGAACTTGGGATCTGCACCCTGAAGCGCCCGGAAAATTTCATATCCGCCCACCAGCACCACTTTGACATCCAGGTCAATGGGGTCGGGCCGCAAAGATGCCATGGCAGGCCCGGACTGATCCGGCGGATCCTGAATATACATCTTTTTGTTCTGCAAGGTGGTTTTCAAGGTCTCCCAGACCTCTGGATGGCGCAATACCGCATCGATTTCCAAAACCAGAAACCCCTTGTTTGCCCGCAACAGCGAACCGGCCTGCACCATGGTGAAATCAGTGGACACCATACCCTGCACCGGCATTTTTTCAATTTTTCCAAACAGATTCTGGAATGTGGGGGCCGGCTCAAAAATCACCGGGGCCCCGTGTTCCCCCCGCCGGTCCACTAAAACATTGACCTGGTAGCGCTTATCCAGAAATTCCAGCATTTCAGTGGTTTCCGTCCCCTGATCCGTGTCAGGATCCAGCGAACTGAGCAGGAGCGGCAGATGGTCTGTCAGGTCTTTTTTTGCTTCCGCAAGAAATTTGCGGGCCTGGGGCCGGTCGTCAAAGTCCGTAAACAACAGGTCCATCTCCCGGGAAAACAAGGCACCGGCTGTTTCAACCAAAAGTTCCTGATACGCTTGCTGTGTTTTTTTTGCCTGCTGCTGAATCTGTGCCACCGCATCTTTCATCTGCTGCTGAACCCGGGCCAGATCTTTTTCAATAGCGGTGCGGCGTTCCGGTTCCAGGGCGGAAAACGCTTCCGGAGAAACCGGTTCACCCTCCTGCAAAGGCACCGCTTGATACCCTTCGTCCGTGCGGACAATTTTAATGTCTTTTTTTTCAGCCGCCGCTGCCACCCTTGACATGATGCGGTCCTGTACATCTGCCATCTTTTTTTTGATCCGGGCCTGTTTCTCAACAAAGGTTTTCTGTTCAAATGCCAGGGGCAGATTGGTTTTCAAGGCCTCAATAAACCGGGTCATTTTATTTGAAAAAAACACGGCCGATCCGGTGGGAAGCGCCATGACCCTGGGTTGATAAGGATCTTCAAAATTATTGACCAGACACAGGTCTTCGGGTGTTTCCCGTTTTTTGGCATGGGTGGTCAGAATTTCCCGGGTAATGGTGGTTCTGCCGGTGCCTTCCAAACCGGTGATGAAAATATGATACCCCGGTCCCTTCATGTTCAGCCCGAAATGGATGGCTTCCACGGCCCGCCGCTGGCCGATGACACTGTCTAAGGGCGCCAGATCCGCTGTGGTGGTGAAATCAAAGGGGTCATCCTGGCATTGTCGGGCCAGATCCGCTGTGTTGACACGATATTCGTCCATCAATACCATTATTTTCCTTTTTTAGGCTGCCATTTCCCTGGCCTTTTCCGGCAAGTCGGTGGTTATTTTTGAGTCTGGGCAAAAAATGTTTCCGGTTCTTTTCGAACCCCGCAGGTCTGATGCAGTTTGGCTGCCGTGTCCTTGAACGGGCCGTCCTTCATGATCCGTGCGGATTCCGGACAGGCTTTAATGCAGGCACAGCAGTGAATACAGATATCATCAAGCGTGCAGAACCCGTCATCTTCATCGATGGCATCCACCGGACATACCGCCACGCAGGTGCCGCAGGCGGTACAGTCATCGGTCACATCGATGAACGGCACACCTTTGGCAGCCGAGGGTTTTTTATAAGGAACGTTTCCCGGCACCACAAGGTCACCCGTTTTTTTGTCCGGATCAAGTGTTTCCAGCAACCGGCTGATCTTTTGTCCGAATTCAACCGCACATGCCAGATCTTTTTCATCCGGCCTGCCAGGGGCAATGGGCGCGGGTTGTGTGGAAAACGAATGCTCACCGATGAACGCGCCTGCAGCCACGGGAACACCTTTGCACTGAACACAGATATCTTTTAATTCCAGCAATGCATCGTCATATTCCCGGTTGCCGTAAACCACCACCGGCACGACGGGAATGCCGGATGCCGACACCTGTTTAAAACAATCAGCCGCCAGTTTCGGCAATCTGCCGCTGTAAACCGGTGCCCCGAAAACGATCACGGATGTATCCAGGTCCTGGGGGATTTTTTTTCTGGCTTCAGACAAGGTGATGTCATAACTGTCCACCTCATACCCAGTCCCCTTTGCGATGGCGTCCAGCACGGTTTTTGTGGTGGCGGTGGGACTGAAATATACCAGGGTGATTTTTTTATGGGTCATTTTTTTTAAATCTCCTGTTTATGTAAAAAGCAATTTGAAAAATCATCTCAATTATTGTATGACTTTCTCCATGAAGATCAAAGAAAAATGCCCGGCCTGCGGCGGAAACCTTTATATCCGGCGGACCTGAACCCGGATTTTGTTCTGCTGCAGGTCCTGCGGCCAAAATTTTCCTGAAACCCGGTACAAAGAGCTGATGGATGAATATCTTGAAGAACACCTGGCCAATGTACCGATCAACCGGATCTGAAATCTTTTTGGGTTGACGTTGTTACGCCCTTTTCAAAGCGCGGCATCCTCATCATAGACATTGCAGATGCAGCATAAAAAAGTGGCGGGTTCGTCTGTCACGTTTTTCATGCCATGGGGCTGCATACTCGGTATATAAACAGCGGTTCCGGGCTTGCACGCCACTTTTTTCTTCAGTTCATCGGTTTTTTCATCAAATTCCCAGCATTCAAATTCACCGGACAGAATATACATGGTCTGGTGGTAAAAATGGTTGTGAATGGGAATCTGTCCCCCCGGCTGGATGGTGAAAAACCGCAGCCCGTATTCCGGAATTCCGTTTTCATCCTCCCCGTGCTGGGACAGCCAGCGGATGCTGGTGCCGATGACATCGAGCTGCTCGCCTTTGTATGGGAACCGCTCGATCTGTTTTTCCTTGCATTCCGTCCAGTGAATCACCTTCATGTCGACAACTCCACTTTAAATTATCACAGATTTTTACCTTGCCACATTGCCGTTAAAAATACCAGCCCAATGTCATCGGTCGGCTGCCTGAGCCGCTGCACTCCAGCCGTGAGTCCTGGCCAGTTTTTCAAACATCTGAACAATGCCGGCGGTCAGACGGAACACCATGTCACTGCCGCCGTTGTGCGATGCGCTTTTATCATAAAACAGGTGCAGGTCTGAATCCAGGCCGTCATCCGGTTTCCAGTAACAGATCATGACAGGCACCAGGGGCAGCGGATACAGCACCATGGAAATATCGGACTGATACTGCTCTTCGATCTCTTTTCCATTGAAAATAAAGCCCAGGTCCTCGAACAGATCCGGATAAGCGTCCGCAATTTTTTTCAGCGGCTCCTCTGTACGTTTCATATATAAACCGTTCAGCTCCCGGGCTCCGGCCAGTTCCCGGAAAGGCATCCACTGTCCGGTAACAGGGGTTCCTTTGCTTTCCAGCACATAGGTGAGCACCGGCCCGGTGATCCAGGGATTGATATGCAGGTCTGATTTAAAGCGTCCTTCCTGGTTCACGGAAAAGGGTTTGCCGAATATCCGGAGCGTCAGCCATTTCCCGTCAAACCGGCCCCCGGTTCTGCGGGCCGCCTCTTCCAGATCGATCTCTTTGACCCGCTCCTGCATGGCGGCCAGTTCCCGTTCATAATCCGATTCCCCGGGTTTGAATCCTTTTCTGGGTGCTTGGCTGTATTTTGCAATCACCTCCGGGTCCAGATGAGTACAGTCGGACAGATCTCTTTGCCCTAAAAATACTTTTGACGCAAACGCCAGACAGGTGGGTTCATTGCACTCTCTGCAATTGGATTTATCCAGAAGTTTGAAAACTTCCATGGCATTGGCAAACATATATCGACACCTCCGTTGGGACAGGTTAACATCTATTTATCATGTCATCTGTGATGAACAAGGCTGCCTTTACAAACACATGCCTTGGCCTTATACTGTTGAAATACTAATGCCCGAATAAAAAATTTCAAGCAACAGGAGTTTTCCCATTGAAACAGATTCTGGTCCTGGCAAGCACCAATCCAGGTAAAACCCGGGAAATCCGGGACCTTTTAAAAGATTTTCCCCTGGATATCAAAAATCTGACCGATTTCGGACCCATCCCTCCGGTGGTCGAGGACGGGGCCACTTTTGATGACAATGCCTATAAAAAAGCCGCGTTCACAGCCCGGGTCCTGGGATACCCGGCCATGGCCGATGATTCCGGCCTGTGTGTGGAAGCCCTGGACGGCGCCCCAGGGGTGAAATCCGCCCGGTATGCCGGAGATGATGCCACCGATGCCGACAATGTGGCCAGACTGCTCAAAGAACTGGCACCCCATGACAATCGGAAAGCCGCGTTTGAATGCGTGATCTCCATTGCCGTTCCCACCGGTGCCGCCCTGACCTATGAAGGCCGGTGCGAAGGGATCATCACCCGGGAACCGGCCGGTGACAACGGGTTTGGATATGATCCTTTGTTTTTTTTCCCAAAATTCGGCAAAACCTTTGCCCAGGTGCCCATGGAACAAAAGGCACAGGTGAGCCACCGGGGCACCGCTTTAAAGCAGGTGGCCCAGGAAATGGACAAAATTCTGGAATGGATCGATATCAACATGCCCCGGTTCGAACAAGTACCCTGCAAAGAATAGGAACATTACCGCCATGACATCTTTTGAAGACTTTAAATCTCTGGTAAAAGGAAACCGGTCCTGCCGCCGGTTTGACCATACTGTCAAAATCAGTATGAATGAACTGTTCGACCTGGTGGACCTGGCCCGGCACTGTGCGTCTGCCGGTAACAACCAGCCATTGAAATATATTCTGTCTACCAGTGAGCCGACCAATCAGGCCATTTTTGACTGTCTGGGATGGGCCGCCTATCTGAAAGACTGGCCCGGTCCGGACCCATCCGAACGGCCCACCGCGTATATCGTGATCACCGGAGACCACACCATCTCCGACAAGTTCTGGTGCGACCACGGGATCGCGGCCCAGACCCTCCTGCTGGGGGCCCGGGCCAGAAGCCTGGCCGGGTGCATGTTCGGGGCCATCAACATCAAGAAACTCAAATCCGTTTTGGATATTCCGGATCACCTGGAGGTCAAGCTGGTGGTGGCTTTAGGAAAACCCGTGGAAAAAGCGGCCATCGATGAGGTAGGACCGGACGGGAGCATCAAGTATTTCAGGGATGAAAACCAGGTCCACCATGTGCCCAAACGGTCCCTGGACACCCTGGTTTTCAAAACGTTTTCTTAAAAAAACCGGTCTCCGGCCCACCGGTAAAAAGGCTGTGAAATGAAACTGCTGTTTGTCAATCCGGTATGTCTGGATCCACGCATCACAGATGCGGATGCCACGGTGGTGCCTGTGGGTCTGTACTACCTGGCGGCCCAGATGCTGAATACCGGGTATGAGGCGGCCATCCTCAACCTGGCCCAGGCCGATGTCAAGGATCCCGAGGCGGTGTTCGCTGCGGCAGTTGAATCACAACATCCGGATGTCATCGGTTTTTCCGTGACCAATCCCACCCGGTTATCGGCCATGTCCCTGGCCCGGACCGCCCGACAGATTCGGCCCCGGACCGTGATCGTGTTCGGTGGGCCGGCCCCCACATTCATGGCGGATTATTTTTTTTCCGCCTGCCCGGAACTGGATGTCATTGTCAAAGGCGAAGGAGAGCAGACCCTCCTGGCCCTGGTTCAAATCCTGGCCGGGGAGACCGGCAAAACTGATCCAAAGATTTGTTTGGATCTCAGCCGGATTCCGGGGCTGGTGTTCCGGGACGGAAACAAAATCACGGATACCGGACCGGCCCTGCTGATCCAGGATCTGGACCGGCTGGCGCACCCGTCCCGGTATTTTGCGTTTCAACACCTGGCCATGTCAAGGGGGTGTCCGGGGGCCTGCACGTTCTGCGGATCCCCTCTGTTTTGGGGTACCCGGAATGTCCGGTTTCATTCCCCGGAATGGTTCTTTGAAGAGATCCGGACACTGGCCGACAAAGGGATTTCCCATTTCTATATCAGTGACGACACCTTTACCATGGACCGGGACCGGGTCATGGATTTATGCCGAAAACTGATCCATGCCGATTTAAACATCACCTGGCACGCCATTTCCCGGGTGGACCGCGTGGACCCGCCCCTGCTGGCCATGATGCGCAAAGCCGGTTGCATTCAAATCAGCTATGGGGTGGAATCCGGGTCAGATACCATCAAGAAACGCCTGGGAAAACCGGTTCCCAATTCTCTGGCGGTGCAGGCATTCCGCCGGACCGCTGCCGCCGGCATGATCCCCCGGGCCTATTTCATCTACGGGTCGCCCGGTGAAACAAAAAACACCATCCAGGAGAGCATTGATCTGCTGATGCAGCTTCAGCCTTTAGGCGCGATATTCTACATGCTGGTGACATTTCCGGGCACCCGGCTGTACGAACAGGCCCAAAAAACCGGCCGGGTCAGCGATGAGATCTGGCATAAAAAAATTGAAGATCTGCCCTGGTTTGAAGTGGATGACCACCTGGATTTTGATCAGGTCAAACAGTTCGGAAATGCCTTAAGATCCACATTTTATGACCATCTGCCTGAGTTTGCCGCAAATATCGAACTGATGAATGACCCGTCCCTGTATCCATATCATGCGGATTTTTTATCCCGGCTGGGCATGACCTTTTCCCACGGCGATTACAGCACCGATGACCGCATCCGAAATCCGGACGGCACGGCACAAACGCTGTTTGAAAAAGCGTTGTCCTATCACCCGGATCTCCGGGCCTTTCTGGGACTGGGCATGCTTTTTCTCAAACACAAACAAATGGATCCGGCCTTACAGATTCTTGACCAGGGCCAGAATCATTTTCCCGGCAGCAAAGACCTGGTTCTTTGCAAAGGCATCTGCCTGATGAATCAGCACCGGTTTGCCGGTGCTCTGGCCTGCCTGTCCCCTTTTGAACAACATCCGGATGTCCGGTATTATCTGGCCATCTGCCAAAAAGAACTGGAAACCGACCATGAATGAAAAATCTGTCAACACCCCCACAGACCATCACCTGACCAACCGGCAGAACCGGGAACTCAAACTGAGATCCCAGCGCAGCCAAATTTTGAAAATGGATTCAGAATCCGCTCTGGATGCGGTTCTGGATGGTCCGGCCCCCGCCACCCTGATCCAGTCATTTCCGGATCAGGACCTGTATTTTCTCATGCACCAGATCGGACCCTCGGATTTCATCCCGGTGCTGTCTTTAGCTGCTTCCGAGCAGTGGGAATATATTCTGGATGTGGAAGTATGGGACGGGGACCGGCTGGACACAAGGATCATGACCAGGGCGTTCAACCTGCTTTTCAAGGCGGACCCGGAACGGTTCCTGCGCTGGATCATCATGGAAAAGCCCGATTATTTCGAATTTTACCTGTCCCGGCACATGGACATATTTATCCGGGAGCATGATGAAGTTCCACCCGAAGATTTTGACGATTACATGACTATGGATGACAAGTTCTACTTCCGGTTTCCTGAAACAACAAAAGAGGAAGATCCGGATCCGGACGAGGAGATGCCTTTGTCCGAGGAGACCCAGGCTTCGGAGCTCATCGATGCCATGGTCCGGAAACTGGCGGAAATGGACCTGTCTGTGTTTCATGGGTTAATGCTGGAAACCATGAATGTCCTGCCCGCAGAAACCGAAGAGGAACAGTTTCGTCTCAAAACCATCCGCCTGGCGGAAAAAGGATTTCTGCCGTTTCATGAGGCCATCGGTATTTACCAGCCCACGCCTCTCACCACGCTGCGCAAACGCCCGAAAACTATAGTTTTTTCTTCTGACCCCTTTGACCCGGACCTGCCGCTGCCTCCCCAGTGCTTTACCCAGTTTCTGGCCGGTGACGACCTGTTTGTCAAAGCTTTGGCGCTGGTACCGGCCGATTTCATGCTCACCCTGGAATCGGAACTGGCCGCTTTGGTCAACAAGGTGATCTCCGCAGACCGCCTCAAAATCCGGGACACAAAAAACCTGGAAAAAATCATCCGGAAAACCACTGCTTTTCTGAGCCTGGGACTGGAATCCATGCTTGAAAAAAATATCAGCCTGGAAAGCGCGGCAGATCTGATTCAAACCTATTATCTGGAAGATCTTTTCCGGACCGGGTCCCGGGCCGGGGTCCAGCTGAAAACCGCCGTGCACAACTGGTACAGACACAGTTTTATCCTTCAGCAGAACCTGCCTTTGAGCTTTCTGGGAGAAACTTTTTTAGGCGTCATGGGCGGTCTGCTGCTGGACCGGCCCCTGTATTTTGACAATTACCAGACCGGTGAACTGTACCGGCATTTTGCCTCTTTGTCCGACATTCAGATCACCCGTGAGGCTGTGGACCGGATCATGGGCATTGATCGCCTCCTGGCCCGGCTGAACCCGGACATTTCCTCATTTAAAAAAGGGGTGCTCACTTACAAAAGCCTGATTCTCACCCTGTGGGCCAAAGACCGCTTAGGGCTGGCCCCGGACCTGTCTCCCATAGACATGGCTGCATTCAAGCCGTTTTTCACGGCTCTGTTTACCGAAGATCCCGGTCTGAAACCCACGGCATCCCGTGAGCCGGACACGAAACCTGACCTCCCGGGCCCGGAACATTCTTCGGACATCCGGGCCGAGGACCTGGCTCTGTGGGCATCTGAAACCATCGGCAGCGAATTGCCCGATCCGGTCACGGATCTGCTCAGGGAACTGGTTAACGAAATCCGGGAAGAATATGCCACCGTTCACCCGGACCGCATCGACCCGCGGTTCATGCCCCATTTTCTGCTGAAACGTGGTTAAAGATCTGATGACAGGCGTTACTACCATTCATCAGGCTTTTGCCTTACCCCATCTCCGACACGAACAGTAAAAATTTTACTTGCAATAAACCCTCACTGTGATATTATTAATCTTTTGTGGCACCCTCCGGTCGGTGCCCGGAGTATTGCGGTCAATTCCTTTTCTTAATTTACCCCAATCCTTTATTATTTTATATTTCAGCCTGGATCGGTTCTGCGCTGTGCAGGCGGGCGATTAAGAGGAGAACAATTTATGTCGTTTCAACACCTGGGGCTTTGCGCCCCTTTGCTCCGTGCCGTTGAGGCACAGGGACACACCACCCCCACACCCATTCAGGAAAAAGCCATCCCCAAGGTACTGCAAGGATCAGATATCCTTGCCGGTGCCAAAACCGGTACCGGGAAAACAGCGGCCTTTGCTTTGCCCATTCTTCAGCACCTGGACCAGGACAAAACAAACACCCGGCTGCCCAGAGCATTGATTCTGACCCCGACCCGGGAACTGGCCGCTCAAGTGGAAAATGATTTCAAAGCCTATGGCCGCTTTCTGTCCCTTCGCACGGCCGTGGTTTTCGGCGGGGTCAACATCAATCCCCAGATCCGGCAGTTCCAGAAAGGCGTGGATATCCTGGTGGCCACGCCGGGACGGCTCCTGGATCATGTGGGCAGAAAAACCCTGGATCTTTCCCAGGTCACCTGCCTGGTCCTGGATGAGGCGGACCGCATGCTGGACATGGGGTTTATCCATGATATCCGTAAAGTGATCAGATGTTTGCCGGCCAAACGCCAGAGCATGCTGTTTTCCGCCACCTATACCCGGGAAATCCGGAACCTGGCGGACGGGCTGCTGAAAAACCCGGTCCAAATTGAAGTGTCGCCCGGCAACACCGCGCCCCAGGCCATTGATCAGGAGGTATACCAGGTCTCCCAGGACGGCAAACGCGATCTTCTGTCCGGTTTGATCCGGGACGGCAGCTGGCACCAGACCCTGGTGTTTACCCGCACCAAACACCGGGCCAACCGGCTGACCAAACAACTGCTCAGCGACGGCATTACCGCAGCGGCCATCCACGGCAATAAAAGCCAGGCCGCCCGGACACGGGCGCTGGCGGATTTCAAAAGCGGGACCGTTCAGACGCTGGTGGCCACGGACATTGCGGCCCGGGGGTTGGATATCAAGCATCTGCCCCATGTGGTCAATTTTGATCTGCCCCATGTGGCTGAAGATTACATTCACCGCATCGGGCGTACCGGCCGGGCTGGTGAAAGAGGCGAAGCCCTGTCTCTGGTGAGCGGTGACGAACAGGGACTTTTGGCCAATATTCAGCGGCTGCTTAAAAAACAGCTGCCGGTCAGACAGACTCCGGTTACCGAGGCCCGGAAAATATCCGAGTCCACAGCTCAGGGCAGACCGGTTTCAGAAGCAGTAAAACCCAGACAAGCCCCCCAAAAAACCCGGGTCAAATCCGCACCCGCCAAACCGGACAAAAATCGTCGCCCCCAGCATACCAGCTGGCTGCCCACCGGGCTTAAACCCAAAAGACAGGCAGCCGCCTGGTCATCGGTGTAACGCCCCGACAGGAGAAACCCATATGATCGGTGCCATTGCAGGTGATATCATCGGCTCCATTGATGAATATCACCTGGAAGGCATCAGGGATGACAGCAGCGTTCTGCGCCAGATACCTTTAAATCACTTGATTTGACGAATCGCCCTTTTTCGCCAGAACCGCATCAATAGATTTTAGACTTTTTTTTTCATCCGGGAATGTGATAAGACTCTTGTAAGAAAAAAACCGTCACACATATCCTGGAGGCACATATGACACACTCTTCTGACAGTGTTCTGGTTTTAGGAGGCGGCATTGCCGGTATGGCGGCGGCCCAGACGCTGGGAGACAGCAATGTTCAGGTCCATCTGGTGGAAGCGGCCGATCACTTAGGGGGAAATGCCGCCTCCTGGGCCTGCATGGCCACGGATGAATGCCGGCAGTGCGGGGCCTGCCTGGCCGATGACATGGTTCACCAGACCGGCGGTCACCCACATATTTCCGTGCATCTGAACACGACTTTGGAACGGGTGGAGAAAACCGGCGACAAATTCGCCGCCCGCCTGACATCCGGGGAGACTTTGACCCCTGCCCGGATCATTCTGGCCACCGGATTCACCCCGTTTGATCCGACTGTTCTGCCCAGCCTTCAATTTGCCAACCAGGACAAAGTCATCACCACAGCCCGGCTGAACCAGATGCTCAAGGCGGAAACCCTGACCGGTTTTCTGGGAAACATCGCCCAGCCAAAAATCGCCTTCATCCAGTGTGTCGGCTCCAGAAACCGGACACTGGACCGGGATTTCTGCTCCCAGGTCTGCTGTAAAATTTCCCTGCGCCATTCGGACAAACTGCTGCATCTGCTGCCGGACGCAGACATCACTCTGTTTCATATGGACTTGCAGACCATCGGCAAAGAAACCCGTTGCCTGGCAGCGGATCTTTCCACCCGGATGACCCTGGCCCAGGGAGTTCCCGCGGAAATCCTCACAGATCCGGACACGGACCGGCTGCAGGTCATTGTGGAAGATCCGGACGCAGGCACCAGAGTCGCCAGAACCTTTGACCTGGTGGTTTTGTCCATCGGTATGTCCCCATCAGAAGAACTGGACCGGCTGGCCGGTCAATTAAATGTCCGTCCGAACCTTTGGGGCTTTTTCAATACCCCGGATGCTTCCCTGGCCCACGGCATCCATGCGGCCGGATGCGCCGCGGGTCCCAAAGATATCCTGGGGTCCCGGCAGGAGGGCTGGACAGCTGGCGCAGCCGTTTTAAGAGAGCTGGGGCATGATCCTGCCCAAAAAGCGGATATCCTGGTGTGGGGGAACGGCACTGAGGCGGATACCATCGCCCGGAGCCTGGCAAAAAACGGTCACACCACGGTCTGTTTCGGCCGGGGCAAGGCGGCGGATGGCCTCACATTCATGGATCCGGGCAGAATCCTGAGTGTGGACGGCACCGCCGGGCGGTTCATCGTGCGGTACGAACAGGAAGGAGGGCGAAACACCCTGACATGCCGGGCCATCATCGCGGCCCCGGCACCGGAATACTGGACCCTTGCCGACCATGCAGCTTTAAGCAAGGCCCTGGATCTCACCGCGTTCGCCGGCACCCCGGCCGGACAACTGCCGGAACAGATCGCTATCCTGCTGGATTATTTAACCCCTGAAACCAAAGCCGGATCACGTCTCGCACTGAACACAGCCCTGGAAGCCCGGAACGCCGGCCGCAAAATCACGGTGATCATGAATAAAATGCTGGTTCACGGGGCCCAGGGCCAACAGATATATGATCAGGCCCGCAAGGCCGGGGTCAAATTTCTCAGATACAACGCGGCGGAAGATATTCAGATCCAAAAAACAGACACCGGATTTTCCCTGACCCTGAATGAGGCCACCCTGCCAGGCACCCCCGTCACCCTGCACTGCAATCAACTGGTGATCCCCAAAGTGCCTGTAACCAGCCCCGGGATTGACAACGCGGCCCGGCTGCTCAGGCAGGAAAAAGACAGGGAAGGATTTCTCCAGTCCCCCAATGTCCGCCACCGCCTGACCCGAAGCCCCAGAAAAGGCATCTATTTTGCGGGACCTGCCCATGATGACGTGGATGATACCGATCTTGCAGCTGAACTGGACGGCATCATGGCGGATCTGGACTTTCCCGGTCCCGCTCAGAATGCCGGCGTGGAGATCAATCAGAAAAAATGTGCCCAGTGCCTGACCTGTCTTCGCATCTGTCCCCACCAGGCCATTTTTCTCAATGAAAAAGACCGGCCAGAAATCATCCCGGACGCCTGTTTCGGATGCCATTTGTGCGTGGTCAACTGTCCGGCCCTGGCCATTGAATCCGCCACGTGCGCCCCGGCCCAGGTCGCTGAAGAGACCGGAAAAGGCCAGACCGTGATTCTGGCCTGTCAGCGGTCGGCAGCACTGGCCGCAGGCCCGTTGACTCTGCCGGACCCGGTCCGGTTGATATCGGTTCCCTGCGCCAGCAGTGCCGGTGTAAACCTGATGCTCAAGCTGCTGGTCGACGGTGCTGCCAAAGTGATCGTGGCCGGGTGCCATGACGGCAACTGCCGGTCCATGAACGGCAGCATCAAGGCCCGGAAAGAGGTTTCCCGGCTGTTATCCCTGCCCGGCATCCCCCCGGACAAAGTGTCCTGGCATTCAGTGGCCGCCAATGAAACACAAAGATTCGCCCGCATCATTTCCGACACCCGGATTTCATAAAAAGGATATTAAATTATGGAAACAGCCATCCTTGAAAAAGACACGGAACTGAGCCGGCTTCTCAACCGGCTGAACCAGGGGGACAATATTGATGAATGCCTGACCTGCGGCATCTGCAACTCCCGGTGCACCTGGTTTGACCAGCCCGGCGGCCCGGTACCCCGGCAGATCGTGCGCATGGCTTTGCTGGGACTGGAAAAGGAACTGGTGGACTCCCGGATGCTCTGGGACTGCCTGATCTGTAACCGATGCACCCAGGACTGCCCCATGGGTATTGATATGGACCAGGTGGTGATCCGGGCTCGGGGCCTGACTGCGGCCAAAGACCAGATCCCTGAAGATATCGGAAAGGGCATTGAGCACCGGCTGGCACACAGGAATGTCAACGGGCTGACAACCGAAGAATTTGTGGACACCGTGGAATGGATCGATGAAGAATTTGCCGATGACATGGAAGATCCCAAAGCCCGGGTTCTCCATGATCAGCCGGATTGCAAATTTTTATACCTGCCCAATCCCAGAGAACTGGGCGTCAATCCGCTGCATCTGACCGCCATGGCCAAACTGTTCTATGCCATGGGGGAAACCTGGACCCTGTCCAGTGATCATACCGATGTCACCAACTGGGGATATTTTGTGGGCGATGACGAGGTGGAAGAACAGATCGCCCGCCGGGTGGTGGAAACGGCTGAAGCCCTGAACATCGACACCCTGGTTTTAAGTGAATGCGGCCATGCCTATCATGTGCTCAAATGCAGGCTTACCCAACTGCTGGGCAGAGAACCGGCGTTCCGCATCATCAGCATGCCGGAGCTGTGTGTGGAATATGCGAAAAAAGGGGTTCTCAAGTTTGATCCAACGGTTTATCCCTATGAAATCGCGTATCACGACCCCTGCAATATCGCCCGGAAATCCGGCGGATATGATGCCCCCAGAGAACTTTTGGCCATGTGCTGCAAAGGGGTCCGGGAACTGGTTCCCAACAGGGAGAACGGGGTCTGCTGCGGCGGCGGTGGCGGCATGCTCCAGGATTCCGACACCACAAAAAAACGCATGATCACCGGCAAGCCCAAGGCGGATCAGATGCGGGCCACAGGCCTGGAACACCTGGCCACGGCCTGCCTGTCATGTCACCGCCAGCTGGGGGAACTGTCCACCCATTACGAGCTGGGCATGAAAGTGGACACCGTGGCGGCCCTGGCTTCGGAATGCCTGGTGCTGTAACGGAAGACCGATGAACATCCCATGGGACGATCATGCCGATGTGGTGATTGTCGGCAGCGGTGCCGCCGGCCTGTCCGCTGCCATCGAAGCCCGGCAGGCCGGTGCATCGGTCCGGGTGTTTGAAAAAATGCCCCTGATCGGCGGCAACACCCGCATCAGCGACGGCGGGCTCTCCGCGCCTGTCAATTTCATGCAGAAACAACGGGGAGTGACGGATTCACCAGAACAGTTTTATGAAGATATCTTGCGGGCCGGACAGGGACTCAACCATCCGGAACTGGTGAAATGCTTCGCCCGGAAGGCCTCTGATGCCATTGACTGGACCCGTTTCCTGGGGGTGCGGTATAGCGACCGCCTGGACCAGTTCGGGGGCCATTCCGTGCCCCGGACCATCACCATTGAACACAACGCCGGGCATACGATTGTCAAAGCGCTGAAAAACAGACTGGATCAGCTGGATGGATCCATCCAAACCCGCCATTGCCTGGACCGCCTGATCACCGACCGCAGCGGGCGGGTCAGGGGTGTACAGTTGACCCGCCGGTCACCGGCCTCTGCAACGCCTCCAAAACCGGATCCGGGGAGTCAACCCGACAATATCCGGCACATTCGGGCGGACCGGGCCGTGGTACTGGCCACCGGCGGCTTTGGCAGTGATATCGCGTTCCGCACCTGCCAGGCCCCCCGCCTGGATGACACCATCGGCACCACCAACCACAAAGGGGCCACTGCCGAAGGATTGGTCGCCGCCCTGGAGATCCATGCCATGCCGCTCCACCTGTCCTGGATTCAGCTGGGTCCCTGGGGGTGTGCGGATGAAACCGGATACGGCAAAGGGGCCCGGTTCGCTTCCTACAGTGTATTTCCGGCCGGTATCCTGGTGAACCCGGCTTCCGGTACCAGAATCGTCAATGAATGGGCTGACCGCCGGCTCAGAAGTGAAGCGATAATTTCTGCCTGCCATGCCTGTATCGGCATCGTGGATCACAAAGGCGCTCAAAAAGAATTGGGTAGCCTTGCGTCCTGTCTGAAAACCGGTAAAATCCGCCGGTTTGACACCCTTTCCCATCTGGCCGCTGAATTCAATATGCCGGCCGGATGCCTTGAACAGACTGTGGCGGAATACAATCAATGGACGGCCCAACCCGGTCCTGACCGGTTCGGCAAACACCCGAAAAAAGACACCCTTCCCCTGGAAACCCCGCCGTTTTACGCCATCCGCCTGTGGCCCAAGGTCCATTACACCCCGGGCGGCCTGCAGATCGACACCCGAGCCCGGGTGATGGATTTATGTTCCCGGCCGATCCAGGGACTGTTTGCCGCCGGCGAGGTCACGGGCGGCATTCACGGTGCCGGCCGGCTGGGGGGATGCGCCCTGACCGAATGTATCGTGTTCGGCCGCATCGCCGGTCAAAATGCCTCTTCCACCATGTAAAAAAAACCATGGGTGAATCCGCCACAAGGATGAACCCTATTATAATCGGGCATATTGTTGAGAGTTACTATATCCCGGATAGTGCATCACGTTCTGGACAAAAAAAATGTTGCTTTTCTATATAATTTGGCTTGACAATCGAAAATGGCTCAAATATATACTGACTGATTGATCGGAATATGACCGACTAATCGGAATGAATTATTCTTTCACGAAAAGGCTTTGCCATGAGAGATATTCCTACAACGGTTAAAAACAAAACTTTGGTGGAAAAACGCCGCCGGCAGATTATTATGGCGGCAATCAAACTTTTTTCTGAAAAAGGTTATCATAAAACCACTCTCAAGGAACTTGCGGAAGAATCCGGTTTAAGCCACGGCAACATCTATGATTACGTGGGGAGCAAGGAGGATATATTTTTTCTTATCCACGATTTCTTGGCCGAGTCCGCCATGGAAACCTTAAACAAAAGCCTCGAAAACATTCAGGACCCGATTGTTAAGTTGCGCCGCATGGTTCGGGGAGAATTCAATCTCATGGAGCAATGGGCGGATGCCGTTTTATTGATCTACCAAGAAAGCCACATTTTTAAGGGTGATTTTTTAAGAAGGCTCCTGGAAAAAGAACGTGCTCATCTTGAAAAATTTGAAGTCGTCGTAAATGAATGTATCGCCCAAGGCCATTTCAGCGACTGCAATGCCCGCCTGGCTGCCAACTTGATCAAATCGATGATCGATACCTGGACGATCAAGCGCTGGGATCTCAGAGGGTATGCGAATCCGCTCGAAGCGGAACAGTTGATACTCGAGATGGTGTTTAACGGTTTGCTGGGAGGTACGAATAGCTCCAACGACTCACTGCTAAAAACATCGGGTAATCTCATGGGGAAAACAGCACTTGTGGTTAATGGGGGCACTATATTGGGCCAGGCGATATCTAGCGCACTTATGGCTGAGGGGCTCAGGCTGATTGTACAAACGAATAATCGTCAAGGTTCCCGAAAACAACCTTCAAAACCGGAAACACCGGCTATCAATGTTCCCATCTGCACACTCGAACAAAAAACTATCTTGACTGCAAGTCAAATTCAAAACATCGAGAAAGAGCACGGCCCGATCGATATATATGTTCATGACTTAGGCATCGGCACCACCGATAAATCCTTGAATGAAGCAAGGGCCAGCGATCCCTTTGCTGAAAATATGCATTGCGCCCATGAACTGGCCGATTATTTCGGAACTCAGATGGCCTTCCGCAGGTCAGGCCGAATTGTCTATGTGTCGCCCTGGAGCTGGGATCGACACATCGATTCGATTCGTTTTCAAACAACCAAAGCCGGGACAACGGCCTTGAGCAAGGCAATGGCAGCCGAAATGGCGGCCACAGGTGTAACCGTCAATTGTGTTGTTCCTGGGTACATCCGTGCCATTCGCCCCCAGAATATTGAAAAGCAATTACAGAATGAGCTTACCGAAAAAATCCCTTGTAGACGGATGGGGGATGTTTTTGATGTTACTTCCGCCATTTTATTTTTTATTGGAGATGGTGCCAAATATACTACCGGACAAGTATTTTATGTAACCGGTGGATCAAACTAGAATTACAAATAGGAGTGCGCATTATGTTGAGAACCAAAGAACAATACCACGAGGACCTTTTCGCCATGCGTCCGAATATATTCATAGGGGGAAAACCTGTCGGACGTGATGACCCCCGGCTCCGCCCGGGCATAAACGTTCTCGATATAACCTTCGATCTAGCTCAGACGCCGGAGTGGAAGGGTCTGGCTACCGCCGTGTCCACCGTGACCGGGGCGGAGATTAATCGCTGGGCTCATCTGCCACAAAATCCGCAGGATCTCCTTCAAAAACAAAAACTCATCCGACTCGGTGCCCGGCGGGCTGGCGGATGTATCCAGCGCTGCATGGGGCACGATGCGATAAATGCTTTGGCGATATGCACCCGGGAAATGGATGATGCCAATGGCACCGAATACCACCGCCGGTTTCTCGACTATCTCAAAGTGTATCATGAGAAGGACCTAGACGGATGTTGCGCACAGACCGACAGCAAAGGCGACCGCATGAAGCGCCCCAGCGAGCAATCTGACCCGGATGCCTATCTGCACATCAAAGAGGAGCGTGAAGACGGCATCGTGGTAAGCGGCTTCAAAATGTCAATCACCCAGGCCGCCTATGCCGACGAGATCATCGTGCTTCCCACCCGCGCCCTGATAGCGTCCGATCGGAACTACGCAGTAGCTTTTGCAGTGCCGGGAGATGCGGAAGGCATGAGTTTGATCACACGTCCGGTTTGGCTACGGGAGAATGATAAAGAGGGTGCAGCCCCATTTTGTACCTACGGAGTATCCGATTGTGTTGTGTTTTTTGATAATGTCTTCGTCCCAAAAGAACGGGTCTTTATGTGTGGGGAGTGGCAATTCGGACGACGGCTGGCACTGCTGTTTGCCGATTCCCACCGACACAGTTACAGCGGCTGCAAGCCGGCAGTCTCTGATATCCTGTGCGGGACCACTTGTCTCGCAGCTGAAGCGAACAACATTGCTAACGCTTCGCACGTAAAGGAGAAACTATCCGAGTTCGCTGGCGCTGCCGAACTGGCTTTTGCAGCGGGTGTCGCTGCGGCGGTATACGGAAAGAAAACAGATAGTGGCGTGTTTTTTCCCAATGAAATTTATGCTAATGTAGGGCGACGTCTCACGGGGGAGATGATATATCATGAATACAACATCCTTACTGAAATTGCTGGCGGCATTTCCGTTACCATGCCCTTTGACGAAGATTTTGAGCAAGGCAAGAACGCGGAAGCCATGAAACGGTTTATTATCCGAAATCCCAATCTGTCAGTAGAAGATTCCCTGAAGATTTGGCAGCTAGTAGAGCACATCGGCGCCTCGAGCATGGCATCCTGGTACAAGATTGCCGGTGTCCACGGCGGCGGCTCGCCTATCATGGAGACCATTGCCCTAAATCTCGGTTATGATTTCGAGGACAAAAAACGCCTCGCCCGATATCTGGCTGGAATCGACAATGATTTGGATGACTCAAAAATGCGGGACCAAATTGCCAAGATCGACACTCAGATTTAAGGACAAGGATCCAGCGGCATTGATGGGCCCTGGGTCAGGGCTCTCTCTATCGAGCATGACCGTAAACAAACCGAAAACAAACAAAAAGATCGAGAGGCAAAGTGCATGAAACAACTCTTGAGGGTAATCGACAGCATTAGCGACTGGTCCGGCCGGATATGCTCATTTCTGGTGTTCTTTGGTATTTTCGTTCTTGCGTTCGAGGTCGTGGCCCGGTACTTTTTCGGAGCACCGACAGTTTGGGCGCATGGATACTCCCAGCGCATTTTCGGCAGCTATTTTGTCCTGGTCGGCGCCTACACGCTGTTCAAGCACGGGCATGTCCGGGTGGATATCATCTACTGGCGGTTCTCACTGAGGGTCCGGGCATTTCTGGACCTGATCAACTATGCATTGCTCCTGATCTGGTCATTTGTTCTCATTAAAGAAGGCTGGATGTTTTTTTTGAGTTCATATGAGATCCGGGAAGCGGACGAAATGGTTCTGGCCCATCCGGTCTATCCCGTGAAATTTTTTCTGTTCGTTGGAGCTATATTGATTACTCTCCAGGGACTCAATCGGTTATTTGTTTCTGTTTTTGAACTTGTGAAAGGGGTGAAATATGAGTCCTGAATTGCTGTTGACAATCGGAATGTTCGGATCGCTTATTATCAGCATCATGCTGGGAGTATCTCTGGCCTTCGCGTTGGGTGCTATCGGGACCATTACCGCCCTGATCATGTGGGGCCCTGCAGGGCTCATGCCCATCGTGACCGGGGTATTCAATTATATGTGGATGCTCCTGCTGGCAGCGGTCCCCCTTTTTGTGTTCATCGGGGTTGCTCTGTCTAAATCAACTATCGCCACGGATATGTACGAAGCGTTTTACCTCTGGTCCGGCCGCCTGCGCGGAGGACTGGCTGTGGGCACCTGTGGTTTCGCGGCAGCCTTGTCGGCCATGACCGGCAACTGCTCGGCCTCGACAGTTACCACCGGCTTAGTGGCCATCCCCCCCATGCGTAAGCGCAAGTATGATGAAGGCATAATTTTCGGTTCCATCGGATCAGCCGGCACCATGGGGATTCTTATTCCACCTAGCATTACATTGATCGTGATCGGCATGATGACCGGCCAGTCGATCGGGAAACTTTTTGCTGGCGGCTTGGTGGCCGGTACTCTGATCGTGGCGGCCTTTATTCTTTACATTCTCGCTAGGGCATATCTGCAACCAGGTTTATGTCCGGCCATGGAGGAGACCGCAACGCTGGCCGAAAAGGCCCGAGCACTTAAATCGGTGACCCTGCCGATATTGATCATTCTCTCAATTCTCGGATCATTGTTCTTTGGCATCGCCACGCCCACCGAGGCGTCGTCAGTGGGTGCCGTGGCGGTTTTGATCTGCGTAATCATTCGAGGTGAGTGCAACCTGCAATTTATCAAAGAAGTTTCCTACCAGACGGCCAGCATAACCGGGATGATTCTCTGGATTATGTTCGGGGCTGCAGGGTTTGTTTCAATCTACAGTGGGGGAGGCGGGATTTATTTCGTCCAAAGCACGCTGATGGGGCTCGACGTAAGTCCCCTGGCCATGATTATTACTCTCCAATTAACGGTTCTCGTATTGGGGATGTTTCTCGATCCGATGGGCATTATCCTGTTGTGCCTACCGATTTTTTATCCGGTGGTGCAGAACCTGGGATTCGACCCCATATGGTATGGGGTAATTTTCAACATTGCCCTGTGCATAGGGTACATCACGCCTCCTTTTGGATACAATCTGTTCTATCTAAAATCCCTCAGCCCGGCTACTGATATGGTGACCATTTTCAAAAGCGTGGTCCCATTTATCACTATAATGGTAATGGCCCTGCTTCTGATGATGATCTTTCCATCGATCATTCTCTGGTTGCCCCATATCATGGTGCCCGGTTAAGGCAGGCATTGCATGCGGTCTTTTATCGCAGAGTAATTGTCTGAAAAGGTTGGTGGGGTGTTGTCAAAACATAAAATTTGATTGCCGGAGTAAAACAACGAAGGGAGAACATGATGAATTTGAAAATGTTTGATCTGACAGGCAAAGTTGCCATGGTTACCGGAAGTTCCAAGGGCCTCGGGGAAGTCGCTGCCGTGGCATTGGCCAAAGCCGGAGCAGACGTAGCAGTCTGCGGCCGGAATAGGGCGGATATTGACCGGGTGGTGGAACGGTTGAAAAAAATGGGGAGCAACACCGCCGGGTTCGTCCTGGAAGTTACCAGCGGTAAAACTGTGCAAGAAGGGGTCTCCGCCATTTTGGAGCATTTCAGACAAATCGACATCCTGATAAACAACGCCGGGACCAATTACCGGGTACCGGTGCTCGAGTTCCCGGAAGAGGAATGGGACCGGGTGATAGACACCAACCTGAAAGGCTACTACCTGGTGACCCGGGCGGTCGTACCCCAGATGATCGAACATGGCGGAGGGAAGGTCATCAACATGAGTTCGATTCTCAGCATGATCGCCCTGCCCAACCAGCTCGCCTATGCATCGGCCAAGGGCGGGGTCCGGCAGATGACCAAGATCATGGCCCTGGAGTGGGCCAAGAAGGGCGTTCAAGTCAACGCCATCGCCCCCACCTATTTTGAAACCGAAATGGTGCTGGAAATCAAAAAGGACAAGGAGCGATTGAACTTCATCAACCAGCGCACCCCAATGGGGCGGTGGGGGAAGCTGGAGGAAATGGAGGGAATCGTCATTTTCCTGGCCAGTGCCGCCTCGAATTTCATTACCGGTCAGAGCATTGCCATAGATGGCGGCTGGACCATCGGATAGGATGATAAAAGGAGATCTGTATGACTGTGCATTATGACAACAAGCCATGGGAAAAGACGTATCCGGACTGGTTTGCACCGATTTTTCCGGAAAAGGCAGAGACCGTTCTGGCAAAGTTCCAGCGATCAGCCGCCAGCGCTCCGAAGAACGTCTGCATTCAATACTTTAACAGTGCCTACAGCTATGCAGAAGTGGAAAGCATGTCTTTAGCGCTGGCGGCCGCGCTGGCGGACAAAGGTATCGGGGCAGGAGACCGGGTCATGTTCGTTCTCCAAAATATTCCCCAGTCCGTTATTGCATCCTTGGCGGTGTGGCTGCGGGGGGGCATTGTTTTACCGGTCAACCCCATGTACACGACAAAAGACCTGATACATCTTCTGGAAGACAGCGGTGCGAAACTGGTCATCTGTGAAGAGGCTCTGTTTGAAAAGACGGTAAAAGAAGCGGCCGGCGAACGTCCGGTTATTACCACTTCCCCTTTAGATTTATTGCGCGCCGAAACCGAAATACCCGGCCAGTTGAAGAATTGCCGCAAAACGTCACAAAGCGAAACACAGGATTTTATGACCCTGATTGACAAGAACACCGGCCGGTCCTTGGAGGCTGTTCAAATCGGGCCTGCTAATCTGGCTTATCTGGTGTACACATCGGGCACTACCGGGCCGCCTAAGGGTGCCATGATCTCCCATGCGAACATTGACCACAATTGTTACGTATATACGTCCGCTGCCCGGCTGGATGCGTCAGATGCTATCCTGGCGGTTGCACCCTTGTTTCATGTAACCGGAATTGTGGCCCATCAAGCCATCGCTTTTCACCTGGGCATTCCCATGGTTCTTTTCAACCGATTTGACGCAAATGATGCCCTACGGCTCATTGAAAGGTACCGGGTTACCTTCACTGTGGCTTCCATAACGGTCTATATCGCATTGCTCGAGCACCCTGAGCTCGAATCGTTTGACATCTCCCATTTTGTGAAAGCTTACAGTGGTGGCGCACCGGTTTCTCCCGGCACAGTCAAAAAATTTCAGGATGCAATGGGGCTGACCATATACAACGTCTACGGGCTGACCGAAAGTACATCCCCGGCTACCATTACGCCTCTTGGGATGGACGGCCCGGTGGATGAGGATTCCGGAGCCCTTTCAGTGGGTCTGATCATTCCCGGTGTGGAAGCCTGGGTGGCAGACGTGGACCAACCCGAGACCTTTGTAGCGCCCGGTGAAGAGGGCGAGTTGGTTTTGCGGGGACCCAATATGGTCAAAGGCTACTGGAAAAAACCTGAAGAAAGCGAAAAAGCCATACAAGACGGCCGTTTTTATACCGGGGACGTGGCAAAAATAGATGAAAAGGGATGGTGCTATATCGTGGACCGCAAAAAGGATCTCATTAACGTGTCGGGGTTCAAAGTCTGGCCCCGGGATGTGGAAGATGCGCTCTACCAGCATCCGGGGGTCAAGGAAGCCGCTGTTGTCGGTATCCCGGATAGCTATCGCGGGGAGACAGTCAAAGCCTTTGTCTCCCTGACCGAGGACTACGCACAAATAACGCCCGATGAATTGATCACATTTTGCAAGGAACGGCTGGCTGCGTATAAATATCCCCGAGAGGTCGAGATTATGGACGTTATACCTAAGACCATGACCGGCAAGATACTACGTCGTGAATTGCGGAACCTTTGAAATGGAACGAGATCTGGAAGAATGGCGGCATAAGTGATAACGATTTGTTCGAATGAGGTAACCAATAACCTTAAAAGGAGGAAAGAGAAGATGACAGAGAAGATCAGTAGAAGAAACGTGATCAAGGCCGGAGTGGCTGCAGCAGCAGCCGGTGCAACGACCGTCTTCCCTAAGGTGGCCAGTGCAAAATCCAAAACAAAGTTTCGCTGGCGTATGCAAACCCACTGGCCAACCGGCGTGGGGTATTACAACGATGTTTATGTCAGATTCTGTGACCGCGTCAGGGCCGCAACCGATGGAGAGTTGGATATTACCCCGCTGCCCCCGGGAGCCATCGTGCCCACCAAGGACGTTTTTGAGGCTTTGGGACGGGGCCTGTTTGAAATTTCCATGATCTGGCCAACATATTGGATGGGAAAGATCCCAGTGGCTGCGTATATCAACGGCCAGCTCTTTTCTTGGGAGAATGCCGCAGAAATGTACGCCTATTTCTATGATATGGGTGCCATCGACATCTTCCGCCAGGCCTATGCTGACAATGGCGTTCGTTTCGTGGGTCCTCTGCCTATGGCCGGCATAGGTCTTTTCTCCAGAAAACCGCTCCGAACTTTGGCCGATTTCAATGGTTTTAAGGTCCGCAGCACCGGTATTGCAGCCCAAGTTTTCCAGAAAGCCGGTGCCACACCGGTTTTTTTCCCGGGTGCCGAGTTGTATCAGGCCATGCAGACCGGGGTCTGTGATGGAGCGCACTGGGGAACCATTTCAGCGGGTTGGGATATGAAGCTGCAGGAAGTGAGCAAATATATTGTAAGGCCCAACCTTGCCGAGATCAACAACGGCGAAATTATTATGAATCAGAAAAAATGGGATGAACTGCCAGCTGATTTCCAGGCTATTCTGGAAGCATGCACCCGTTCTGCGGGAATCGACTTCCTCAAATGGACCGGATATAATGATATCATCGATATTAATTTATGGAACAACAAGAAAATGGGGGACATGTCGACTCTGGATGAAGACACGGTAGCCCAGCTGCGCAAATTCTCCATCGAAGTGCTGGATGAATATGCAAAGAAGGACCCGAAATACAGTGCTCCCGCAGGTGATTTGCTCAAAAAATTGATGAAAATGGCGGGGCGTATATAGAACCTCCCCCTGCCGACCTGTTACATGACGGGTCGGCAGGTTTTACAAGAATGCATGAACAAACCTATTCTGATGACATATGCTTTGGCATATTCAAACCAAAATGTGTGAGACAATGACAGCCATATTCTCAGCCATACAGGAGGTATTCTATGGATAAGATCCGGTCGCTGGTCCAGGAATCCGCTGAACAGATTTTTACATTCCGCCATGATTTACACCAAATACCCGAGCCTGCCTATACCGAAGCAAAAACATCCCAATACATAACAGATTGTCTCGCGCGACTGGGCCTGGAAGTGCAAACCGGAATCGCCCGGTTCGGCGTGGTCGGCACGCGGACATATCAAAAAACCGGAAAAACCCTGCTGCTGAGAAGTGAACTCGATGCACTGCCGATAACCGAAGAGACTGGACTACCCTTTACATCCACCCATGAAGATGCCATGCATGCCTGCGGGCATGATGGTCACATGGCTATGGTTTTGGGGGCTGCAATGGTCCTGGCCAAACTGAAACCGGAACTGTCAGGATCTATCAAATTTTTGTTTCAACCGGCGGAAGAAGGTCCGGGCGGGGCCGAACCCATGATCGCAGAAGGGGTCATGGAATCTCCGAAGGTTGATTATTCCCTGGGGTGCCACCTCTGGCCGGGGATCGCCAAAGGACTGGTCGGGATCAAGGCGGGGCCTTTGATGGCGGCTATGGACCGATTCGATCTTACCATAAAAGGGAAAGGGGGTCACGGTGCAATGCCCCATCTTTGCGTGGAT
The DNA here is from genome assembly GCF_000350545.1 of Desulfotignum phosphitoxidans DSM 13687. Classification (GTDB taxonomy): domain Bacteria; phylum Desulfobacterota; class Desulfobacteria; order Desulfobacterales; family Desulfobacteraceae; genus Desulfotignum; species Desulfotignum phosphitoxidans. Next base: position 85,043 of record NZ_APJX01000001.1, read on the forward strand.
GCCATAGACGTCGCCGCCCAAATCGTGAATGCGCTCCAGCGTATTGTCAGCCGACATATGAATCCACAGCATCCCACCGTAGTAACCGTGGGTGAGTTCAAGGCAGGGACAGCCTTCAATATTATTCCACAGGCGGCTTACCTGAGCGGAACCACACGAACCTTTGATCCTGAGATATGGAAGACGTGGGCCGATCGTATCGACAGGGTCGTTAAGGGCATCTGTCAGGCTATGGGTGCAACGTATGAACTCAATTACCAGTCGGGTTATCCGGTAACAACAAATAATCCTTGGATGGCCAAAGAGGTCAAAGAGGTCGCCGGATGTGTCGTCGGCGTTGAAAATGTGGTTGTGCCCGAGCCCTCCATGGGGGGAGAAGATATGTCCTATTTTCTGGATCGCTCCAAAGGCTGTTTCTTTTTTCTCGGTGTCGGGAGCGAGGGGGGTGCTCCACTTCACAATTCCCTGTTCGACTTTGACGAGAAGGTCCTTCTCACCGGCGTTGAAATATACTGCCGGGCAGCGATCAGGTTGCTGGGAAAAAAGCTGAACATATAACCTGTAACTTCTTGCATTAAAACCTAATTTAATGAAAAAAGGATATCAATCAAACAAAAAATGATGTTAGCCTGGCAAATACCGCAATATGGAAAATTCGAGGAGGTGCTGAATCTGGCATCCTTTGGATTGCCTGATGCAACCTCCAACTCGGCCCTGATCAGGGTGGAGGCCGTTGGATTGAATTTTCTGGATATCCTGGCCATTGCCGGGAAATATCAAGAGAAAGGACCGCTGCCATTCATCCCCGGAATCGAAGCTGCTGGGCGGGTTGTGGAAAGCGGGCCGGAATCACCGTTTGCTATTGGTGACAAGGTGATGACAATCGGAAACGCGGCCTGCGCCGAGTATATGGCTGCTGGATCCAAGACTACCTTTTTCATCCCCGGGGGCATGTCCTATGAAGAAGCTGCAGCCTTCCAATTGATTTACCAGACGGCCCATGTGGCATTGGCACACAGGGCCATGCTTAAGGCAGACGAGTGGCTTCTGGTCCATGCCGGTGCCGGCGGGGTAGGCACCGCAGCGATTCAAGTCGGTCGCGCGCTTGGCGCAAGGGTTGCCGCCACGGCTGGAAGCGATAAAAAACTGGATACCTGCCGCCGGGCCGGTGCGGAACTGGCGATCAACTACCGCAAAACCAATTTTTGCCAATCCATCCGGGAAATCACCGATGGCCGGGGGGCCGATGTCATCTTTGATCCGGTTGGAGGGGATGTCTTTGAAGAGAGCACCAAGTGCACCGCCTTCGAAGGCCGCATTATTACGATCGGTTACGCCTCCGGCCAAATTCCATCCATTGCCTTGAATCGGATCCTGTTGAAAAATATGGACGTGATCGGTCTTTTCTGGGGGAACTACAGACAATATGCTCCCCAGCGCATTCGCCAGACCCAAGCACAGTTGAATCACTTATGGCGTACCGGTAAGATCAAACCGGTCATCTTTCACCAATTTGCATTTGAGGATTTGCCCGAGGCTCTGGCAGCCCTTGCCGGCAGGCAGAGTTTCGGCAAGGTCGTTTTAAAAGGTCCGCCCGCCAATTCATAACAAACCCAAAGGAGTACCAATGAAGATCAAGACCAGCTCGGACTACATGTCCAGCCTACAATCTATAAACCCTGTCATCTACTACAAGGGCGAAAAGATCAAAGACGTTACCCTGCATCCGGCCACGGCGCCACACGTTCGGGCCGCAGCCATGACCTATGCGCTGGCTTCACAAGCTGAGCACCATGATTTAGCCACGGCTACCTCCCACCTGACGGGCCGGAAAATCAGTCGATTCACCCATGTTCACCAGAATGTAGAGGACCTCTTAAAAAAAGTCAAGCTATTGCGTATTCTGGGCCAGAAGACCGGCACCTGCTTCCAGCGCTGTGTGGGTTTCGACGGGATAAATGCCGTCTATTCCGTTGTCTATGAGGTGGACGAGAAACTGGGCACCGATTATCTGGAGCGGTTTAAACAGTGGTTGACATACATCCAGGATGAGAACCTCATGGTGGTCGGTGCCATGACGGATCCTAAAGGTGACCGTTCGAAAAATCCCAGTGAACAGCCGGATCCGGACCAATTTGTCCGGGTGGTGGAACGTCGCAACGACGGTATTGTGGTTCGGGGGGCGAAGCTGCACATGACAGGAGCTGTGAACTCGCATGAGATCCTGATCATGCCCACCATGGCGATGGACGAAAAATCCAAAGACTATGCATTCGTTGGAGCCATCCCTGTGGATGCCCCTGGTATTATCATGGTGTTCGGCAGGCAGGCAGGAGATGACAGAAGAGACAAACTGGAGACCATCGATGTGGGCAAGCCTCGCTTTGGCTCCGTCGGCGGCGAAGCCATGATCATCTTTGATGATGTATTTATTCCCAACGAACGCGTATTCCTTGACGGTGAGACGGAATTCACCGCCAGCATTGTGTACCGCTTTGCCGCACATCACCGGTCCAACTACGGCGCCTGCAAGACAGGCCTGATGGATGTGCTCACAGGCGCGGTCAGCTACCTGTGCCAGATCCAAGGGGCTGCCAAAGGGTCCCACGTGCGGGACAAAGTGACCGAAATGATCCATCTGAGCGAGACACTGTACAGCTCATCGATTGCCTGTTCGGCGGAAGGGGTGCCTACCGAATCCGGTGCCTATATGGTGGACACCATGCTGGCCAATGTCTGCAAGCAGAACGTTACCCGGTTTCATTTTGAGGTGGCCCGGCTGGCAGTTGACTTGGCCGGTGGATTCATTGCTACCTTGCCCAGTGAACATGATCTGAAAAGTGATGAAGTTGGCCATCTGGTAAAAAAATACTTCACCGGAGTGGCTGATATTCCGGTTGAAGAACGTATCAAAATAGGGCGGCTCATTGAAGCCATGACAGGCGGTACCGCCCTGGTGGAATCCATGCACGGGGCCGGCTCCCCGCAGGCACAGCGAATCATGATATTCCGTGAGGGAGATCTGACCAAGAAAGTCTCTCTGGCCAAGGCCCTGGCAGGCATTCCATCTGTAAAGCCCAAACAGGAGGCTTCTTAAAAAAAATGTGAGAAACGAAAATTCGGTTGCGCTTTGTTTCTGCAATGATTCCGCAAGAAGCTGGCGCGTAGTCGAATAGTGAAAGGTATTAAAAATGAAAGAAGTTGTCATAGCTTCCGCCTGTAGAACCCCCATCGGCACTTTCGGTGGAAATCTAAAAGATGTGCACGCTGCCACTCTGGCCAGCATCACCATGAAAGCGGCAGTCTCACGTGCCGCCATTGATCCGGCCGAGATTGATGATATCCGGTTCGGATGCTGTCTTGAACCGGCCGATGCCCTCAATGTAACCCGCGTCGGTGCTCTTTTAGCCGGTATTCCAGATGCTGTTCCGGCCGTAACTGTAAACCGGGTCTGTATATCCGGAATGGAGGCGGTACTTTCGGGTATGGCGATGATTCAGGCTGGTATGGCCGATATCATCCTGGCTGGCGGCGTGGAACATATGAGCGGTGTGGCCTACCAGGTGCCGGCGGCACGCTGGGGATGCCGCCTTCAGGACAAGCTGTTTGTGGATGCCCTCATCCGTTCGCTGCATTGCGGTTCACATATCATCCCCCACCCCGAAGACGGTCCGGTAAATGCGGATCTGCCACCCCTGTGCCATTTCAAGGGCAAACCCTATATCATGGGGCATACGGCTGAGTTTGTTGCCCAGCATTTAAACATCACCAGGGAGGAAATGGATACAGTGGCACTCCGCAGTAACAATAATGCGGAACGTGCCAGCACCGCGGGTGATTTTACAAAGGAAATCGTTCCGGTTGAGATTCCCAGACGTCGGGAACCCACAATGATGTTCGACCGGGACGAACATTTCCGTCCCGGGCTGACCATGGCGGATCTGCAAAAACTTCCTCCTGCATTTATCCCTGACACCGGTAAGGTTACCGCCGGCAATTCGAGCGGCATCAATGATGGTTCAGCAGCACTTGTCATTATGTCAGCTGAAGCCGCCAAACGCTTTCAGGTTAACCCTCTGGCGCGTATCATTGCTACCGGTCGGGGCGGCTGCCATCCCTCAGTCATGGGATTATCTCCTGTTCCGGCAGTGAAACAATTGATGGCCTCCAGCGGTTTGCGCATGCCCGATTTTGACCTGGTTGAGGTTAATGAGGCATTTGCAGCCCAGTATATCGGCTGCGAACGAGAACTTGATCTTGACAGGGACATAACCAATGTCAATGGCTCCGGAATTGGATTGGGCCATCCTATCGGCTCGACCGGGGCACGTTTAATAGTGACGTTGCTGCATGCCCTTTCTGCCAGAAACAAGAGAGTCGGTTTGGCAACCCTATGTGGAGGTGGTGGTGTTTCCATGGCATGCGCAATCGAGATGATCCAAGAAGTATAAAAGACAATGCTATACTATTATAGATTCACAAAGGCATGGGCATGAAAAAAATCCCCCTGGTACTGGTCCCCGGACTTCTCTGTGATGAAGCTTTGTGGGAATATCAAATATCAGCACTTGATCACATCTCGATCGGCCTGATTACCGATAGGCATATGCACTATGACAGCATTGGACAAATTGCCGAGTCAATTGTTGCCGCCGCACCCCCCCGCTTTGCCTTGGCGGGCCTGTCCATGGGAGGATACATCGCCCTGGAAATTTACCGCAAATACAGTGAAAGAGTTGACCGCTTGGCACTGTTGGACACTTCTGCTCGAGCCGAATCGAGAAAACAGACGGAACGGCGCAACAACCTTATGGCCCTGTCTCGGCAAGACAAATTCAATGATGTCGTAGAGTTGCTATGGCCCTTACTGGTGGATTCGAGTCGACGGGATGATAAAGTGTTAAAGCACAAGATCGTCTCTATGGCTCACCGTGTCGGTCCAAAAGTCTTTGTTCGGCAGCAACACGCTATCATTCACAGACTCGACCAATTGCCGCACCTGCCTAAAATAGCCTGCCCAGCTATAGTGGTTTGCGGTGAAAATGATCAGATTACTCCGGTTGCGTGTTCGGAAGAAATGACCGCGTATATCCATGGTGCTAAGAAAGTCATTCTACCCGGTTGCGGTCATATGAGCACCATAGAAAAGCCCGACAAGGTCACCCAGATACTGCAAGAATGGCTGGCGCCCCAATCATAAACCAAATTAGGGAAAAGTTTCTGACAAGAAAATGCAAGAATTCAGGATAGGAAAAAAATAAAAATTTTCTGATTGGAATTACAAATTGAACCTTTCAAAAATGTGATTTCATTCAAACCGTCAATAATTCGGATGCAGTTTTTCATCAGAAGCGCTGGCTATTTTCCTGCCGATCCGCCGGACTGAAAGAATTCGGATCTGACTGATCTTTACCCAGGATTTTTTAGGCAGTCCGGTACCGGCCAACTCCAAAGTCAGAGGGAAACCCGCCCGCTGGGGCTGACTGGTGATGGCCACGGCAATGACGGTTCCGGATCTCTCGTTGAACACATTGTGGCTTAACACAAGAACCGGGCGTAATCCGCCCTGTTAACTGCCGATGACCGGATTCAAATCCGCCCATAGAATGTCACCCCTCAGTATTCGGGCCATTCTTCCAGCTCCGATGAGATGCCTTCCTCTGCCATGGACTGTTCGAATTCCGGGTCCAGTTTCGAACATTCCCGGGCAAGGCAGCTTTTTTCCATGCGCATCAATTTTTCAGCCTCCGCTTCCTGAATCGCTTTGCTGCGGTTGGGAAAACGATTGGATTTCACAAGCATATCCAATTGTTTGAGCATGTTATCATCCATGGTAATCGCTATTTTTGAAGCTGCCATTTCAATCACCTCCAGTATGATATTATATCATACCATGACGATTTTCAAGGGCCTTTTTCTGGCATCAAATCCATCTCAAACTGCCATGGCATCCTCGCCGAGGACGGTTTCCAGCCGGAACAGCAGCTCATCCGCATTGGTTCTGGAAAACACCGCCGGCGGCTTGATTTTCAGCACATTGTGGTCCCGGCCGTCCGTGCTCATGAGAATGCCCAGATCCCGCATGCGGTTGGCCAGATACTCCGCCTGACCGCCCAAGGGCCGGCGGTGGTCATCCACCAGTTCAAACCCCAGAAACAGCCCCTGGCCCCGCACATCCCCGATGATGGGAAATGATGTCCGCAAGTTCCGCAATTCCTCTTTCAGGTACTCTCCGGTAGCGAGGGCGTTTTCCTGAAGGCCTTCATCCGCGATCACCTGCAGCACCTCCCGACCGATGGCGCAGGACACCGGATTCCCGCCAAAGGTGTTGAAATACTCCATGCCGTTGGCAAACGCTTCCGCCACTTTCCGGGTACACACCACGGCTGCCAGGGGGTGCCCGTTGCCGATGGGTTTGCCGATGGTAACGATGTCCGGCACCACCCCATGCAGCTCAAACGCCCAGAACGCATGCCCCACCCGGCCGCATCCCACCTGCACCTCATCGGCGATGCAGACGCCTCCGGCTTTTCGCACCGCCTCATACGCGGTTTTCAAATATCCGTCCGGCAGCTCGATCTGCCCTCCGCAGCTGATGATGCTCTCGCAGATGAACCCGGCCACACCTCTCCCGGCAGCGTGAACTTGCTGGATCTGTTCCCGGATATGGGCAGCATATTTTTCACCGGTGTCCCTTCCCCGGTACAGGCCCCGGAACGCATCGGGCAGCGGCACGATATGGGTATGGGCCGGGGCCCCCTTCCCCCCTTTGCCGTCAAACTTGTAGGAGCTGATATCGATACACGCCCCGGTGTTGCCGTGATACCCCACTTCCACGGCAATCATGTCCCGGTGTCCGGTGGCCGCCCGTGCCATGCGCAGGGCCAGCTCGTTGGCCTCGCTGCCGGAATTCACGAAATGCACCACGGACAGCTCATCCGGAAACGTGCCCAGCAGGGCTTCGGCAAACCGGTTGATGCTGTCATGCAGGTACCGGGTGTTGGTATTGAGCACCGCCATCTGGGCCTGACCGGCTTTCACCACCCGGGGGTGTTCATGACCCACATGGGCCACGTTATTCACGGTATCCAGAAACGGCCTGCCGGTCTCATCCACCAGGAATGCGCCGCTGCCCCGCACGATTTTCAGAGGTGTCTCATAGGACAGGCTCAGGCTTTTGCCCAGGTGCCGCCTGCGGAAAGACAGGACCTTGCCGGTGTCCGGCCCCGAATTCCGCTCCAGGACCGGGTCTTTGAAAAACAGGTTCGGGTCCGGACTGATGCTTTTCCACACCTCCCTCTGGTCTAAAAACATTACCCGTGGAAACCCACATCCCTGTGCCGGCCGGTCCAGCATCACCTGGAAATGCAGATGCGGCACCCTGTTTCCCGTTGCGGTCCGACGGGCCACCCCCCCGAGCAGCTCCCCTTTTTCAACGGTCCGGCCCTTTTCCAGCCGGTTCAGGCATTCCGGGTCCAACCCGCCATAAAGCGTATAGAACTGCATGCCGCCGGGGGTTCGGTGTGCCAGAATCAGCGCGGCACTGCCGGCCGGAACGCCGATTTCAGTGGTCGTTTCAGTTCCCTTTTCTCCTTCTGCGACTGCTTCTGTTTCTTTTTCAGTTTCCGTTGCAGGGGACTCATTGACTTCCATCCGGGCCTGCACCACCCGGCCGTCAAACAGAGCATAGACCGGTGTGCCCTGTTTGGCCCACACATCCATGCCCAGATGCAGGGTGCGGTAAACAGGTCCGGTGTTACCCTCAGCCTGGATTGCCCCATCTAATTCCATGCCGGCCTCATAGATTTTCAGAAACGGTCCGGTCCGGCACTCCAGGTAACCTCCCGCCGGCACCGCCCCCTTCTGCTGCCGGGAAAGACGGCCCAGCTCAAAGGCCAGCCGGGCCGGATCTGTATAATCTTTTGCATGCCCCAGCCATGGGCTTCCCACACTCAGATCCACGGAAACCGGCACTGGTGCGGCACCTGAATCCGCGCTTCCATTTCCCAGCAGATCTGAAAACTGTGTATCACATCTGCCGGCCCAATTCACAAAACCGGATTCTCCGGGATGAGGCATCATGCCGCATGCCTGCCTGAAACTGTAATGGGCCAACGCTTCATCCACGGCCCGCCACTGTGTCAACAGATCCCAGGCCGGTTTTTCACTGATCAGCAGATAGGTGTTTTCCGGCTCTTTGACCCGGTTGAGGGCGGATTTCGTGACACTGATCACCAGGCGCACAGCCACCAGGGTATGCAGCAGGGCCAGCTCCTTTGCCTCCAGGGGAAACGTCATGTGATACCCTTTGACCACGCATAGGGCTGCGGCCAGCGGTTCCGGTTTGCCCATGACCGCGTAAGCCACGGTCACGGCCAGGTCATTGACGGTCTGGGTGTACACCGCATCACCGTAATCGATAATGGCCGTGACTTCCGGATGGACCCGGTCTTCGGTCACCACCACGTTGTTGTCGTTGGCATCGTTGTGCACCACGCTTTTGCGCAGATCATGGTAATCAGGCTGAATCTGTATAAACCGGTGAAGAAAAAAATCGATGATCTCCCGCTGTTCTCCGGAAAACAGGTTTTGATGATCCCGGGTCCAGTCGGCCTGTGCCAGATCCCACACCAGGTCCCTATGGGCCAGGTCATGGTCAAACCCCTGCAAGGCTTTTGTCACCTGTCCCGCCTGACGGCCCAGGCTCTCCAGAAGCCGGTCGGTGATAGGGTTGACGTCTGACCACAGCCGGCCGTCGATCCAGGACAACAGCCGGACCAGCCGGGGGGTTCCGGCATCATCCACGATCCGGGTGACGGATTTTCCGTCCCTGGCTGGAACCGTTTCCGGGCACACCACAGGCTCCCTGGATTCATTCACATGACCCAGCAGGGCCTGCTGAAATTCGATATAGGCGGGAGACACCTCCGGCCGGCTGATCTTGAGTATGTAACTTTGCCCATTGCCCGTGATTTTGAAGTTGAAATCCAGCTCTCCGGGCAAAGGCATGATATCGCCAGACACCTGATACAGCTGCCCGGCGATCTGTTCAGCCTGGGCGGTCGTGATGCGAATGGATAAATATTTATGTTCCATATGTCCTTTCCTGTCTGTTTTGTAAATGGTCATTGCCGCCCCCATGGAGGCGAAATCCATGTTATATTAATGAATAAAAACCGGTTATACAACCGCATTCATGGAAAGAAACTTGGTCATAATTTTCAAATTATTCTGATTGATTTGAACAGTGCTAACCTGTTAATGTTTTCTATTAACAAACAATTAACACATGCATGACACTCACCCCGTCCCATTTATGGACACACGCCATTCTAACATACTGAAACAGCGAAATTATCCATGTTCTTGATGAAGATTTCTCGCAAAAGAAACATGGCATGATGGTTGCAGTGATCTTCATTTTCATACAGACGTGGCAGACGTGTATTTACATTCCAACAACCGTTAATCAAAAGGAGAGAACCAATGCGCAAATCAATTTTTTTCATGCTGTCAATACTCTTGATCGTCTCAACAGCAGGCATCAGTATGGCAAGTGAACCGGACGGGAATGACAGAAAAGGCAAATATACTTACAAGAAGGTTTACAAGGCCTGTGCCCAGCGGGGTGAAGTAAACTCATCCGTTCCTCTCTTAAGTCCCGACAGCAAAACCATGGCCCAGTGGAAACGCCTGTTTGAAAAAAAGGACTATGAGGAGTTTCTGTGCAAACAAGAGTGGTCCCAACTGTCTGATGAGGATATTGCAGACATATATGCCTACCTGTACAAACATGCGGCCGATTCCCCCACACCGGCGAAATGCAAATAAACTTCGGCAGGGAACAGGAGAAATATCATGAAAAAAGGTGTCGCGGTTTTATTTGTACTTGCGTTTATGGCGGGATTTTCCGTCCCCGGTGTTCATGCGTCTGATGAAGTGAAGATGCTCAAAGAACAGCTGGAAACCATGAATCAAAACATTCAAAAACTTCAGGAAAAAATTCTTGAGATAGAAAAAAAGAACGCTGAAGAGATTGAAGAAGTAGAATATCTCAACGACCGAATGGACAAGGCGGAACTTCATACCGCCACCGATAAGCTGTCCCTTGGCATCGAGCTGCGATCCCGGGCCGATACCCTTCATTATTCAGATATGCAGGCAGCACCGGCTGCCCTGGTGAATGGGTTTTTCACACCGTATGCATCCGGGGGATTCAACAATGCCAGTTTACCGCAGATCCAGCAGCGCATCCAGAATATGGCCATGGCAGGCATGATCCCCCCCACTGATGAATTTGATGCGGACAATGATGTGATATTCACCAACAAGTTTCATGTAAACATGCATGCCAAAGTGAACGATCAGTTGAGTTTTTCCGGCAGAATGGCGGCTTATAAAGTGTTTGGCGATTCCTCCGGAGTAAAGTTCAACCAGGGCAGTCTTGGCGATATCACCATGGACGGGAATACATCCTCCCTGCCTCACGGGGATACCCTGCGCCTGGAACGGGCTTATTTTGTTTATAACAATTACTGGGACAACATCCCGGTCAGTTTCTCACTGGGACGGCGGCCATCCACCTACGGCCCCCCTTTGGAATACGCCAACTACAGCCTGGAAGCCGGATCACCTCTGGGCACCATCATCAACTGGCAGTTTGACGGGGCATCACTGAATTTCGGCCTTGAAAATGTCACCGGCATCTATGGTGCGGCACTGAAGTTCTGTTACGGCGTCGGGTTTGAAGGAGACTGGGGCAATTCCTATTCCCTGGAAGCCAGTCAGCCGGATGTTGACGACGTCCATATGTTCGGTTTTATCGCCACTTTGTTTGACGATGATTCCACCAGCGCAGTGCTCAATTACGCCCATGCCTGGGACATCACTGACGGATTCACCGGTCTGACGGTCATGCCGTTTACCGTTGCCAAGGATCCAACAACCGGGTTGTATGCGTTTGAACAAAACACCGGCGGATACATCAGCCGTATGCAGCCCAGCACGGATATTGGGGACTGGGACGCGGCATCACTGCTGTTGAGAAAAAACTTATACGAAATGTTTGAAAAAGATATCGACCTGTTTCTGGCCCTTTCCTGGAGTCACACGTCTCCATCACAGGTCTCTGCCAATCCGTTTTATGAAATCATGGGACAGGGGCTGCTCAACTCCAATGGAAACCTGGAAGACCATGACGGCTACAGTCTTTATGCGGGTGCCATTTTTCCCATGCCGTTTAACGGCCGACTGGGCCTGGAGTACAACTGGGGATCCAAATACTGGTTTAACTTCACCGGTGCTGAAGACTCGCTGGTTGGAAGCAAACTGGCCACCCGGGGCAGTGTGTATGAGGGGTATTACATTCAGCCGATTTTCGGACAAAACTTTTTCGTCAAACTGGGTGCCAGATATTATGACTATAAATATACGGGCAGTGGCAATCCGCTGGGGGCACCGGAAAAAATATCAGAACTAAACGCCCTGAACGCATTATTTCCTGTCGCTGATAAAGTATGGGACGGTTACATCTCCGCCACTGTCAGATTTTAAATTTAAAGGCGATCAAAATTCCGTGTCAGCTCCGTTCCCGGCGCTGACACGGATAACGCCTTCAAACACCAGCCGGGCCGGGCCGGTCTTGATCAAATGATTGGTTGACTTGTCCCAGAAGATGGCCAGGTCTCCACCATCGAGCACCACGGTGGCATAGTTGCCGGTCCGGCCGGTGATATGGGCCGCAGTCAAAGCCGCACAGGCACCGGTGCCGCAGGCCAGGGTCATGCCGGCACCCCGTTCCCATACCTTCATTTTCAATGTCTGGTCATCCATCACCTGGATAAACTCCACATTGGTTTTGGCGGGAAACCGGGGATGGATTTCAAGGGCCCGGCCCTGAGCCGCCACATCCACTTCAGACAGATCTTTTACAAACACCACGGCATGGGGATTGCCCATACCCACGGCAGTCACGGTGACCGTGGAACCATCCGCCATGTCAACAGACGCTTCAACGGCGGTATCTTTGTCACAGACAAACGGCACCTGGCGGCAGGACATGACCGGCGGCCCCATATCCACCTTCACCGAGGTCACCCGGCCGGATGCATCCGCCACCACCTCCGGGACGACCGTGCCGGCATCGGTCTGCACCCGGATCTGTTTTTTATCAATGATGTTTTTCTCATACAGGTATTTGGCAAAACATCGCATGCCGTTGCCGCACATATCCGCCCGGGAGCCGTCCGAGTTATAGATCACAAACCGGATATCATGATCCTCATCCTCCGAATCCTTCACAAGAATGATGCCGTCCGCTCCGATGCCGAAATGCCGGTCGCACAGTTTTTCCGCCAGTTGCGGATACGGCATGGCGGCTTCAATGGACCCGTCCCGGTCATCCATGACAACGAAATCATTGCCGATCCCTTGCATTTTTGAAAACAAAATCTGTGTCATCTCCCCTCCCGATGGGAGGGGTCAGGCCTGCGTTATTGTAGTTATTGATCCCAATAACTACAATAACGCAGGCCTGACCCCGTGACCCCATTTACAGCGTCTTTAGAATTGTATCCCCCAGGGCCTCTTTCTGCCAGTTGCGCAGTACGCCCATGGCATCCAGATCCGCATGGGTAACGGGTTTTTCCTGGGCCAGGGCCGTTATGGTGGCATTGTTGATCAGAAACCCCGGTTCCATGCCCAGAGACTCACTTTTCTTTTCCCGCATTTTTTTCAATGCCGTGATGCGTGCCATCACTTCCGGGGTTTTCCGGGGCATCACCGTTTTGGGATACGCAGGCAGGTCTTTGTGGGGCAAGGCCATGCCCCTGTCTATGGCCTGCCGGCACAAATGCCCGAACATCTGCACCTGGCGCGGACTGAGCATTTTATTTTCCTTTATCTCATCCAGGGATCTGGGTCGTCCCGTGGCCATGGCCAGCAGCGACTGGTTGGACATGATCTTGAACAAAGGCACATCTTTTTTTTCCGCCAGATCCATGCGCAGGGTCAACAAATTTTCCAGAACCGCCAGGCTGCGGTTGTCCAGTTTGCCCGCCCCTTTGATTTTTCTAAAAAAAGGCGGGGCATGGTTATTCTCATACCGCACCCTGGCCTGGGCCTCAAACTCTTCTGCGGCCCAGTGCAGGCGGCCAATGGCTGCCAGGCGCTTCACCAGTATGCCGTGCAGGGCGATCAGATAGGCCACATCCCCCACGGAATAAGCCACCATGTCTGATTTCAACGGGCGTTTCGACCAGTCCTGCTTCTGAAACTTTTTGTCCACATGCACATCAAAATGATCTTTGAGCAAAGCGGCCAGGCCCCGCTCCCGGACATTGAGAAACCGGCATGCGATTTCCGTGTCAAACAGGTTGTTTATCCGGGCGCCCATTTCCCGGTCCAGGCTTCGGACATCAAAATCCGCACCGTGAAACACCTTGATGATATCCGGATTTTCCAGAACATCCACAAAAGGGGAAAAATTGTCAATGGTAAACGGATCCACCAGAAACGCCTCGTCGTTTGTTGCGATCTGGATCAGACAGATCTTTTCCTTAAAGGAATGCATGGAATCCGCTTCCAGATCCACCCCGATAATGGGATATTTAGACATTTGGGCACAGGCATCCGCCAGGGCCGCGTCAGACTCGATAAAGGTAAATTGCAGCATCTTTTCCCTTGATTGTTGGGAGTACTTTATTTAAAATCCTTATTTTTATATCTAAAACCTTTTAAAAACAATGGAAAATCAAGATGATTACCATAACATTTCCAGATAAGAGTATAAAGCAGTTTGACAATTTTCCCACGGGCATGGATGTGGCCCAAAGCATTTCCCAAGGATTTGCCAGAAACTGCGTGGCCATGAAAATCGATGGCCGGCTCCTGGACCTGAGCCGGACGATTGAAACCGATACCGCCATTGAATTTATCACAGTAAACGATGACAACGCCCTGGAGGTGCTGCGCCATTCTGCGGCCCATGTCATGGCTGAAGCGGTCCTGAACCTGTATCCGGAGGCAAAACTCACCATCGGCCCGGTGGTGGAAGACGGTTTTTACTATGATATTGATATGCCGCCCATTTCTAAAGATGACTTAGGAAAAATCGAAGCCGAGATCCAGAAAATCATCAAAGCCAAAGCCACGTTTGAACGGCAGGTGGTGACAAAAGACCAGGCCCTGGAAATTTTTAAAGACAATCCGTTTAAGCTGGAACTGATCCATGAACTTTCCGACCAGGAAATATCCCTTTATAAAAACGGTCAGTTTATTGACTTGTGCCGGGGACCCCACATTCCCCATACCGGGATGATCAAGGGCATCAAGCTCATGAAAATCTCCGGGGCCTACTGGCGGGCGGACCAGTCCAGAGAGCAGCTCCAGCGCCTGTACGGTACTGCGTTTTTTGACAAAAAAAAGCTCAACCAGTATTTGCACCTCATTGAAGAAGCCAAAAAACGGGATCACCGCAAAGTGGGCACCCGGCTGGATCTGTTCTCGTTTCACGATGAAGCCCCGGGCATGGCCTTTTTTCATGCCAAAGGCATGGACATGTGGAACGCCCTGCTGGATTACTGGCGGGAAGCCCACCGGGCCGCCGGGTACGTGGAAACCAAGACCCCGGTCCTGCTCAACCGCAAACTGTGGGAAAAAAGCGGGCACTGGGACAACTACCGGGAAAACATGTACACATGTGTGATCGATGACGAAGAATACGCCATCAAACCCATGAACTGCCCCGGGGGCATGCTTTTGTACAAAACCCGGTCCTATTCCTACCGGGACCTGCCCCTGCGGGCCGGAGAAGTGGGCCTGGTGCATCGTCACGAGTTGTCCGGGGCCCTGTCCGGGCTGTTCAGGGTCCGGTCATTCCACCAGGATGACGCCCATATCTTCATGACACCGGACCAGATCGAAGCCGAGGTGCTGGGCGTCCTGCGCCTGGCGGAACAGATCTACAACAAATTCGGCCTGACCTTTCACCTGGAACTGTCCACCCGGCCGGAAAAATCCATCGGTACGGACGCCCAGTGGGAACAAGCCACTTCCGGCCTGGAAAAAGCGTTGAAACACTACGGCCAGGAATATTTCATCAATGAAGGGGACGGCGCATTTTACGGCCCCAAGATCGATATCCACATCAAAGACGCATTGGGACGTACCTGGCAGTGCGGCACCGTGCAGCTGGATATGGCGTTGCCGGAACGATTCGATCTCACTTACAAGGGCCAGGACAACGACAAACACCGGCCCATCATGATCCACCGGGTGATCTACGGCTCCATGGAGCGGTTCTTCGGCATTCTGGTAGAACATTTTGCCGGCAGATTTCCCTTGTGGCTGGCCCCGGTCCAGGCCGTGATCCTGCCCATCACCCAGGACCTGGCCGATCATGCCGACCAGGTAAAAACAGACCTGGAGGCCGCCGGAATCCGGTGCGAGGTGGATCATCGCAACGAAACATTGAAAAAGAAAATCCGGGAAGCCCAGATCAATTACGTGCCCTTGATTCTCACCATCGGGGAAAAGGAAAAGAAAACCGGGACCTTGTCGGTCCGGACCCTGGACGGCAAAGTGAAGCTGGGACTGTCTCCGGCTGAGTTTGTCACCCCGGTGCAAAAGCACATCAAAAAACGGATCCTGGATGACATTGTTTTATAGCCATGATCCCGGCCGGACCCGTGCCATGGCTTCTGGGATCCGGCCGTTGAACCGCACCCTGTTCTCCCGGGTGCCCGCCACCCGCATCGAAGTGGATCTGGATGCCATTGCTGCAAACACCCGGCTACTGAAACAGGCCTGCACCCCGCAGACATCCCTGATGGCCGTGGTCAAGGCCAATGCCTATGGACACGGGGCCGTTCATGTGGCTCGGACCGCTCTGTCCCATGGGGCAAAATGGCTGGGCGTGGCCCGCATGGCTGAAGCGGTCCAGCTAAAGAATGCCGGGATTGACGCCCCGGTGCTGGTCTTTGGCGACACGTTGCCGGACCGGGCCGTGGCTGCCACCGGGCACGGCATCCGTATCTCCCTGACCGGTCCGAATGCAGCCAGGGCCGTCAATGCCGCTGCCGGGGCCGCCCGCACTTTTGTCACAGCCCACATCAAAATCGACACCGGCATGGGCCGGCTGGGCCTGTGCCCCGGCCTGAACATGGACCAGACCCTGGCGGATATGCGGTCCATGATGCAGATGGATCACCTGAAGGTGGAAGGCATCTACACCCATTTTGCCAATGCCGATGCCGTGGACAAAACCCATGCCAAACAGCAGCTGGCCCTTTTCACAGAACTGCTGGACCGCCTGGATGCTGAAAACCGGCTGCCGAAAATTATTCATGCAGCCAACAGTGCTGCCACCCTGACTTTGCCCCAAAGCCATTTCACCCTGGTCCGGCCCGGTATCGCCCTGTACGGGCTGTGCCCCGGCCCGGGCGTGGACGGCTCAACCCTCACCCCGGCCATGTCCATTATTTCCAAAATCGCCCAGATCAAACCGGTGCCCAAAGGGTTTGCCGTATCTTACGGCAGCACCCATGTCACGGACCGGCCCACCGTCATTGCCACGGTTCCGGTGGGATATGCCGACGGCTACCCCCGGCGTCTGTCCGATACCGCCCATATGCTGGTGAAAGGACACCGGGCAAAGGTCACGGGCCGGGTATGCATGGATTTCACCATGATTGATGTGGGTCATATCCCAAATGTCAGTCCCAAAGATGAGGTGGTGGTGATGGGAACCCAGGGGAACAGCACCATATCAGCGGATGAACTGGCGGATCTCTCCAATACCATCAATTATGAAATCACCGCCGGTATGACCGGTCGTCTGCCTGTCTGTTACCGCCAGAAACCTTAGAATGATTCCTCAGGGTTGACCTTGAACTGATATGAAATATCAAAAAATGATTGACAAAAAATAATTTTTTGTGATATATTTGCTGGGTTTTTTGGCGACGTAGCTCAGTTGGTCAGAGCATGCGGCTCATATCCGCAGAGTCCGGGGTTCAAGTCCCTGCGTCGCTACCAGATAATACAATGCCCCTCCTTTTTTAAGGAGGGGTTTTTTGTTTCCGGGTCTGACATTCAGCGGCCAGAACCGGAATTGGACTCCCGGATCTCCCGTTCATGGATCCCCATGAGATACAGCAACCCGTCCAGGCCGGTGGTGGAAATGGCACTGGCCGCTTTTTTGCGCACCACCGGTTTGGCGTTGAATGCCACGCCTAAGCCGGCAATGGAGATCATGGGCAGATCATTGGCCCCGTCTCCCACGGCAATGGTCTGTTCGATGGACAGATTTTCTTTCCGGGCGATTTCCCGCAGCAGGGCGGCTTTTTTCTCACCATCCACAATATCGCCCCTGACCCGGCCCGTCACCACTCCGTTTTCCATGTCCAGTTCATTAGCATAAACATAATCAAATCCCAGTGTTTCCTTGAGATAGTCCCCCACAAAGGTGAATCCCCCGGACAGAATGCCCAGTTTATAGCCCAGGCGCTTGAGGGTGGCCGTGACCAGTTGTGCCCCTTCGGTTAAAGGCAGGGTTTGAAGAATCCGGTCCAGGTCCGACTGTGTCAATCCTTTGAGCAATGCCACCCGCTGACGGAAACTTTCCTTGAAATCCATTTCCCCCTGCATGGCGGCCCGGGTGATCTGTTCCGCCCGGGGACCGGCTCCGGCCATTTTTGCCAGTTCCACGATCACTTCGGACTGAATCAGGGTGGAATCCATGTCAAACACCACGAGTTTCCGGTTTTTCTGGTAGATATTGTCCACATGAAACGAAATATCCACACCCGTTTCCCGGGAGATTTCCATGAACCGGCCCCGCATGGCGCCGATCTGTTTCGGGGTCCCGGACACGGAAAACTGGATACTGGCCCGGGGCCGGGACTGGGGATGCTGAAGCGAAATCCGCCCGGTCAGCCGGGTGATAAAATCGATGTTCAGGCCCTGGTCGGCACAGACCGATGCCACGGCCGCGATCTGCCGGGCCGTGATGGCCTGTCCTAAAATGGTGATGATCCGGCGTTCCTTGCCCTGGGCATGGACCCAGTGTTCATAACTTTCCGGATCCACGGGTTTGATATCCACTGTCAAACCCGATTTATACCCTTCAAACAGCATGTCTTTGAAGACAGCGGAAAAATCTTTTTTGCAGGGAATAGCCGCCAGAATTCCCAGGGAAAGATACTCATGGATGACCGACTGGCCGATATCCAGGACCCGGACATCATACCGGGCCAGAATCTGGGTAAAACAGGCACTTAGCCCGGGCCGATCCTTACCGGTGATGTTGATCAGTACGATATCGTCCATAACATCCTGTCCTTTCAGTCCATGTCCTGCAGCATCGAAAGCAGGTGTTCCCGGGTATTAAGCGCCGGATCTTCCAGCACTTTTTCAAACATCCGGTGTTTGATGCGGCCCACTGCCGGTCCGGGCGGTATTTGTTTAACCTGCATGATGTCCTGCCCGGAAATCTTTAGATCATCGGGATAGAATGCGGTCTGCCGGGCCATTTCATGCCGCACTTTTTCAACCCGGTCCCGGATATCCGCCAGTGTATAGGGAGATTTGGCCAGGTTTCCTTTTTTGTCCGCAATGCGCATTCGCATGAAATCCTGAAAACTCAAATGGTTCTGTGCCAGCATGGCCAGAAGGCGGCGCACAGATTTGGGACGGGTTTTGGAAGCCAGCGGCCGCATATGGCATTGGACCAGGGCCAGGATATAGGCTTTTTCCCGAACAGAAAACCGCAGCCGGTCCAGATCGGCTGTCAAAGCATCCACGCGGG
The DNA here is from genome assembly GCF_000350545.1 of Desulfotignum phosphitoxidans DSM 13687. Lineage (GTDB taxonomy): Bacteria > Desulfobacterota > Desulfobacteria > Desulfobacterales > Desulfobacteraceae > Desulfotignum > Desulfotignum phosphitoxidans. Next base: position 103,848 of record NZ_APJX01000001.1, read on the forward strand.
TTTCATGGCTGTGAAATGTGATCCGGCCGTCTTTAATCCCCTGGGCATCTGCCTTGCCCACATCATGCAGAAATCCGGCCAGTCTCAGCAGGGGCTGCCCGGGAGGCAGGGCATCTCCCACCAGCAGACAATGTTCAAAAACGGTTTCTCCGTGAAACGGACCGCCATCCAGCCCATGGCACCGGTCCAGGCTGGGCAGTATTCCGGCCAGCAGGCCCGTGCCATGCAGGCAGTGAAAAAAATCAGACGGTGTGGGCAGGGCCATGGCCTTGATCAATTCATTTCGGATCCGCTCCCCGGGGATATCCGGGGTCAGGGAACCGGCATGGTCATAAATCGCTTTCTGAGCCGCATCTGACAGTTTTGCAGACAACAATACCTTAAACCGGCATCCCCGGATCATGCGTACCGGGTCTTCCAGTATCCGGGCGGCGGGGTCTCCTGTAAATCGAATGATGCGGTTTTCCAGATCCGACCGGCCGTTGAAGGGATCCACAAGGCGGTTCTCCAGGGGATCATATGCCATGGCATTGACGGTGAAATCCCGCATGGCCAGATCATCTTCAGGAAATTGATGGGATGCGGCCCGGGAGGGTGCCACCTCGATGTCATGGACCAGACATACCGGAAACGTGTTGCCGACAACACGGACCGGGTGATGGGCAAACACTGCCTTGAGGGTATCAACGGACGCATCGGCACAAATATCCACATCCTTGGGTTGCCGGCCCAGACACATGTCCCGCACTGCGCCGCCCACCACAAAGGCGGGTATTCCGTTTTGTTGCAGCAGGCCCAGGATCTCCAGGACCGGTTCCGGCATCCCAGACATTGTCATTCCTTCCACCGGGGAGACAATGTCTGATCCATGGGCACAACAATGGTTTTAAGATGGGTCATACACCCTCTTTAAAAAAAGGTTTCAATGAAAATCCCGGCAAACAAGATCACGGAAACCGCTGAATTGACATGAAAAAAAGCCATATCGATGCGGGACAGATCATCCGGTTTGACCAGACGGTGCTCCAGCACGATCAAGACAGCGATCATTGCCCAGAAAACCAGAAAAACCGCGTGCATGTCAAATGCCGGAAACAGTCCCAGCAAAAATACCAGAAACAGAACATGAAACAGGGTGGAAATCTGCATGGCCCGAACCGGCCCCACCAGAACCGGCAGAGAAAACAACCCCTGTTTTCGGTCAAAATCGATGTCCTGGCAGGCATACAGGATATCGAATCCGGCAATATAAAACCAGAGTGCCGCCGCCAGCATGACAATGCCCCAGTTGAGCGTTCCGGTGAGCGCCACCCAGGCCCCCACCGGCGCCAGGGAGATGACAAATCCCAGCACCAGATGACATAAGGCAGTGAACCGCTTGGTAAAGGAATAGAAAAACAGCAGTCCCAGCAACGGAAACGACAGCCCGAAACACAAAGGCGACAACAAAGCCGCAGCCCCCACAAACAGCAGCGATGACATCCCCACAAAGATCAGGGCCTGGGACCGGGTCAACACCCCGCTGGGAATTTCTCTGACAGCGGTCCGGGGATTTTTTTTGTCAATATCCGCATCCACGATCCGGTTGAATCCCATGGCCGCAGACCGGGCCCCCACCATGGCCACCAGAATCAGAAACAACTCCCATAAGGAAGGCACATGGGTCTGCCAGGCCAGAACCACGGCAGACAAAGCAAACGGCAGGGCAAACACGGTATGGGAAAATTTGATCATTTTCCCGTAATCCAGAATTTTTTGTTTCAACATGCTTTTCGATCTTTCAATAAATACCTGATATCAACGCGCCGCATCCGGGACAGATACCGTTTTCTTTGATATGATTCACGATGTCATACCCCCGTCGTTCCACCACGGTTGCATCACAATGGGGGCATTGGGTGTGCTGATGGGATGAGCCGGGCAGATTGCCCACATACACATAGTAAAGGCCGGCTTTTTTGCCGATATCCCAGGCTTTTTCCACCGTGTCCGCCGGGGTAGGACCCCGGTCCGTCATCCGGTGGGTGGGATGAAACCGGGACACATGCCAGGGGGTGTCCGGCCCCAGATCATCCGCAATGAACCCGGCCAAAGCAGTCAGTTCCTCCGGATCGTCATTGAGTCCCGGAATCACCAGTGTGGTAACCTCCACCCACACCCCGGCCCGCTTCAGGCGCTTCAGGTTTTCCTTCACCGGTGTCAGCCGGGTATTGCAAAAAGTCTGGTAAAACCCATCGTCAAAGGCTTTCAAATCCACATTGGCGGCATCCAGATACGGGGCCACCTGACGGATCAGATCCGGGCTCATGTAGCCGTTGGTGACAAATATATTGAACAGGCCCTTGTCTTTGGCCAGACGGGCCGTATCCAACGCCAGTTCAAAAAAAACCGAAGGTTCGGTATATGTGTAGGCAATGCTTTGGCACCCGGCAGCCAGGGCGTTGTCCACGATCTGTTCCGGCGCCATGGGTCTGCCCATGATCCGGGTTCCCGGCTCACTGGATATCTGGGCGATATCGGCATTCTGGCAGAACCGGCACGTGAAATTACACCCCATGGTGGCGATGGAATAGGACCGGGACCCGGGCTTGAGGTGGAAAATGGGTTTTTTTTCAATGGGATCCACGCTGTGGGCGATGATTTTGTCATAATTCAAAACCATAAGCCGGCCGTCCTGATTTTCTCTGACGCCGCACAGCCCGCGATGGCCCGGTTCCAGCACACAGAAATGACAGCACGTCCGGCACCGGACCCGGCTGTTTTTCAATTTATCGTACAGATACGCTTCCATTTCAATCTCTGAACCGTGCCCGGGAGGAGGTGGCCAGCCCGGTGGCACGGTTCTGTATTTTATGTTTCTTGATTTTCAACGGCAACGGGCGAACCCTGAACTTGGGCACCGGCTTGATGCGCATGCCGATGAATGTACCGAAAATGGATCTCTGAACCCATGAATTATTTTCAACCGCAGATATGATCCGCCCCCGGATAAACGGAAACTGGCCCGTGGTCCGCCAGTAAACCGGTACATCCCCCAGAATACTGAACAGCATCCGTTTGAGTTCCCAGATACTGAAAAACCGGGTATGGGAATAGATACTGGGAAAAACAAATCCCTTGCACCGGCGGCAGAAATTCACGGGGGCATGGCGGTTCAAAACGCCGATCACCACCCGTTCCCGGGCCACCCGGCACGCTTCTTCAACCGCTTTGGCCGGACGGTCCGCAAATTCCAGGCTGGTGAAAAAAAAAGCCGTGTCAAAGGCATTGTCTTCAAAAGGCAGATCCTCAGCCGAACACCGGTGCAGATCCACGCTGTTTCCCAGCCGCTCATGGGCGATATCCAGCATGTATGTGGACGGGTCCACACCGGTCAGGCTCAATCCACGGTTCAGCAGCGGCACAAGACTCATGCCTGTGCCGCACCCGATATCCAGAACCCGCTGACCGGATCTCAGAGCCATGAGATCCAGAAGCAGTTTGATTTCAAGATCAAAGCAATGCCGGTTGCCCGGTTGAGAAAACCAGGCATCATAATGGGTTGCCTCTTTGAAATCAAACACATATCCCATAAGATCACGCCTTGACTTTGATGGCCTTTTCCATGAGATCGTTCACCGCCAGCACTGCCGGAGAATCATCAGGCAGTTCCAGCATGGAACGTCTTTCCATATCAAATTCCAGCAGATTGTCATCCTGGGGGATGGTGCACAGCAATGGCACCCCGATCTGTTCCACTTCATCCAGAAACGCCTGGCTCAGTTTATCCGGTGCCCGATTGACGATCAACCCTTTCTGGCGCACATCCAGCTTCAGGTCATCCAGCAGGCCGTTGATCCGGCCCACGGCCCGAAGTCCGCGCAATGCGTAATCCGTGACCATCAACAGCATATCCACCTTTCCGGAGGTCCGCCGGCTCAAATGTTCCATCCCGGCTTCATTGTCCACCAGCATGTATTTGTAATTGTTTTCCAGCTCATCGGCAAACCGATTCAAAATATTGTTGACCATGCAGTAACACCCCTGGCCTTCCTGACGGCCCATCACCAGAAGATCGAAATTTTTGTTTTCGATCAGTACCTGGTTCATGAGCATTTCCAGGTACAGAATCTTGTCCATCCCGGAGGGAACCCCTTGGGGATCTCTCATGAAATCCTCCCGGATATCGCCCACGGTTTTTTCAATGGTCATACCTAAGGTTTCCCCCAGGTTGCTGTTGGGATCGGCATCAATAGCCAGGACCGGGGACTGGACATGCCGGGTGAAATATCTTAAAATCAGTGCGGAAACCGTGGTTTTTCCAACGCCTCCCTTACCGGCCATAGCGATGACAGTACTCATAAACACTCCTGTATTTCAAATGGTTCTTTCATAAAAATTTGATTATAACATGATAACGGAAATAAGATAACGCAATCCGGGAAAAAAGCAACCAAAGGCAGGAAAACTGAGGCAGGAATTAATTATTTTCGTGATTTCCGATACCAGTCGGCATCTCCGTAAAGTTTGTCCATGCAATCGGGGCAGAGGCTGTGGGTAAAGGTTACCTGGGCATGGGTTTCAAAATATCGTTCCACCTGTTCCCAGAATCCCTGATCATCTCTTATTTTCTTGCACTGGGAACAGATGGGCAGAAGCCCCCTGAGAATATTGACTTCAATATGAGTTTTAACCCGGGCCAGCAACTCTTCGGCATTGAACGGTTTTGTCACATAATCCACCCCGCCCACGTCAAACCCCTTTACCACATCACTGGTTTCGGTTTTGGCGGTCAGAAAAATCACCGGAATATGCCGGGTGGAAAAATTGGCTTTGATTTTTTCACAAACCGTGTACCCGTCCATTTCCGGCATCATAATATCCAGCAGAATCAGGTCGGGTTCCTCTTTGAGCATGAAATTCAACGCCTGCTGCCCGCTTTGGGCCATTGCCACTTCAAATCCATTGCTGGAAAGCAATTTTCCCAGAAACTGAAGGTTTTTGGGATTGTCATCCACGGCCAGTATCAATCGTTTTGTATTCGTCATTTCCGGGAATCTCCTTGTGTATAAAGGATCCGGCCCAATTCACGAAACGTGAAATACGGGTCATCATTTTTCAAATAAGGCAACAGGATCTTTTTGCGGCGCAGCATATCTTTGGAGATGGCGCCCATCACCATATCTTCTTCATTCTGGACCGCTTTGTAAACAGCATGGCCATACGGGTTGATAATTTCACTGCCGCCCCAGAAATGATATTTTTTTTTCAATTCAGGCAACCGGAATGCATCCGGAAAATCGGTTTCCCCGTTTTTTGCCGACAGACACCGGACCGCTGCCGGGCCTTCTTCTCCCACCCGGTTGACGCAGATATTGTAAATACCAAAAATTCGGGAATAAAACCGATTAATGATCTCCCAGCTTTCGATATTGCTGAACTCATCCGCCATGGACCCTTCCGATGAATTAAACAGGGTCAAAAACACATCCGCTTTCTGGGTAATGCCCAGATACGGCAATGACGGGTGCCACAGATCATTACAGATAAACACCGCAATATTCAGGCCCTGAAGCCGGAAAATCCGGATATGCTTTCCGGTGGAAAAAAACTTTTTTTCTTCAAACACCCCGTAATTGGGGAGATTCAGTTTTCGATAGGCAAACTGAATCTCCCCATCCACTGCCACCAAAGCGGCATTATAGAAATTCATGGACCGGGACTCTTCAATAAATCCCACTACGGCGGCCGTGCCTTTGGTGGCGGCGGCAATACGGCGGATATGGGCGGAATCCATAGTCAATGCCACTTCATGATACCCTAAGCCCACAAAATATCCGGTCAGGGCCAGTTCCGGAAATACAATGAGATCCGCCCCTTTTTCCTTGCACATGTTGATGTGATCAATGGTATTTTCGACATTGGCGGTCACATCCATCAACACCGGGCGGGTCTGACACATGGCGATCTTCATTTTCACATCCTTCAGGCGAGTCATGAAACAATCAGGTCCGGAAAATCCGAACCTGATTGTGTTTAAATATTACTCGACATCAGCAACCCTGGCAGGAGCCGGACTCACATCCTCCGGGTCCGCAGTCCTGGGTATCCGGAGTCAGCCCGGTTTCCCGGACGGTGATATCAAAGGTCAATGTTTCACCGGCCAGCATATGGTTGATATCCATTTTTACACTTTCATCCGTGATTTCGGTCACAGTCGCCGGTACGGGACGGCCCTGGGGATCCTGAAGCTGAAGAACAAGCCCTTCACTTAAAGGGATCTCGTCGGGAATCTGGGCTTTGGGAATGTTCACAAACGCATCGTCATGTCGATGGCCATACCCCTGATCCGGCGGCACTTCCACCGTTTTGGACTCACCGGGCTTCATTCCCACCACCGCCTCGTCAAATCCCTGGATCAGCATACCCGATCCCACGGTAAATTTCAGAGGCTGTTTTCCTTCAGATGAATCAAACACGGTCCCGTCCTGTTTTTTTCCCGTGTAATCCACAGAAATGGTGTCGCCTGCTTTGATGGTATCAGTCATTGTACAAAAAATCCTTTCAGGGTATATATCAATTTACCCCGGTCGCCGGCCTTTTATTCTTGAATTCCAAAGCCGGTCATTCATATTTATTTCCCTGGTACCCGGACCGGGAAAACGAAACTGAAAATTAACATAAAACGTGAAATGCAGGTTGTCCAACATTATTCTGTATTTTTTCTTTCCCACCAACAGGATATGGTGTATCGTATATCATGACATCTGGGTGATCGCCAAAAACAAGAAGCCAGTGACCCTTCTGAAATCATCGATTAAAACTGAACGATATCTCCGGGAGCAGGTATGAACGCGTCATATCCGTGTTCCCTCAAATCAGCAGCAAATGCTTTGCTCTGGGATTCTTCCCCATGGACAATGGCGATTTTGTCGACATCCAGGTTGGACTGTGTGACAAACCGCATCAGTTCGTGCTTGTCTGCATGGGCACTGAACCCTTCGATTTTTTCCACCCGGGCGGCCAATGGATAGGATTTTCCGAAAATTTTAACCTCGGGAACCTCTGATCCGTTTGCTTCGGCTGCCTGTTCACCCAGTTCCTCGATCCGGCGTCCCAAAGTGTGCTGGGCCATATATCCCACAATCAGAATCGTATTTTTAGGGTTGTGAATCTTATACCGCAAATGATGAAGGATGCGCCCGGCTTCACACATGCCGGATGCGGAAATCACCACATGGGGCGTTTCATCCCGGGTCAGGTTCATGGACTCTTCGACCGTCTGAACAAACCGGATCTTATCAAAATAGAATGGATTCAATCCTTTTTCCAGAAATGCGGCATGGGTTTCCCTGTCATAGGTCTCCGGATGCTCGCCAAACACCCGGGTCAGATTGGATGCCAAAGGGCTGTCCACATAAATGGGCAGCTGGGGCACCTGTCCGGATTCATACAATTTATGAAACACATAAATCAGTTCCTGGGTTCTGCCGTAGGCAAATGAAGGAATAATCAATGATCCGCCCCTTTGGTGGGTTTCCAGCAGCACTTTTTTCAGGCTGGTTTCCAGATCCGCCACCGGCCCATGCTCTCGTGCCCCATAGGTGCTTTCCATGATCATCAGATCGATTTTTGTATCTTGTTCATCAAATTCCAGGGTCGGATTTTTGAGAATCGGTTTGTCAAAACGCCCGATATCTCCGGTATACAGAATTTTGCGGATACGACCGTTATCTTTCACAGTGAACAGGGAAAATGCAGATCCAAGAATATGACCGGCCACATAAAATTTAACCGTGGTATCCCGGCCCACGGGAATTTCATGGTTGAAAGGATACCCATCAATATAGGTCAAGGCTTGTCTGGCCTGATCCTGGGTGTACAACGGAGCAATGATGTCAAGACCATACTGGTTCTGAAGCTTGGCAATGGCATCCGTATTCAGGTCATATGGATTTTTTTTGAGCAGACGCTTGACCTGTGATTTTTCCTTGTTGGTCAGCTGCTGATTTTTCTTTTTCTGCTCTTCCTGGTAAAGAAACGTTCGCAAAGATTTGTAATTCAGATACTGGGCATCGGATTCCTGGATATGTCCACTGTCCATCAGCATATAGGACAATGCATTCTGGGTGGGACGGGTGGTGATGATCCGGCCGGAGAATCCGGCCTGGGTCAGCACGGGGATCCGGCCGGAATGATCAATATGGGCATGGGACAGCACCATGTTGGTAATCTTAGCCGGATCCACGGGAAAATAACGATTTTTTTCATTGCTTTCCTTGCGCCGCCCCTGAAACATGCCGCAATCTAAAAGGATTTCATCCCGACCCGTATTCAAAAGGTGCATGGAACCGGTGACTTCACCGGTTCCGCCCAGAAATTGACATTCCATTTTTGCCTCGCTTCCTTTGGTTGTCCGTATGTTTGATTTAACGCCTGACCGATCCGGGCCAGGCAGTGATTGACCGTTTGCGATGGATGCTATTGAAACACTTTTTTCAGCAGATCCGCATATTTTCCCTTCAATTGGGGTAATTCATCAATTTTGAAGGCCCGGCAACAACCCTTTCAACACTTTTTTCCCCTCTTCTTCCAGGGATTTTGTGTCTGTGGCCGGCAATTTTTTTGTATCGATCATCTCTTTAATCTTTTCCTTGTCCGGCAACCCGCCTCCCAGCAATCCCGCCAGATCCGGCCGGATTTTAGGGGATGCAAACGGTCCGGTGACCCGCAGCGGCACCATAATCCCTGTTCGGTCCGCGGTATCGCCCTGGCCTTTCAATGTTCCCACCAGCTTGGGTTCCACACGGATATCCAACGTTTCTTTTAACAGATACGCCTGACCCCCTGCATTGACCCGCAGAAGCGGAGATTTCAACCCGGCGTCCATGATATTGAAAATCCCCTGCCCCACGGAAAACGGCAGACTTAACTCCGCAAAATCGGTTCTGGGTTTTTCAGTGACCGGTTGTCCCAGCCCGGCTTTGGCAGCGGCATTGCGGACCATGCCGGCAATATCAATGCCTTCAACGGCACCGTCTGTAAAAGTCATTTTTCCTTTGCCGTCCAGGGTTTTCTTGATTTGATCCGCCGTATCCCCGGCCATGGTCAAGACAGCATCCCCGGTCAATGAACCGGAAATCAGATCTTTTTCCATGGCATCTCTGATCAAAGGACCGGCCTGGATGCCGTTCAGATCCAGGTTTATTCGGGTGACAGGAGATTTTTTGCGCACATCCACCCCCAGTGTGGAAGCCAGGCTGCCCTGATACAGGTTCAGGGAGAACGGATCCAGGGCAATCTGACCGTTTCTGGCTGTCACATGGGTCGTCATGTCTGAAACCGTCATATTGGACGCTGTCATCTGCCCGATCTTCAGTTTGCCGTCCAGCACCAGTTTGCGCAAAGGACCATAGTCAGGAGATGAACCGGAAGCGGCCCCTTTTTTTCCGTTGGAAGACGGGCTCCCGGCTTTGGGTTTCTCCTGTGCCGGGGGCAGGTACCGGTCCAGATCAATCTGGTCCAGGGCCAGATCAAATGCAACATCCGGCTTGTCAAACGCTTTTGCGGCCCCACTGAACGTCAAAGAAGTGTCATCCAGGGTCATTTGCCCGCGGGCCAGAGACACCGCAGACGCATTACCTGAAATATGGGTACGCAAAGCGATTTTTTCAAACACAGCCGGATCCGCCGTTTCCATGAAAAAGGTCTGTTCCAGTTCAGCCATGAGTTTGCGCAAAGAAAACGGGGCCACATCCAGGTCCATGTCCACCCGGGGGTCATTGGACGGATCCGACAGTTTGCCGGCCAGGGTCACATCCATCACTCCCAGGGCTTTCATTACCAGATCAAAATCAATGTCTGATTTGCCGGGATTGTTTCCCATCGGACCGATGTTTCCGTTCAAAGATACGGGTTTTTCATCCATCCGGGCCGTAAAATCGATCTGTACCGGCTTGTCCAGGCTGATATCTCCCAGAGTCAGATTCAGGTCAGTGATCTGCTTTTTCAGACCGGCTGCCTTGTCTGAAAAAACAACCTGCCCATCGCTGATGGTGAAATCTTCCACCATCCAGCAATTCTCGGTGAAGGTCTAAAATTCCCAGAAAAATGTCAATCCACCAAAATTCAGTCCGATGTCAGCTGAGAATTAGGATTTTTCAGCCCAAATCGCAGGCATTTATGTATCAGGTTTGTGGAAAATGTCAAGAAAACCGGATAGAAGCCAATAGAGATCCATTGACCTGAAACGGCCTTGATGAATCAGAATCATTTGTTGACCGGGCGAAGCAAATTTTCATGGAGCACGAATATCGGTTGGTGGGGAGATCACAAAACCAAGCAGTGATTCCCAATTTTCGAATATTATGACCCGGATTGTACAACGCAACTGGTTCCAGAATTCTTTTTTTGCACTGAATTTGGCCCTGGCTATTTGGTACAAAGGGTCTTTGAGTTCAATGATTTGATGCATAAAAAAAGCCAGCAGGGTAAACAGGAAAAAATTGAATGATAAGTTCTTTTTTCCATGGCCATAGTTGTGCTCAGCATGATAACCAAGATTTTTCAGGGTATTGAAATTTTCGTTTTCAATTTTCCATTTTGCCCGACCTGCCTTGACAAGCTTTTTCACATTGTTGCCAGTGACCCGGATATCAGTGACCCAGCTGTTTTTATAGGTGATTTTATCTCCATCCCGGATGATGCTGTATTCAAAAAAATTGACCAGCGGTGCTGATTTGTTTCCATTCAACCTGATATCATTGATCCATTCATATCTATGAATGGCGCCCTCGTTATCCTGCCACTCCAAAAGGTGAGCCTGGTCCAGATCCTCTTTTTCTATGAGTTGATCGAATAAAACCTTATGGCTGCTGGGCTTTGCTATCAGAATATATGACATTTTGTTTTGATTGAGAGCCTCAATAAACGGCTGCCTTGAATACAGATCATCGGCTGTAATCACGATCTCCAGTTTTGGATGCTCTTGTCGAATCCGGTTTAAAAAGCGCTTGCCGGCGTTGATCTCACAATCCTGTTTTTTTGAACCATCACTGTTTTTGATTGGTTCCGGTGCCAACGGGACCACCTGTTTTTTTTCTGGATGCACAATAGACGCGCCCAAAACTTTATGGGAGTAATTAATGGTTCCATTTTTGTAACCCTTTGTTAAACATGAGGGGCAGTTGATAGTTTCTGAACTGAAATACTGTGTACCATCAATGGGCAGGAGATACCCCTCATCCAGAAATTGAAAAGGTTGCAACTGATTTCCCCGTTGCAGCAGTCGGAAAAAATCGTTGAAAATTGGAAGCAGCTTTTGAGAAGGTATGGCATCAATGATGTCTCTTAATTGGTTGTCTTTGGGAATCGTTTCAACTTGAAACAACGTCTGCAGATTATTCATTTGCGTCTGTTCCTGCAGACGTCTTTGAAATTCGAGCATTGAAGCATCTTGAAAATACATCATGGCAAGGGCGCTCAGACAGGCATCATGCATGGAATGCTTGATTTTTCCAACCTGCCGCATCTCAATCTCAGCGATTTCATTGACGCGGGCTGAGACCGACTTTCTGAGGTTTGAAAAACCAAGTTTTGTTCCAGTATTCAAGCTGATAGCTCCCAAGTATTGTGCATTTGGATAAAGCTATCATAAAATGATAAAAAAGTCTAGTTTATATTTTCAATTATTTCAATTAGTTATAAAATATTTAAATTTCCCGTCAAGGAGATTACGGCTTTGTGATGCCTCAGGCAATGCCAGTGAGATTGGAAAAAATATTACGAAGTAAAAAAAATATCTGATGCATGAAAAGCCGATTTTACAGCATTTTTAGGTTCACCGAGAATTGCTGTCCACCATCAGCGATTCAATGGGCAAGCCCGAGTCCTTTGATTCTGACTTTTCTGCGGCTGGTTTCTTTTCACCGTCCCGGGCATCTGTTTTACCAAAGCCTTCCCAGTTGGCCCGGCCGTCTTTTCGACGCTCCAGAAAGATCTTAGGGGCATTCAACGCAAAAGTACTGATCTCGATGCGCCGGGAGAACAGGGGCATCACCTTGAGCCGAACTTCAAACTGATCCACTGCCACCATATCCGTTGCAGTGAATCCTTCCGGGCTGCCCAGGCGGACATCCGACAATCGGACCCCGACCCAGGGGAATACAGACACATCTATGTCATTTCCCATGGTAAAAGACCGGCCGGTCTGCTTGGTTACCAGTTCCTCCAGTCTGGGTTTATACTGCTGGACATCCACCAGCATGGGAACCAGCACCACTGCGGCCACCATTAACACGACCAGGATTGCCACGATTCCCAGAACCCATTTTATCAAACGACTCATAACTCCCCCTGTTTCTTGAGTAAAACAAGTTTACAAATTTTTCAGGTGGTGCCCGCCGGGTGTTTTGACCGGTTTACAGCGCTGCCAGGGCCGCGTCATAATCCGGTTCGTGGGTAATATCATCCACCAGCTGGGCATATATGACTTGATTTTTTTCATTCAGCACCATAACCGCCCGGGCGGTCAGGCCTTTCATCGGCCCGTCCGTGATCAAAACCCCGGCGTTTCCCGGAAATTCCGCATCCCTGAAAAGAGAGGCGGCCACCACATTGTCAATGCCTTCCGCCCCGCAGAACCGTTTAAGGGCAAAAGGCAGATCTTTTGACAGACAGATCACCTGGGTGTTATCCAGGCCGGCTGCCTTTTCATTGAATTTACGCACGGACGTGGCGCACACATCCGTGTCAATGCTGGGAAAAATGTTGAGCACCTTGCGTTTGCCTTCAAAGGATTTCAGCGTGATTTCAGACAGGTCCTGATTCACGGCGGTGAAATCAGGTGCCGTCGTACCCTTGATTGGAAATTCGCCTGCCAGAGAGACCGGATTGCCTGATAGTTTGGTAGAAGCCATGGGGATTCTCCTTTTATTTGAAATGAATTATTATAACCGCGGATTTCATTGAAATCCACTTGTTTTAACTTTTTAGACCGGTTTTTCCTTTTACTGCTGCATGATTCAGATAATGTAATGCGGTCTGAGCCGATTTCAACGCATTATCATTTTTTAACGATTTTTTCAGACGGATTTCAGCGATAGAGAGATGTGTTTTTTGGCGGTATCCACTTCCAGGACCCTGACCTGGACCGCCTGGTGCACTGAAACAACCTCGCTTGGATTTTTGATGAACCGGTCCGCCATCTGGCTGATATGCACCAGGCCGTCCCGGTGGACGCCGATGTCCACAAACGCCCCGAACGCGGTGACATTGGTCACGATACCGGGCAACATCATGCCCGGGACCAGATCCTGGATGTCTGAAACGGACGGATCAAATGCAACACTTTGAAAGGATTTTCTGGGATCCCGGCCCGGCAGCCGGAGTTCCGCCAGAATATCGGTAAGCGTGGGCAGTCCGGTCTGATCACTGATATAGGCCCGGGGGTCGATTTTTTTCACCCGGTCCGGACTTCCCACCAGGTCCTTGGGGGCACACCCCTGGTCTTTTGCCATCTGTTCCACAATACCATAGGATTCCGGATGAATGCCTGAGGCATCCAAAGGATTTTTTCCATTGCAAACCCGCAGAAATCCGGCTGCCTGTTCAAACGCCTTGGGGCCCAGCCGGGGCACTTTCAAAAACGCCTTCCGGCTGTCAAACGGCCCGTTTTCCTGCCGGTACTGCACCAGATTGGCGGCAATGGTGTCATTCAACCCGGCCACCCGGGCCAGCAGTTCCCGGGATGCGGTGTTGACCTCCACGCCCACCTGGTTGACACAGATCTGGACAGTGTCATCCAGGGCCTGGCGCAGCTGTTTTTGATCCACATCATGCTGGTACTGGCCCACACCAATGGACCGGGGATCGATTTTCACCAGCTCAGCCAGCGGATCCATGAGGCGCCGGCCGATGGATACGGCCCCTCTTACCGTGATATCGTGATCCGGAAACTCCTGCCGGGCAATGTCTGAGGCAGAATAGACCGATGCCCCGCTTTCATCCACCATCAAAATCTCGACCCGATCGGGCAGACCCAGTTCCCGGACAAAGGCCAGAGTTTCTCTGCCGGCCGTGCCGTTTCCCACGGCCACTGCCTGGATTTGATATTGATCCACCAGATCCGCCACCAGGCGGCCTGCTTTTTCTCTGTCCGCCTCTTTGAAATGGGGGTATATCACCCCATGGTGGCACAAATCCCCTTTGGCATCCAGGCAGACGACCTTGCAACCGGTTCTGAACCCCGGATCCAGGGCCAGTATCGGTTTTTCACCTAAAGGCGGGGCCAGGAGCAGGTCTTTGAGATTGCTGACAAATACCTGAATGGCCTGATCATCTGCCGTGGATTTCAACGCCTGAAGACATTCTTTTTCCAGAGATTTCCCTAAAAGCCGCTTGTACGCGTCCAGAATGGCGATCGATACCTGGTCCCGGCAGGCGGACGGCTGTTTTTTCAGATAAAATGCCCCCATGGTCCGGACCGCTGTCTCAGGCTCCACTGCCACATGCAGGGTGAGCACGCCTTGTTTCGCTCCCCTAAGCATTGCCAGTATCCGGTGGGACGGGGCTTTGAATGCGGGCTCCTGCCAGTCGAAATAATCATGGAATTTGTCGCCGGGCTGTTCCTGACCTTTTTTGACCCGGGACTGGATCACACCCTGTTTTATGTATATCTGGCGCACCGCTTCTCTGACCCGGGGGTCTTCATTCACGATTTCGGCAATGATGTCCCTGGCCCCGGCCAAGGCCTGGTCGGGTGTTTCCACACCTCTGCCGAGATCCACAAACCGCCGGGCTGCATGGGTAATATCCGTATTTAAAGACTGGGCCAGCAGCAGATCCGCCAGCGGATCCAGCCCCTGTTCCCGGGCCGCCATGGCCCGGGTCCGGCGCCGGGGCCGGTATTTTTCATACAGGTCTTCCAGACCCGCCAGGGTGGCAGCCTTCTGAATTGCCCGGGCCAGGTCCGGTGTCAACAGGTCTCTTTCAGTCAAAGAAGCTGTGATGGCGGTCTTTCTGGCATCCAGGGCAACCATGGCTTGGTGCCGGTCCCGGATCCCGGTGATGGCGACTTCATCCAGAGACCCGGTTTGTTCCTTTCTGTACCGGGCGATGAACGGCACGGTGGCACCCTGATCCAGCAGGGTTAACACCGCAGCCACCTGTTTTTCAGATATTTGAAGATCCTGACTGATAAAAGAAATGTGTGTCATGTCCGTCTAGTAGCTGAGGGAATCGTCAAAGTCAAGATTGAAAAACCGGGCCGCATTTTTCCAGGTAACCTGTGCCAGTTCCCAAGAAGAAAGCCCGGCCCCTGCCAGCCATTTGAGTTCCCGGTCCCAGGCATAGGGGATATTGGGAAAATCCGACCCATACATGACCCGGTCCAGCGGAAACGACCTAAGATCCGGCCGGGCAGATGCAGGGAAATAATCGGTAAGTACCATGGCAGTGTCCAGCCACAGGTTTTCATGGGTTGCCATCAGAAAAGAATACTCCGACACCTCGTCAAATCCCAGATGGGGCACGCAGAATTTCAGGTCCGGAAACCGGGTGAGGACCGAAGCCACTTTGCCGGCCCGGCACAATTCATGGGGATCGCACCGGTAATGGTCACTTTTGGGTTCCCGGCCGGCATGCACCACCATGGGTTTGCCATGATCCGAACACACCGCACAGATCTCATCCATGTCCGGGCTGTCCAGATCAAAGCACTGGACATGGACATGCAGCTTCACCCCGCCCAAGCCCTGATCAAAGGCCCGGGTCAGGATATCCGCAGCGCCTGTTTCCCCGGGAAATACCGTGGCCATCCCGGTCATCCGTCCTTCAAACATCCGGCACAGTCCGGCCATATACGCATTCAATTCCCGGGCAATGCCTGGCTTGTGGGCATACTGCAACGCAATAACATGGGCCACGCCCCTGTCCAACAGAAACCGGATCAGATTCTCACTGGTATCCCGGTACCGGATCTGCCAGGCGTGGGCGTCAAACCAGTTCCGCACTGCGTGAAAAGTGCTGTCCGGAAACACATGCACATGGGCATCGATGGCGCAGGAGATGCCGGATGGCAGGCAGTCTCCTTCAGAGTCATTGTAATAAGGAAGATCCGGTGACAGCATTTAGTGAGTATCTCCGCAAAAAATAATCATGATGAATATCTGTCGGCATAGTGCCGTCCCTGGCGGGGGTGTGCATCGCCAAATTTTGCTGCCGGCACAGAAAAGCATAGTCCATCGTTTTCATTTCCATTGTCCAGGTCTTTCACTGTATTGAGCTCATGATTTGTATTGGTACCCATTGTTTTTCAAAGCCATGAATTCTCATGTATTGGATTATCATTGAGCAATCGTTGATGACAAATTATCTCAGAAAGGGATTCCCCGCTTTTTCCATAAAAATTAATGAAAGGGATTTGTCTACTACCATTTCCTTGAACGGTTTATACCCCAGCCTTTCATAAAGACGAATGTTTGCAATACTCTTTGTCCCTGTAAACAACTCGTACCTTTGAGCTTCAGAAAAATGTTCTTCGATGGCATTCATTAGCCTTGTTCCGATGCCTTTGCCTTGAAT
The DNA here is from genome assembly GCF_000350545.1 of Desulfotignum phosphitoxidans DSM 13687. Classification (GTDB taxonomy): domain Bacteria; phylum Desulfobacterota; class Desulfobacteria; order Desulfobacterales; family Desulfobacteraceae; genus Desulfotignum; species Desulfotignum phosphitoxidans. The sequence goes on from NZ_APJX01000001.1 coordinate 120,408, forward strand.
GTCAGGATGAACAATTAATCGGCCAATAAAGCATGAAGTTTCATCAGAATATGCTCTCACAGAACCGAGTATATTATTTTCGACAACCGTTTTATAAAAAATCTGAGTGTCAAATTTCTCTCTGATTTCTGCAATAGTTTGCGTTAAGGGAGGGATGTTGTAATTCTGATATAATTCCGCTTCACTTTGATACGCCATCTTTTGGAGTCTTAAAATTTGCGCCGCATTTTCAATATCAGCAATAGTAGTTTCCATTGTTGTTCGTCTCTGAAACATCACAATCATTGCACCCTGATTACATTGGAAATCCACATTATCAGCTTTTGAATTGCATTGGTATGCTTTATTAAATCCTTACGTTAAATTTCCGGTATCGGATAATCTGCCCGTATCATAACGAGAGATCTCCCTGGGCCTTGAGACCTGTGAACCTATGCTGCCGCATGACCTCATAACTTAAAATGGCAACGGCATTGGCCAGGTTCAAGGATCTTGAACAAACGGAAATGGGCACCCTTACGCAGGTGTCTTTGTTTTCCAGGAGTAATTGTTCAGGCAGGCCCACGGATTCTTTTCCAAAGATCAGATAGACCGTATTTGAATAAGGTAAGCGGTCGCACCGCACCCCGGCTTTTTTTGAAAGAAACACTTTCTGGCCCTGGGGATTCTGGGCAAGAAACTGTCCATAATCTTTGTATGACTTGACGTTGAGGTCTTTCCAATAATCAAGGCCGGCACGTTTTAAATACTTATCCTCAATGGAGAATCCTAAGGGCTCGATCAGGTGCAGCGATGACCCCATGGCATTGCAGATCCTGCCGATATTCCCGGTATTCTGGGGTATTTCAGGTTCCAACAGGACAATGTTCAATTCAACCATGCATTTATCCCTTTTTGACACTCAGGTGCATGAGACGGTCCCGGAGCTTCTCCTCGGTCCTGGCAAATTCAGTGTGAAACGCTTTGTTCTCACCGTCGCTGAATCCGGCAAAATCCATGAGATCAAGGTCCTTTATCAGATTTAGAAGCTTCAAAATATGGTTTTGGGCCATGGTCCTGCAGAAGTCTGAATCCCGGTCTTTCACTTTTTGGACCCATGCGGGATTGGATTCCAGGTAAGCTATCTGTGAATACTGCTTATTGAGCAAAAGAAAAAAAAGCTGGAACAATCCATCCACCCGATGGGTTTTAATCAGGGAGGGGCTGTGAAAAAATGAAAAGGTCTTGTCCACACTTACCTTAGCGGTATTCAGATATTGGACGCGTTCAAACCAGTTCAGGGTATAGGTTTGATAATCTTTTTTCAGCCAGAACTCTTTTTTCCACAGATGGGTCTTTACCACTTTATTTAAGCCGTCCAGGCAGTCCTCGGTATTTTCATAATCATAGGATCCCAGCAGCGCCCCGGACTGGAAGATATCAGCGCCTGGCTTATACGCCTGCTCACTGATTTCCGCACTGATGATCCGGTCCTCTTCCCCCGGTCTGAAAAAGATCATTTTACATGAGGGTTTCCCCTTTTCAATGCGCAGGGTCTCCTCTGCCGAATTCGGGGGAACAATGGCATCGGCGATTGCCTGGGGAAAAAAGGCCGCATAAACCGCCGGACTGACATCCACCTTTTCCAGCACCATTTTAAACAGGCCAAGATCCCGGTCCTCCATCCCCCTCACCGGAATGATCTTACCTTTTTCCAGATCCGGCAGAAAAAGGTCCAGAACCTTGTCAAGACCGGCCTGCCAGTGGGCGCTCCTGGGGTCTTTTTTTTCGTCTATCCATTTTTTGACTTTGGGGGACACAGCAACCATATCTTTTTTTCCTTTTCCGGGTTTAGGTAGATCCTTAAGCCTGGTATCAAACCAGAAAAAAGGCGGGATGTCACCCTAAAAATTGTGCTGATGATGCCCACCTTCCAGCAGGAACATGTCCGGCCTCATGATCTGCGAAGGCATGGCTGCCACATATGCATCGCGGTCCGGCTATTTCAAAGAGCGTTTTCAGATACCCGGATGTGTTAATCCGGTCTGACTGCTTCCGGGTCACGGCCTTGTCAATGTAGTACCGCAGCCCATCAACACCATCACGGTTGATAATGTCATGGCATATCCGGAATCAAAATCCTTTGCAAATTCCTCATCCCTGGCTTCCATATTGAATGCTCAACTGTTCATACTCATACTGTTTCATCTGAATATCTTTTCTTGTATGGAAAATCTTTTTTTCTAATCGTTCGATTTTCAAGCGGGCATCCTTGGTTTCGTTCAAAAGACGTCGACGATCACTTTCAGAAGTGCTGTCCTGTATCAGCATTTCTTCTTTATGTCTCAACTCTTTTCGCAGTTCTTTCAACTTTTTCTGCTCGTTTCGCAAGCAGAATTCCATCTTGTCAATGGCGCTGGAAACAATATAAAAGCGCAGTCCAATCTGGTAACCTGCAAGAAAATTATCCGATAGCCCCCGCGGGCAGACCCCATTATATTCCAGTCCTTTTTTCCCTGACAAAAAACCGTTCGTTTCGGTACAGAATTCGATTAATCCATTGGCATGGCCTCTCAAATAGAAATCAAGCTCTGGAATAATATCATATTTTGCACATGCTTTCCGGTAGTTGCTTAGATAAGACGGCAATCTTCCGGCACTGCCATCTTCGAAACCGATAATCTCCCAGTCTGCATTTCTGCATTGTGATGCATCCATTTTGGCACACCCCCCTGTGAGAAACAGTGCTGATCCAAATATCAACAGCGTAAGGCAGGATGATACGATTTGTGAAATTATAAAGGACATCCTTTTCCCCTTGTTCGCTGCACTATTATGGACATATCCATACCATATTCTTGCCATGAAAAGATCTCCAAACGCGGAAAACCCGCGACCCAAGTGCCCCTCTTCATTTTCTTGTTTTTTTCACAGAAACTAAGGAGTAAGGCGTTAATATGGAAGAAGTGCAGAAATGTTTATCCCGATATATCTGATTTCTCCCATTTTTGGAATAGTACAAACAAAACCAGATCCGCATTTTTTCCCTTTGTCAAATATCAACCATTTTGCAACCACCATCCCTGGACAAATCGACCATACCAAGTTTTCAATAATATTGGTATCCTTCAGGAAATTCAAGCCTGAATCTTTTTGCTTTGGACAATTATCATTAAACTGAGAAGAAAGGTAACTTGAAGGTCATACGCGTAGGTCAGCGCAGAGCGATGGCTGAAGTTGTATGGACCGACTGGTTGAGCATTATTTTTTCTTCAAGACCTTTGATTTTATGAGAAGATACGAAAGGTTTGCTCAACCGGATATCTACTATCTTGGCTTTTGTTAGAAGATATAAAAAGAGGATGATCAAAGTCGGAGCTGCGATAAGAAAGAAAAATAAGCCATGGCCGTGCATGAAGATCGTTATTTGTGGCCATTCGTTGAGATTTCCGCCTTTCTTTTCATAGTCATATAGAATAGATGATTCATCGTTCTCAATCTTTTCAACCTTAACGATTCTTGCGCTCCAGTCGCTGATCTCGGGTTTTAATGGGAAATCATCACCTATAAGTTTTCGATAGTCGTCGGATTTTGTTGTAATGTAAATTGTAGCTCTTAGTATGTCCTTCGGATTGAATAGACAGAAAAAGGAAATTTTTCTCAGGTTGTAACAACTGCTGTGTCAATGCGTACTTGGCTGTGTACCACTGCCTCGACCCTCATGGCTGAAGTGAAAGTGCTGATAATTATTCCAAGGACTTGATAGCGGTGGCGGTCAGATCCGGTCTTATGACTCCGCCAATGTTCCCAGATGGAACCGCCCTGTCAAACACGGCAGAGGGTGAGGCTCACAGGGGCCGCCCGGCACGGGTCTTTGGCCCAGCCGGAACCAGTGAAAAACAACCTGTGTCACGCCAGAAGCTGTACCAGCAGGATCCGAAAACCGATACCGATGAGCACCACACCCCCAACGATCTCCATGCGCTTGCCCAGCATCGCCCCCAGATGCCGCCCGATACGGATGGCCAGCAACGACATGCCCGAGGTAACCACACCGATGACGATGCTCGGAAACCAGATGGCCACCCCCAGCATGGCAAAACTCAAGCCCACGGCCAACGCATCAATGCTCACGGCAATGCTCAGCATCACCATGGTCATGCCCCGGGACGGGTCTTTGCCATGGGATTCCGGATTTGGATCCAGCCCGGAGATCACCATGCGGCCGCCCACCACCATGAGCAAAAGAAACGCCACCCAGTGACTGAACGCCTGGATGAACACCAAAAGCCCCAGTCCCAGGAACCAGCCCAGCACCGGAAACAGAAACTGGAATAGCCCGAAATGAAACGACAGCCGGAACACGGCCCGGGCATTGCCGGCATATCCCGCCGCTGAGGCAGCCAGACTTACCGCGGCCGCATCCATACCCAGGCCCAGGGCGATCAGAAAAATGTCCGCTGCTCCCACGCCCCTCCTTTTTCAAAACCATCCCTGGACAACGGGTTCATTGATTTACAGGCTGATCACTGCGGCATCACAGGACAAATTAATGAATTCCGCAGCCGATGCCATGCGTGCACCCTCGATCAGATCTTCTTCCTTGATCTGGCGGGCACTGGCACAGGGGGTGCACACCAGAATCGGCACCTCATGGGCCTGAAGATAGGCTAAAAGGTCATCGGCCACATCCCCGGTGGCAGCCCTCACATGGGTAATGATCCCTTCTTTGGCCAGATATACCCCTTCATCCAGTAAAAACAGACTGGTATTTTTCCCTTCCTTGTGCGCGATGGTGGCCAGGTGAATGGCCCGGGTCGCCCGATTGGTGTCATTGGTGCCACACGACAGTGCGATTACCACATTGTTTGTCATTGGATGCTCCTTTTTTTCATGGATTCAAAAAGTCAAGCTTCCGGGATCAAACCCCGGTTCGACTGGATCACAGCGTATGGGACGTCCGAACCATTTCCACCACGGGCAAAGGGCCTAACGGCTCACCGGGAAGCAGATTCAGCACCTTCTGGGGCATGCTCCGGTACAGCAGCCGGACCTGAATTTCCGATCCTTTTTCCAGGGCCCGGTCCAGAGTGATCATTTCTTTTGCCTGTCCTTTTGCCGGAATCCGGTTGTCATGAAGCACTTCTCTGGCCTTGGCCAGGTTGAGAACCGGATTGCCTTTGCCGTCCCCGAACACCGTTCTGTAAATCAACGTATTTTCAGGCAGTTCCTTTTTGTCATCCAGAATCCCGGTTTCAAAAATCCGGGTCCCGTTCTTGTCCTGGATAATGACTTCCAGCCACATCTGGCGCATGTCCGCCAGACCCGTGGGCAGGGAATGGCCGGCCCCGGTATTGGAAACAATGATGCCCAGCTGATTTTTGTCCAGATTCGACAGATCCAGATCCAGGTTGGCTGCATGCTGCAAGCGCGCCTTTGCCATATCCGGTTTCTCCGAATCTCCGAAAGATGCCGGCACGCCGGAATTGGCCCCCACAAAATAATGGGTGAAGATATGGGGTCTTTCCATGCTGTAATCTGCGGCAGATCCCGGGTTTTCAGGCCGTTCCGTGGTGGCGGTGGCCGGCACGCCGGGCCGCTGGTACATATGACACCCCTGGCAGGTGATACGTTCATCCGGATCATCTGAATTATACGGGCTGTTTTTCCATTCCGTGTACGTGGTTTCCAGATCCGTGCCAAACGTCACATGTTTGACATCATGGCAGGTGCCGCAGAATTCAGCACTCTCATGCAGGGGGGAATAGGCCGCCTCGTGAAAATCAGGTTCTGCATCGTCAAACGGCCCGTGTTTGATACCAGGATCATCTTCCCCATACCCGGGTTCCAGCACCAGCCCGTTGTTAAACATTTTCTGCACATCCACGGCGGAATGACAGTAATCACACTGAATGCCATGGGCAGCGATAGCAGGAGTCTTTGACAGATCATCAGACAGTTTTTCCGGAAATCCGGTGATCACGCCCACCGGGGTGTGGCATTTCACGCACGATTCCGCCTCGTCGATCTCTGCCTGGTCGAAAAGCCCCTGGCGCAGAAAATTGGCCACCCGGTTATATACCGGGTCCTTGTGGGCCAGGTTGTGCATGGAATTGGACCATTGCTCAAAAATCTCATAATGACACCCGGCACAGGTTTCCGGATCAATAAACCGGTCCAGGTCCAATGTCTGGGTCGGATTAGACAACGCAACAGCCCCCCACCCGAGGACTGCCGGGACAATCGCTAAAATCACCGCTTTGAAAATGGTGTTGTGGTTGCAGACCTGTTTTTTCATGATTTTGTTCCTTGTTTTACCAGTCCTTTGGGGAATTGTTTCACTTCACCGTCCCGGGTCAGAATCATCCAGTCACCATTTTTTTCCAGGGCCGCCACCAGGCAGTCCACATCAGTACCATCACTGAGGGTGATTTTGCAGGCACCGGAATCATCCGGGGTGTCCACCCGGTCAAACTGCTTATCCCGGGCCATGGTCTTAAACAATTCCGTTCCTTTTTCAATGGCAAGGATCCGGTCATACGCGGCCGGATCCTTGCGTTTAATTTCCCGGCGCAGGTCCTGAACCTGCTGCTTTTTTTCGGCAATGATCTGCATGACCTTTTCCATTTCCTCTTTTTGGTCGGATGGGATGGAAAAAAGAATGTGTTTGTGCAGTTCCATATCCGTTTCAATATACGAGATTTTCTTTAACAGATTTTCAATCTGGGAGTGCATGCGGTTCCTTATATTGTAAAAATTATTTTTTCAACCCGGCCCCCGGCCGGTCATTCTTCTTGACTCAGGAGGGGCAAAGATTTCCTTCCCGGGCCGCTTTTTCATTGCCCCGGATAATCCATTCCATCAGGCGTTTCAACCAGTTTTTTTTCTTTTCTTTTTCAGACATGAGGTATCACCTTGTAGATGAGCAGTAAATGCCCTTTTTCTATTTCTTTGCAGGTTTCATATGCCAAAGACAGATCCAAAGACGTATTGAACAAAGACAGCCCCTGGCCGAACACGGCCGGTACCAGCGTCAAATGGATCTGAGTGATGAGATTTTCTTTGGCAAACAAAGAGTTGATGACCGATCCGCCGATCAGGGCGGCCTGCTCAAACCCCTGGCGCTTCAGATCCGCCAGTATCTGTGCCGGTGCCTGATCGGTGAACACCAGGGACGAATCATCACTTTTCCGGGTTTTGTCCCTGGTCAAGACAATGTTTTTTCTTCCCGGCAAAGGATGGCCGATGGTGTCAAAGGTTTTGGATCCCATGATCACCACCCCGGCGTTCCGGGTGATCTTTACAAAATACTGCTTGTCTTTACTTCCGGTCCAGTTGACCAGTTCCATCTGATTTCTGGCGATTTTACCGTCCACGGTCATGGCCATGAGCAGAATCACTTCCATGGGTTTCTCCATGATATCAGTCTGCCTGTGTATCCGGCCAGGGCCGTTCAGATTCTTCCACCTGATAACAGAACCGGGACCAGGAAAACTCTTTGCCCGACAGGGGACAACGCAGGGTGACCTTGTGATCGGTCACATGGATCACTTCCCAGTCTCCGGACCGGGGAGAATCTTCGATACGGATTTTCTGTCCGACTTTAAAGGGATACCCCTTGAACACGGTGACATTTTCCAGCATATGATACCTTCCCTTTCTATTTATCGATATTGAACGGCCGGGTCATGGCAGAGGGGTCCACCAATTGCCGGAATTCGTCTTTGGTCAGATACCCCAGATCGCAGGCAGCCTGCTCCAGGGTGATCCCTTGGGCGTGGGCTTTTTTGGCGATCACGGCGGCCTTGTCATATCCGAATTCCGGGGCCAGGGCCGTGACCAGCATCAATGAATTTTCCAGATGGGCCTGAATGGTTTTCTGATTGGGCAAAAGCCCCCGGATACAATTTCTGGTGAATGAATCCGCTGCATTCCCCAGCAGCCGGGCCGACTGCAGAAAATTGTAAATGATCACCGGCTTGAACACATTGAGCTCAAAATGTCCGGATGCTCCGGCCACGGACAGGGTCGTATCATTGCCCATCACCTGGGCGCACACCATGGTCAGGGCTTCGGCCTGGGTCGGGTTCACCTTGCCGGGCATGATGGAGGACCCCGGTTCATTGGCCGGCAGCTGAAGCTCGCCGATGCCGCACCGGGGGCCGGACCCCAGCATCCGGATGTCATTGGCGATTTTCATGAGGCTCACGGCCACGGTTTTAAGTGCCCCGTGACAGGCCACCAGATCGTCATGGGCTGCCAGGACCGCAAATTTGTTGGGGGCCGGGACAAACGGGTGTCCTGTGAATTTTGCCAGCATCTTTGTCATTTTCACATCAAACCCTTCCGGGGAATTCAGGCCGGTGCCCAGGACCGTGCCGCCGATGGCCAGGCGAGCCAGCAGAGGCAGGTGATCCGTCAGCACCCGGATATCCTGTTCCACCATGGCCGCATATCCGGAAAATTCCTGGCCCAGGGTCAACGGCACCGCATCCATGAAATGGGTCCGGCCGATTTTAACAATCGCTTCCCATTCCCGGCTCTTTTGGGCCAGTTCCCGGTAAAGGGCTTTCAGGGCCGGCATCGTGGTCGTAACCAGCAGATCATAGGCTGCCATGTGCATGGCTGTGGGAAACGCGTCATTGGAGGACTGGGATTTATTGACATCATCATTGGGATGCAGCTTTTGCCCGGACAGTTTCCGGGCCCGGCCGGCAATGACTTCGTTGACGTTCATGTTGGTCTGGGTTCCGGACCCGGTCTGCCATACTTTTAACGGAAAATGACCGTCCAGATCTCCCTTAATGATCTCATCGCACACCTGCGCGATGATCCGAACCTTGTCATCCGGCAGCAACCCGAAACTTCCGTTTACCAGGGCTGCCGCTTTTTTCAGATATCCAAACGCCCGGATCACCGGAATGGGCATGGTTTCATCACCGATGTTGAAATTTTCAAAAGCCCGCTGGGTCTGTGCCCCCCAATACACGTTCTCAGGGACATGGATCTCTCCCATGAAGTCAGTTTCAGTGCGTGCCGTCATCAGATCTCCTAAAAATGGGGATAAACAGATGTCAAAACATACCATCTGAACCGGGAGAGTGTCAATGAGGATGCGATCCCGCCCGGATCAAAACCCTGTTTGACTGAATCCGGCTAGGGCTGCTTTCTTGCTTTGAACCGGACGGCATACACCGCTGCCAGCACCAGAAAATTCACTGCAAAAAACAATGGAAACCAGAAAAACGTATCCACGAACACCTGGTTTTCAATGGTTTCCGCAGACAGGCCCGCCGCCGGATCCACCCCGGCTTTGGCCAGTTTCAACACCAGGGCGTAGGCCACCCCCAGCAACCCGTAGGAAACATTGTAGGACAACCCCTTGAAGCTCAGCACCGTGGCCCGCTGCCGGGAATCGGTTTCCCGGTTGATGTAGAAGCTGACAAAAAAACCGGTGAAATTCATGGCGGCAAAGGTTACCAGGGCCGGCACGATTCCCACCCAGTGCCAGAACCCGTTCATGGCAGCAAGCCCTGCCACGGCCAGGCCCGCCGTAATCAAAAGCGCTGTCTGGGGAGACTGGTTTTCTGCAATCTGCCGGGCGATTTTCGGCACCACCACCCCCATAAGCGCCACCACCGACCCCATGATGCCGAACAGGGATTCCGGAATGCCGATCATCCGGTAGTACTGGCTGGACAGGGTGATGACCATGCGGATGGTGCCGTCCAGCAGCATGCCGAACAGCATCACCCACAGGACAAACGGGGTTTTCATGATCCAGATGCCGGCGTTCAGGGTCACGGCCAGGGTTTGTTTCACGGACCGTTCCGAGGACGCTGCTGCCGCCTGTTCCGGCTCCGTCATCTTCAGGGTGCTCACAAATGCCAGCAGGGCCAGCACAAAGGTCAGGTACAACGGAAACCGCATGGTCACCTCTTGAGTCGGTGTGACACCCAGGCCCATCAGATCCGCCAGCCGGCCCATGAGATTAGGATCATACACCACAGCCCCGACGGTCATGGCGATGACAAACCCGATGGCCTGGTACCGCATGAGCACCTCCAGGACCCGGCCCCACTGGTCGGCCATGCCCGCCTCATTCAGGCTGTCATAGGCCAGGGCCTCGTCCGCACCGCTGGCCGCCGCCTCTGCCAGGCCGCTGAGCACCCGGTTCACCAGGAACACGGAAAAAATCAGCACCGGATCGATCCGGGGCATGAAACTGATGATACCGATTTCAAAAATCATCACGCCGGCGGCAAAGTTCAACAGCCGCTTTCTGCCGATGATGTCGGCCACCGCACCGGACGGCACCTCCGCCAGTACGATGGTGGCGGCCCAGACCGCATTGAGCACCGAAAACTGGGCCACGGTCAGGCCGAAATCCAGAAACAGAATGGTGAACACCGGATAGTAGAACCGGGAATTGAAAAAGACCCGGAATGCGATGAACCACCGGATATTGGGGATATCAAACGCGGTTTTCGATCGGTCGGCCATAAAATTCCTTTCATTTTCAGTCCAGGGATCAGCAGTTTAGCTGTCTAAGTTATCATACGCGGGCCGTCAAGTCACGGATCAACGGATTGGCAGCGAAAAAAAGCTCTCCACTTGAGAATCAGGCAACGCTCCGGTATGATGATTAAAAAAACGACTTCAAAACAATGGACAAACACAATAAGGAACTATCATGAAACGATTCCTGACAGGCATGGCCATGAGCATTGTCTGGCTCATTTTCCTCTGGGTCCCTTCGATTTCCCAGGCAAAAGAATACACGATCCAGGGCCGCACCATGGGCACGTTTTATACGGTCAAGCTGGTGTCATCCCAAAAACAGTCCATGGATCTGTGGCAGAAACAGATCGACACCCGGCTGGCACAGGTCAATGCCGGGCTGTCCATGTATGATCCGGACAGTGACCTGTCCCGGTTCAACCAAACAGAGCCCGGCCGGTCCTTCCGGCTGTCCCATGATTTCGCCCGGGTCATGGACACGGCCAGAACCGTGTTCACCTTGACGGACGGGGCCTGGGACGGCACGGTCAAACCCCTGGTGGATCTGTGGGGGTTCGGGACCCGGCAGCCTACCGACTCCCTGCCGGAACCGGGTGCTATCACCGCGGCCGTCGCGTTGACCGGATTTCATCACCTGGTGTTTGAAAACAACCATGTAAAAAAGACAAAATCCGGCATCACCCTGGATTTAGGCTCCATTGCCAAGGGATACGGCGTGGATGCCATTGCCGGGGTCCTGACCCGGGCCGGGATTGATAACTTTCTGGTGGAGATCGGGGGCGAGCTCTACGGCTCAGGAAAGAACCGCCATAAAAAACCCTGGTCCGTGGGCATTACCCATCCGTTGAAAACCGGGGCTGATGCCGGCTTTTACAAAGTGGTGAATCTGGAAAACCGGGCCATTGCCACCAGCGGAGATTACCGCAATTTTTTTAAATTTGGGGGCAAAACCTACTCCCACATCATTGATCCCAAAACCGGATATCCCGTGGACAACCAGGTGGTGAGCGCGTCGGTCATTGCCTGCACCTGCACCTTTGCCGATGCCCTGGCTACAGCCTTCATGGTGATGGCCCCGGAGGACAGCCTGGCCCTGGCGGACTCCCTGGAAAATGTGGAATGCCTGATCATTCAGAAAACCCCGGACGGCTTCAGAGAGATCGCATCCCAAGGTTTTCACACCTTTGTCCAGTGATCCGTCTATCCGCAAACCGGATTTTCAGGCCGGGTTCTTCGGCTGATATTTTTTCCCCTGAAAGGTATCCCGGTGTGCCAGGGCCTGCTGGATCAGGTTGAAAGTTTCCCGGTATCTCCCGGCCCATACCGGGGCCCGCAGCTCGCTGCCATGGGGATCGCCTGTGATCCGCTGAATCACCATCTGTTCGGGCAAAAGCGCCAGAAAATCACACACGGTTTCCACATATTCCCTCTGTGTCATGGGCTGATACTTTCCCGCCAGAAACAGACGGTCCAGCGGCGTGTCTTTGATCACATACAGCAGGTGGATCTTGACCCCGTGAATACCGGAGTCCGCCAGATACCGGGCCGTGTCCAGCATCATGTCCCGGGTTTCTCCGGGCAGCCCCAGAATCACGTGGGCACAGATTTGGATGCCTTTTCCCCGGGTCATGGCCACGGCGTTTTCAAAATCTTTCAGCGTGTGCCCCCGGTTGATAAACGCCAGCGTGGTGTCATGAATCGACTGAAGCCCATATTCCAGCCACACCAGATATTTTTGCGCATAAGACCCGATCAGATCCAGCTTTCGTTCATCCACACAGTCCGGCCGGGTGCCCACGGCCATGCCCACCACCCCCTCGCAGGAAAACGCGGCATCATACATCGCCCGCATAATTTCAACCGAGGTGTAGGTATTGGTAAACGACTGAAAATAAGCCAGAAATTTCTTTGCCTTGTATTTTTTCATCATGGGAATCTTGCCGGCCTCGATCTGCTCCCTGATACCCATACCCCGGGCAAAGGCCCCGGTACCGGACCCCTTGGCATTGCAGTAGATACAGCCTTTGCTCGACAGCGTGCCGTCCCGGTTGGGACAGGTCAGACCCGCATCCACAGCAATCTTCTGAACCCGCTCGCCGAACATACCCCGCAGATAGCTGTTATAGTCGGTGTACCGCTTTGATCGATCCATGGAAGTCATATTGAAAAAATGTCAGACAAATGATGAAATTTCAATTTACCGTTGTCGTATATCATGCCTGTTGCTGATTTTCAATGCTATGTCAGGCAGCATCAAAAATAGCCATCAGTTAATCATTTCCAAATGATCCGGAATATGCTTATATTCACTCATTTTCCATGCACATTGATGGCTATTGTCCACGAACTGCCACGAGTTACGGCTGTATGCTGGCAGATATAACTGTATAATAAGGAGGTATCATGAACAACGATCTGTCCTATTCCCAATGGATAGAAAAAAATCATTCCACATTAAAGGCCTTTGGATCTAAACAGCTGGTTCTCTCCTTTTCCGGAGGAAAAGATTCTTCGGTTCTGCTTCATTTTTTCTCTCTGGCACAACAAGATTATGATTTTGACCTGCATGTGCACGGGGTCGCTGTTCCCAGTCATGTGTTCAACACCCGGGAAAGGGACCGACTGACCCGGTACTGGAAAAAACGCAGCATCGAAATCGTCTGGCACGAATCTGTTCCAGAACAGGAAGCCTTGATGGATGAAATGGTTGCTACAGGGAAAACTCCGTGCCTGTTATGCAGCCGGATCAAAAAAAAACGTCTGTTGTCTTATTTCAATACCGGTCAGTTTCCGCATCAAAACCTGGTTGTTGTCATCGGGTACACGCTCTGGGATCTTGCCAGTGCCACCATTGAACACACATTACGGACCGGGTTCGGGGGCGGGGGAACGGGTAATTTCCAGGGCACCCTCCCGGAGGACAGATTTCTGGAAATCTCTCAACGATTTTTTCCCCTGCTTGAACTGAAAAACGGAATTACCGTTTTCAAACCCCTGATCCAGTACAATGACCCCCAAATTCAGGCCGCAACGAAAAAATATGATATTCCGACCACCCGGGAACCATGCCGTTTCAAAACCCTTCGCCCCAAGCGGCTGCTGGCGAACTACTATTCTTTATTCGGGCTCAATTTCAATTACGATGATGTGCACTCCTTTGCCGGCAACGCCTTCAACCTGCCGGAAATTGATTTTTTCCAGTCACTTGATATCAAAACCTATATCTACAAAATGATCTGATCCTGCCCATAACTGCAACCGCTTTTTGGAGTAAGCAATGACATTTTCAAATTACATCATGGAAGATAAAGATGAAATTCAGCGTCTGGATTTAAAAACCGATCTTCATGCCCTCGAAAAACAGATAACGTGGGCTGGATTGAAACCTGGCATGACTGTTGCGGATATGGGATGCGGCCCGGGAAAGACCACTTTTCATTTAAATCGCCTGGTATCTCCAGGCGGCACAGTAACCGGTGTAGACATCTCACAGGAAAGAATTGACTATGCCAAAACCCGCTATATGGGCACCGGTATCCGGTACTGTCTGGGGGATCTGAGAAAGCCGATGCCGCATCTGGGAACATTTGATTTTATATTTCTGCGGTTTGTGCTTGAATTCTACAGAACCGGGGCAGCTGAAATTGTGGCAAACCTTGCGTCTCTGCTCAACCCGGACGGAATTCTATGCCTTGCCGATCTCGATCATAACTGTCTGAGCCACTACGGGCTACCGCTGAAACTTGAAAATGCCCTCATGGGTGTAATGACTTCGCTTGAAAAAAACACAGCATTTGATCCTTATGCCGGTCGAAAGCTCTATGCACATTTGTATGATCTGGGTTTTGAAGATATTCGGGTCAAGGTATCTCCACACCACCTGATCTATGGAAAGATAGGGGAAAATGAGGCGTTCAACTGGCGAAAAAAAATAGAGACTGCCGCAAAAAATTCCGGGTATGATTTCAGTGAATTTGACAACGGATATGAGGGTTTCAGAAAAATAAGCCGGGAATTTTTCACCAACCCCAGGCGGTTCACCTATACGCCCATTATCTGTTGCCGGGGCCGCAATCCCAGATGATTCCGCCCCGGGATGGGACTGATTTTTTCCAAACCCGGCACATCAGCGAACACCTCAAGCTGCTTCCTGCCAACAGTCTGTCATTTGATGAACTTTACGCCCATTACAGTGATGTCGGATTTTTATATCAGGAAAAACGCAAAAGACTGCTACCTCACCTGGATCTGATCCGGCACAACTGGAACTTGGGCTGGGCAGCCGGCAGGGATATCATGTGGACCCTGATTTATCGGGAAGATCGTCTGAACAAAATGGGCACGGTCACCACCTGGAAAACCACCGGCAACAGCTGGCAATCCCAGCATCTGACATCCCAGAAATATGCCGCAGGAGTTCTGCACCTGCTTCTCGCTGCCCAGGATGAAGGCATATATATCGGTACAGATTCCGCCCAGAACTGGTACAGTCCCACCAACGGCTTTGCCATGAAAATCTACGGGCGAATGGACCGCATCCTGGGCACTGACTGCGCAGATTCCTGTCTTCTCAATTACCTGCAGGTCGATCCATTCATACTCAAACATACCTCGGGCAGATACAGAATCCATCGGTGCACGGACAAGGACCATACCATGATACGGCATCTGGCGGAACAGTGTCGGGGACAGGTTTATTGTGCGGCAGAAGACCTTTACGGGTGCGATGTGGAAATGTCCGAATTGAACCAGGAATATCAGAAATTCGGGCTAAGCCGGAAGCGGTACATCTGGGTGGCATTGGAAAAAGACAGCGGAAACCCCAAAGGAATGATCATTGCGTACAGAGGACCCTTTGGATTCAACTTCAGTTTTCTGGAAAACCGGTGTGACCTGATGGTGGTGCCCTCAATATCACAGGATCACAGACGTCATGTATGCCAATTGCTGCTGCAAAACGCCGCTTTTGCCTATTTTGGGGAAAAAACCCTCTTGGAGTACCCGATCTATCACATGGTGGTGCTCACTGATGACTTGTGTGCCGAAGTATTGACAGAGTTAGGAGCTGTCAGAACCAGACAGTACTATCAAGGGATCTGGATGAATCCGGGATTTGAAAAATGGAAAAACTACATGCGCCGGATTTTCTCCATTGTACTCAAACGAGAAAATAAAAAAACACTGTGAGAAGATGACCTGTTCTATCTTCACCTTTGATTTGATTTTTCGGTACAATACTTTTATGATACCGCCGGGAAAGGATTTTACTGATATTATTTTTTTATCGGTAAAATATTGGGATGGCAAAAAAATTAAAGATGTAAAATGGAAAAAGACAAAGAACTGTACAACAGTCTTGTGCTTGACACCTATGTCAAGCTGATAAATGAAAAATATCCTGAAATTCTTATTGATGACCTCATGGAATATGCGGGTATCGAAAATTATGAGATCGGAGATTACTCGGTATGGTTCACCCAGGCCCAGGTGAACCGGTTCCATGAAAAACTCAGTTCACTGACCGATAACCTGAAAATCGCCAGAGAAGCGGGCAGATTCGCGGCCCATCCCAGATGCCTGGGCGAAATCCGCGGGATGATTCTGTCTTTGGGCGGTATCCGGAATGCATTCAAGATGATCGGAAACTATGCCAAACGGCTTAACCGGTCATCCATTTATACCACAAAAAGTATCGGCAGAAACAAAATCCAGATCCGCGTCACACCCAAAAAGGGAGTCCGGGAAAAAGAATTTCAATGCCAGAACCGTATAGGAAATTTCACAGGAATTGCTGATATTTTTTATAACAAAGATATCACCATTGACCATCCGAAATGTCTGTTCAAAGGCGATGATTCCTGCACCTATGTCATCTCCTGGAAAGAATCGGCCCATTCGGTGCTCAACCGTTTGAAATGGCTGTCCGGTCTTGCCACGCTGGTGCTTTTTCCTGTATATATGTTCGGTGGCGTTCCGGTTGTGACCGGCCAGGTGGCGATGGGATCTTTTATTGTTTTCCTGATCCTGGGCTGGGGTGCCCAGACAGCTGGAACGTCCCGATTGAAGAGGTCTTTGAACGAAATTTATGAAAACAAGGAAGATCTGCTCAAACAGATCGATATCAATGCGGAAAACTCCCGGGCCATTATCGATATCGGACATGCCTTGAGAATGGAGCTGACTGATTCTGATATCTTCAACAGGATCGCTGAGATAACCGGCCGCAGGCTCAAATACGACCGTGTCATGATCATGATTGCCAATGAAGCGGTGACCCAACTGATATACCGGGGTGGGTTCGGTTTCACTCCAAAAGAAATGGCTTTTCTGGAAAAATATACCATCAGTCTTCAGGAACCGTCCGAAGGGGTCTTTTTTAAATCATTCAATCAGAACAAACCCATTCTGGTCAATGACATGAAACAGCTGAAAGAAAAATCCACCCGCCGCAGTTTCAGCCTGGCGGAACAGATACAACCCGTGGCCTTTATCTGCTGTCCCATCACTTTTGAGGACACGGTGATCGGTATCATTGTAGCCGGCAATGTCGAAACACCCAAGAAAATGGGACGAAATGATAAGCATCTGGTTATGGGCGTGGCCCAGCAAATCGGGGGTGCTTATCACAAACAGACATTTGAAATCCAGCGTAATGAATTCAACCATCAGCTGGCCGAGCTACAGAAAATGAAAACCCTGGGGATTCTGTCCGGCGGTATCGCCCATGATTTCAACAACATACTGTCCCCGATCATCGGATATACAGACCTGTGTCTGAGCATCATCCCCGAAGAACATGAAATCCGCCACTTTCTTTCAAGAATCCGTAAAGCCTCAGTCCGGGCTCAGGATTTGGTGAAACAAATTCTTACTTTCAGTACCCAGGTGGAACAAAAAAATGTCCGGCTCAAAATGGGTGGTGTTGTCAATGAAGCCCTGCAACTGCTCAAGGCCACACTGCCGGCCACCATTGAAATAAAGCAACATATCGCCCCCCGGCTCTCACCGATTCTGGCCGATCCCACCCAGATTCATCAGGTGATCATGAATCTTTGTACCAATGCATATCATGCCATGAAAAAAAACGGCGGCATCCTATCCGTCTCCCTGGATCAGAAAAAAATCGATCCAAAAAGCCTTGGGGATCAGCACCATCTGGCTCCGGGGCCTTATATCCGCCTGACCGTGTCAGACACTGGCCACGGCATGGACAAAGAAACACTGGAAAAAATCTTTGAACCCTATTTCACCACAAAAAAGAAGGGCACTGGAACCGGCTTAGGGCTCTCCATCACCCATGGCATCGTGACCCGCATGAAAGGCCATATTTCGGTCACCAGCACACCAGACCAGGGGACCTGTTTCAATATCTATCTTCCCCAAATCATCGTCGAAGACACGCCGGTTCACTTCGTCACCGACAACTCCATCCCATCCGGCAGCGAATCCATTCTGGTCGTAGATGATGATGAACTAATTCTGGACCTGATCACCGAAACCCTGCAAAGACTGGGATATGATATCACCGCCTGTAATGACAGCACCCTGGCATATGATACTTTTTGCCGAACACCTGACGCCTTTGACCTGATTATCACGGACATGACCATGCCGGGCATGACCGGTGTCGACCTGGCCCATGCTACTCTAAAAATCCGGCCCGACATACCCATTGTCCTGTGTACTGGATACAGTGATACCATTGATGAAAATATGGCCAAAGCCATCGGTTTCAAATCATTTCTCATGAAACCGGTGGGGGTTCAACAACTGGCCACCTGCCTCCGAAAAATGCTTAACAATACCGGCGATCCGGGCCGGAAAAAAGAAAAAAGACAAGCAGACAATTTGGTTCAATCTTCTTTTGACAGCGAATCTGAATAAATTTTCAAAAAAGGCATGGGATAGACATTGATGGTAGCGGGATCATGGGAAGAACAAATTTTGGTAAACGCCTATCAAATTATTATCGAATCGGTTTTCATCAACGATTAGGCAGCTTTGGTTTGCATTGGGAAATTCATGCTGCCAGAAGGTCTGAAATTTTGCTTGACAATGAATAAGAAATATAATTGTATGCCAAACAACTCACTTTTCAAGTGTATCTTGCCCCAACAGGTTGTTTGAAGGATGATTGAATTATGCGAAACAGGTTATGCCTGATACCAGGTTTGAAATACATGTTCAGGGTGTGCGGGTGTTGTGTTTTTATTGTTGTTTTATGTCTCACACACATGACAGCCAGCGGTTTTGCCCAGGAAAAAAAAATCACCAATCATCTGGGCATGACTTTCATCCGTGTGGAACCCGGTACTTTTCAAATGGGAAGCCCTGAGACTGAAACCGACCGGAAAACCAATGAAAAACATCACCCGGTCAAAATCACTGAACCTTTTTATCTTCAGGAAACCGAAGTCACTCTGGAACAATGGCAGGATATTATGGGAAAGGCGTTTCTTCTGAAAAAAAAAGGAGGCCCCCGGACCCCGGTGACCCGGGTGTCTTTTTATGACTGCCAGAAATTCATCAGAAAATTGAACCAAACAGATACCGCCCGATACCGGCTTCCTTCGGAGAAAGAATGGGAGTATGCCTGCCGGGCCGGAACCACCACGGCTTACAGCTGGGGGAACGACCCGGACTGCGCCCTGGCCATGTATGCCAATACCCCGAAACGACACGGAGAATGCAGTTCATATTACCGATCCATGGGACTGCCGGTCAACAGTCCGGCCCCGGTCGCTTCATTTCCGCCCAACCCATGGGGGTTTTACGACATGCACGGCAATGTATGGGAATGGTGCCAGGATGAATATACGGATGATATCAGGACTCCCGGCGTCAATACCTATGATCTGTTTTCCACCAGACCCCGGGTTCGCAGAGGCGGTAGCTGGTACCTGTACGGCAGATATATGCGCAGTGCCAACCGCACCTATGCCCATCCCGGTGCCAGGTTTCAAACCACCGGGTTCCGACTGGTTCTTGAGGTGGATTGATGCGGGCAAAACTCTTAAGCTTCCTGAAAATCTATGAAGAAGAGATCAGCCTGTTTCTTTGGACGGCAGCCCTTCTTTTCATTATCCGGAGTTCAGGTATTATTCTGAACAATTATGCGGAAACCGCTTTTCTGAAAAGATACGGTGTGGAATTCATGCCGGTGGTCAACATGCTAAATGCCGTGGCCACATTCTTCATCACCGGTTTTCTGACCGTTTTTTTAAGCAAGACCTCCGGGGCCAGGCTGTTATACTATATTTTCATTTTTTCAGGAATCATCGTCACGGTCATCCGCCTGCTCATTCCTTTCGGCATTGAGCTGCTGTATCCGTTGCTGTTCATGCTCAAAAGCCAGTTTGAACTTTTGCAGGCATTGCTGTTCTGGAACATGTGCAACGATCTTTTCAATACCCGCCAGTCCAAACGACTGTTCCCGCTCCTCACCGCCGGCGGTGTGATCGGGCTGATCCTGGGCAGTTTCGGCACCCCATATTTTGCAGGCCTTTTCAGTCTGGACAACCTGTTATACCTGTATCTGGTCACCACCATCATGGGTGCGATACTGATAAAAGCCATGGGACGAAGCTACGCCACGTTGATTTACACGGAAAAAACGGGGAAAAACGCCAAGAAAAAACCACCCATGATGGAAGAAATCAAACGGATCTATCCGCTGGTCAAAGATTCCATTCTGGTCAAAATTGTCCTGGTCCTGACATTCATGCCGAACGTGGTCATCCCCATCATGAACTATCAGTTCAATTATGCCGTCAATGAGCAGTTTGCCTCAGAAAGTGCCATGATTCATTTTTTCGGTTATTTCAGAGGCAGTCTGTACATCGTCAGTCTGTTCATTCTTTTGTTCGTGGGCCGGATATACGGCAAATGGGGATTGCCGGTGGCACTCATGTTTCATCCCTTCAACTATATGCTGGCATTTTTCGCCTTTTTGTTCAGATTTGACGTGTTTTCGGCCATGTATGCCAGAATGTCCACCAATATTATCCGCACGACCATTAACATGCCGGCCAACAGCATTCTCATCGGCCTGTTTCCCGAATCCTACCGGAACATGATCCGGCCTTTTCTGCGGGGGACAGTGGTAAGGATCGCATTGTTCACGGGCTCGACATTGATTTTGCTGTCAACCCCGTTATTTCATCCCCGGTATCTGACCCTGGTGGCCCTGCCGTTCATGATCGCCTGGGTAGTGGCCCCGTTTGTGCTCAAATCCAATTACTCGAAAATTCTGCTGGACCTGATTTCCAACAACATGCTGGATATCAAAAGCATGGATCAAAAAGAACTGGGCCAGATCTTCAACCAGGAAAAAACCCTGTCCAGTCTGGAAACTTCTTTTCTGTCAGCCCGGGGAAAAGATGCCGTCTGGTATGCAAAACTGTTGAAAAATTTTTCGCCCGACAGGCTGGATCAGCTGATTATCAAAAACCTGGAAAATCAGGATGAAACCACTCAGGTGGCTCTCATTAAAATGATCACGCCAGAATCCGGACCCCGGGCCGCCAAAGAATTGATCCCTTTGATGTCTTTGAAACGACCCGAGACGACCATTGCCATACTCAAACTCATCAACCAGCACGGCATGGACACAAGTGATTATCCGGTCATATCCGAATTGGTTACCAGCAAACATCCCGTGATTAAAGGATTTGCCGGGGCCTGCATTCACAGCGACCGTTCAGAAGATCTTCAGCAGCTCATTGCCGACTGGCTGACTGAAAAAGATCCGGCATCCTGCCAGGCCGGCATTATCTGTGCCGGCCTGAGCCGCAGTCAAAAATGGATCCCTGAACTCAAAGACATGCTCAATATCCCTGGAATCGACCCGGTCATTCCGGATATCATCATCGCTTTATCCCGGCTTCAAGCCGATGAGATCAATGCGGTGGCACTGCATTATCTGTCCCATGACCGGGCAGATGTCCGCAGGGCAGCACTGGACGCTTTGGCCATTGTTGATGACGACACCCTGCTGAAAACCATTCATCTGATGGGTGATCCATCAGATGAAATTCATGAATTTGCCAAGGATAAAATCAGGACTGCCGACCATCAGAATCCCCGGTTGCTGGTGGAATCATTGGGCCTGCCGTCCACCCGGATACGCAAAGGGCTTTTCAATCTGCTGGATACGCTGGACATTAAAGAATTTGATGTGTTGATCTTTGCCAAAAAGAACCTGGCGAAATCCTATGAATACCTGGCCATGGCTGCATCTCTGGAAAACCTGCCCCAGGGACCCATGCGGGACCTGGCAATATCGCACCTGGTGGAAAGAAAAGAACTGATTTTGGAAAACATTGTCCGGGTTTTGGCGATCCATGATCAAACCGGCCGAATGCGGACCGCCTGGCAGGGAATTTTTTCCGCAGACGCGCGGCAACGGGCCAATGCCATTGAGCTGCTCAATGATATTCTGGACAGAAAAACCTTCAACACCATGCTGCCGTTGCTGGAAAGTCCCAATACCACAGTCGCTCTGGCTGACGGTAGAAAGCTGGTAAAAATTCCCGGATTTTCATCCGATGGCAAACAAGCGGCATCTGAACTGCTGTCTTCCCCGGACTGGGTGGATGTGATTCTGGGCCTGGGACTGATCGGGGAAATCCATGACCTGCAACCGGCATCGGATTGTATCCAGGACCTGGAACAATCCGAGAACCCGTATATTTCAAAGGAAGTCCACATGATCCTGCAAAAAAAGAAATCAACGCAAGATACCGAAGTTTCGGCCAAATTGTCGCTAGGAGAAAAGATACTTCTTCTAAAGGAAATCGACATCTTTTCAGGGTTGACAGCTTCGGAGCTGGCCGCCATTTCATCGGTGACCGAAGAAACCGAATTTGCCGAAGACCAGGAAGTCATCAAGCAGAACAGCATTGGTGAAACCGTATATCTGATCATTGAAGGCCGGGTGTCGGTGATCATGGAAAAAGAAAACGGAAACCAGGCAGAAATTGATCAGATGGATTCCGGTGCCGCTTTCGGAGAAATGGCATTGATCGATAATTCACCCAGATCCGCGACCATTCGAACCATCACCCCCTGCCGGTTTTTGACCTTGCATAAACAGGAATTCAAGGAAACCGCCATGGAATTTCCACGCATCGCCCTGCAGATCTGTTCGGTTTTAAGCCAGCGCATCCGGCATCTGCATTCCCTGGTTCAGGAAAAACAATGATACCGGTCATGTCATGATTCAGATCGATTCAGCAACCTGACAATGGTATCTGCCAGATCATCCCGTCCCTGGTTTCTGAGCAGGGGAATCAGGGGCCGGTAAAACGGAGGCCTTACCCGGATGGTGATATCGAATTGCGAAATATCCGCCGGGGTGACCTCATCCGCTTCAAACGCCCGGGTTTTGTGCAAAAGCCCCAGGGCCGTGAGCTCGGTCATGGTGCGCACACATTTTTCGCATCTCCCGCAATTCAGTTGATCCGGCACATTGGCCAGGCAGACCCGGAAGTTCTGAAAAGCCGTATCCCACCGGGACACGATTTTAATTTTCTCCAGACGGGACAGTTCATAATCCCGGTGCCGGATTCTCACAGCATAGCTGGAATACTCGGGATCCAGCAGGGGATGAGACCCGCAGGGATGCAGGTTGGGAATATCATAGGAAGAACCGATGAACATCAGGTTGACACGGTGGCTGAAGCCATGGGTCATGGCAGCCAGGACCGCGCCGAAAAAACTGTTCAGCCACAGATCCCGTTCATCGCACAGGTGACGTAAGTTGGTGTACACCGGCACCAGGGTTGTGTCCGCATCTTCTGTGATCCGGGTAATGGCGGTCACGGCCCGGTCAAATACATGCAGCTTGGCCCCCCGTTCCCTGACCCCGCCAATATCAAAGCCATGGAGAAAAAATCCATCTTGAATATAGGCCGGATGGG
Source organism: Desulfotignum phosphitoxidans DSM 13687 (assembly GCF_000350545.1). Classification (GTDB taxonomy): domain Bacteria; phylum Desulfobacterota; class Desulfobacteria; order Desulfobacterales; family Desulfobacteraceae; genus Desulfotignum; species Desulfotignum phosphitoxidans. The sequence goes on from NZ_APJX01000001.1 coordinate 143,828, forward strand.
TCTTTGGATAATTCAGCCGGTTCAGGCGCAGGGCCGCCAGAGAGTCCATGCCGCCGGACATGACCATGCCGGCTCTGCCGGGATTTACCGGCACCTGGTGGGCATCGGATGCGGATTCAACTAAAATCGGGGTATACCGGCCCTGGGTCCAGTGGGATAGAATGTGCATGGCCACGTGCACCCCTTCTTTGAGGAACGGACATACCGGTCCGTCCACAAATATGCGTTTTTCTCCCAGATGCAGGGCCGGCAGCAGACACCCCACCAGAAACGCATCCGGGTTGGCGTCAAACCCTTGGGCATGATCTTCCGGGGTTTTTATAAATACGGTTTTTTCAGGCAAGTCCCTGTCTTCAAATATGACCCGGGCTGAGGCTGTGGCAAAACCGGCATCGTGTTCCAACTGAATCTGGGTAATTTTCATGGATAAATCTCTTTTTTAAATCTGTGGATCCTGTTCATGAACGGCAATTTATCTGGTGGATGCTGCATGGGCCTTATGCACGGCAAAATCAATGATTTCCATGGCGATATCAATGCCTGTGGCCGCTTCAAGCCCCCTGAACCCCGGTGAATAGTTGACCTCTACCACACACGGGGAACCGCTTTTTTTTCCCATCATGTCAATACCCGCGATATCCAGACCGCAGGCCTTAGCCGCCGCCACTGCCATATGTTGCCACAGTGCGGGGGGATCAAACGCCGCAGCCCGGCCCCGGCGATGAATATTGGTTCTGAAATCATCCGGGGCCGGTGACAGTGTCATGGCCCCCGCGACCCGGCCGCCGATCACCAGAATCCGGGCATCCACCCGTCCGGACACAGGAAAAAACCGCTGCACCAGCAACCCTTTTACCGGATCCAGCCGGGCATTCACACAGGTGTCTGCCTGGGTCGGATCATCGATTTTAAACACCCCGTCTCCCCCCATACCGCTGGGCTGCTTGACCACCACCGGATATCCCCCCACACGGTCCACGGCATCAAAAAACAAAGCCTTTCGGGTAACAAAACAGGTGTCCGGCACCGGGATGCCGGCCACCGCCAGAGACTGAAGGGTGATATACTGATGCCGGGCTATGGTCACCCCTTCCAGGCCGTTGACCAGCGGTATCCCCATGGCCTGAAACTGCCGGAGTATCACAAACCCATATTCGCCCATGGGCGATCCCTGGCGGGGCAGGACCACATCCGGCAGATCATTGGTCACCGCATCGTTACAGCCGTGAATACCCGGCCCCTGATTTTCCAGCACACAGACCAGCTGATAGGGATTGATGAGCATCAGGTGATGATCCCTGTGCCGGGCCGCCTGGTCCAGCCGGCCGTTGGGATGGAACTCCAGACCATGGATGGTGAGAACACCGATTTTCATTGGATATCTTCTCCAGGGGACTGCTCAGAATCTGAACCGGTTTCCTTTTCTGGCGGGCGCATATGGGCGGGCATCCAGATGCCCATCGGCTTGTTTGTTTTCTCGCTGAAATAGGTGGTGATTTTCCGGGTGTTGTTCCACCGGGCAATTTTCTGGGTGGCCAGATTGTCTTCATCGATGATGGCAAATATTTTGTATTTTCCTGCCCGGGCCGTCAATCCCTCGAGCAGACGACGTCCCACACCCAAAGACCGGTACTCGGGCCGCACCGAGGTATAGCCGCGTTCCACACACCCGGAAAAATCCAGGCCCGTGGCTTTTTTCAGCCGAAGAATCAAAGCGGTCCGGGGATGTTTCAGACAGGAGCAGCCCACCATTTTTTGGTTTTCCATGGCATAACCGATCAGGAACGCATTTTCAAGATTGGACCGGACATGGGTGGTATCCACGGATCCGCCGGCAATCACCATGGCACAGACCTGATTCAGAAACTCCGGTGACAGTGCTGATGGCGGTTCAAAATAAAACACCACATCATTTCCCAGGATGATCCGGGTATGGTTGTCCCATCGGAGGCGGATTAGATAAGAAGCCGGATACCGGGCCAGATAAGACAAAATGGCCTCATGACCTGAAAGTGTCTGCCAGAACGGGATGCCCGGCAGGGGATCTATTTTATCATAGGCATGTGACATTGCAGGCAAATGTGTGCGGTCACGGGGCAGGTCAAAGGAATGCACCACATGGGGATGGTCCAGGATATATCGCACCGGCACGGTTTCATTGCCGTTGTCAAACAGATCCGGCCCGGAAACATGGTTCCAGATACCTGCTTTTGAGGCCTGCCACAGCTGTTCGGCGGGCATGGATGTCAGATTCCCGGGGCTTTGCCACCGGATCATTTTCAGTCCTTTTTCCGGCCAGTCTGCCAGTATCTCCGGCAGATCTGAAGGCAAAGATGCATTCAGCCGGACCGTCACAATGCAGGGAACCGTCTTCATTTTCGCCTGTTTTGGTTCTGGATGATCATGGGTGCCTGGTTGATGAAATCCGCATCATCATGAAAAGCGTCCTTAATTTTCAAAATGTCTGTTTGTGCTGAGAAAAACACGTCCACCACTGCCGGATCAAAATGCGTTCCCCGGCCCTGCCGGATGATTTCATAGGATCTTTCAAGGGAAAACGCCTCTTTATAAGGCCGTTTGGAAGTCAGGGCATCAAACACATCCGCAATGGCGACAATGCGCCCCACCAGGGGAATCTGCTTTCCTTTCAGTCTTTTGGGATACCCGGAGCCGTCCCATTTTTCGTGGTGGGTCAAGGCCACAGTCTCCCCCAGCCGGATAATCCCGGTGGTGGAGCCTTCAAGAATCCGGGCCCCGATAATGGTATGCTGCTGCATCACAGCCCACTCATCCGGGTCCAGTTTGCCCGGTTTCAAAAGAATGCGGTCCGGAATCCCGATTTTCCCGATATCATGCATGGGGGTCGCATACAGAATAGATTCCGTGACCCTTTCTCCAAGCCCCATTTTCCGGGAAATGGCTGCCGCATAATTGCTCATTCGCTGGATATGAGCCCCGGTGTCTTCGTCCTTGTATTCCGCCGCCCGGGTCAGCCGGTAAATCGCTTCCAGAGACACGGATTTGATGCGCGCAAACGCCTGTTCCAGATCCCGGGTCCGTCTGGCCACCTCGGATTCCAGCTCCTTCTGATAATTGCGCATATGGTCATTGTAGGCTTTCACTTTGATCAGAGAGGCCACCCGTGCCCGCAATTCGGTCTTGTCCACCGGCTTGGTCAAAAAATCATCGGCCCCGGCTTCAATGGCCCGTATTCTATCTTCTTTGGCATGCAGGGCCGTCACCATGACAATGGGAATGATGGCTGTTTCAGGATCGGATTTCAACTGCCTGGTCACGTCGTATCCATCCATTTTCGGCATCATGACATCCAGCAGAATCACATCCACCGGTTCCCTGGATACCAAGTCCAGTGCCTGTTCCCCGTCCCCTGCTGTCAATACATGATAACCCGCAGGCACCAGCATGGCCTCCATCAGACGCAAATTCCGGTCTTCGTCATCCACCACCAGTATGGTTGACTGATCGCTCATCATTATTCCTTTTCAACTGATTTCATACCGAATCTTCAGGCAGGTATTCCTTGATTTTTTCCAAAAATTCATGCAGACGAAACGGTTTTGAGATATAGTCATGACACCCTGCCTCAAGTATTTTTTCCTTATCTCCGGGCATGGCATTTGCCGTCAGGGCCACCACCATGATATCCCGGGTGGTTTCATTTTGCTTGAGAATCCGGGTGGCGGACAGGCCGTCCATAACCGGCATTTGAATATCCATAAGAATAAGATCCGGCAGATGCTGATTTGCCAGGGCAACGCCTTCTTTTCCGTTCATGGCTTCAAAAACGGTGTAACCGCTGTATTGAAGCACATCCCGAAACAGCTTCCGGTTCTGTAATTCATCTTCCACAATCAAAATGGTTCTGTTTTTTGTGTCCATCATGGGAGCGATCCTTCATCCTCGATGTCAGCATGTGACGGGCCTTGATTTTTTTTCTGATTCACCGGAATGATAAAAGAAAAAGTCGACCCTTTTCCCTGCCCGTCGCTGTTTAAAAACATTTTTCCTTCATGAAGCGTCACCAGATCCCGTGTCAGAGGCAGTCCCAGACCGGTACCGGGACTCTTATCCTGCCGGGTGCCGTGAACCTGGAAAAACGGTTCAAACACTTTTTCATGATAGGCGGGATCAATGCCCGGGCCGGTGTCGGTGACGGATATTTCAACACAGGCCGCATCCGTTCCGGTTTCAAAACCCAAACGGGTCCTGCTGTGAACCTGTTCGGCCCGGATGGTAATGGCACCGCCGTCCGGGGTGAATTTCACGGCATTGGACAGCAGGTTGTACAGGATCTGTTTGAGTTTTCTTTGATCCGCCGTGATCGCTTGTTCCTGAATCTCCCGGGTCACCGCCTTTTCAAGGGCAATCCCGTGTTTGGCCGCCTTTTCCTTGATCATGACCAGGCTGTTGTCAATCAGTTGGGAAACGTTCACCTGTGACAGCTCCAGTTCGGTTTTTCCCGCCTCAACCCGGGACAGGTCCAGAATATCATTGATCAGTGCGAGCAGGTGTCTGCCACTGTCCAGAATATCATCCACATATTCCTGCTGTTTGTCAACCAGAGGCCCGAAATACTGCTCCTTGAGCACCTCGGAAAACCCGATGATGGCATTGAGCGGGGTCCGCAGTTCATGGGACATATTGGCCAAAAAATCGGATTTTGCCCGATTGGCCCGCTCTGCCGACTCCTTGGCCTGTTTGAGTTCATTTTCATATTGCATCAATTGAGTGATATTTTCCTTGACCGCCACAAAATGAGACACATATCCCTGGGGATCCCGGACCGGTGATATGGAGGCCCGCTCCCAGTAAATGGTTCCGGTTTTATCCTGGTTGCAGAACGTACCGTGCCAGGGTCTGCCCGAGGTAATCGTCTGCCACAGTTTTTTGTAAAACGATGGCGGATGATGACCAGATTTCAAAATCCTGGGATTTTTTCTTTTTACTTCTTCAAAAGTATAGCCGGTCAATTCGGTGAATTTGGGGTTGGCATATTCAATATTTCCGTAAAGATCCGTGATAATTACCGTGGCCGGACTTTGTTCAACCGCTGTGGCCAGTTTTTCAAGTTCCTTTTCCGACTGTTTTCTGGCAATGACAATTCCCAGCTGGTTGCCGATCTCATCGAGAATTTCCAGCAGGGACGGATCAGGCCGCTGCTTTTCAGGATTGAAAAATTCCAGCACCGCCGCCACATGGTCCCCCACCATGACCGGGAATGCAAATCCACCGTGAAGCCCGATCTCGCCTGCATGCCGGACCCGGGGGAATTTCGGATAAATGGCCAGATCTTCTATCCATACACTTTTTTTTGCCGTCATCACCCGTCCGATCATTCCCTGACCCGGTCTGAAACCCGTGCGTTCGGTAATCTTTCTGAATGAGGCAAACCGCTTGTCATCTTCCAGGTACCAGATGTCTGTGGGAATCAAGTGATCCGGTTTTTCATCATCCGCTTCATATACATGCCCCACCGGCCAGTCCATGAACCGGGCAATACCGTCCACGGCGACCTGAAGGGCTTCATTCGAGGTTCCGGCCGCGTTGGCGGCAGCTGCCACATCTTTGAGAAGCCGCAGTTTTTTCCGGCTCTCTTCCAGGGCCTGTGCCGCCTGCTTGCGCAGCGTGATATCATGGGCGATGCCCAGGGTATAGAGGAACTGCTTGTCCGGCCGTGAAATCTCGCTGTCCGGCACATCCCAGTATCCCCGGGCAGACAGTTGGACAAATGTGAAATTGAGAGCATAATTCTGAGACCCGTGGTTTTTATGCATCAACCGGACATCCAGGTGCGTTTGTCGCCGCTTCCCGATCCGGCGCTCCACCAGGTGATGGCCGAATCGTTCACGATCTTCCGGATGCAGCAGATCCGCCATGGGGCTCCCCTTGAGTTCAGCAGGATCATATCCCAGCTGCCGGACCGCCGAAGAAATATAATCGATGGTCCCGTCTTCCGTGATCCGATAGATAATATCCGGTGTCAGTTCCACCAGGACCCGGTACCGTTCTTCACTTTCCCGGATATTGGCTTCCGCCTGCCGCCTTTTGGAAACCTCCTGCACCAGCTGCCGGTTTTTTTGTTCCAGGCCCCGGGTCCGTTTTTTGACCAGGTCCTCCAGATGATTTCGGTGATCGGCCAGGGCCTGTTCCGCCTGCTTGCGGTCGGTGATGTTTTCATGGGCCACCACCAGACGCGGTGCATCTGAACTGCAAAAACAGGTAACGCGACCGATGAACCAGCGCTGTTCGTCTGGAGAGTGGCAGGGATATTCCATGGCAAATATCCGGGCATCACCCGCCAGTACCGACCGGAGCCCCGCAGCAAAATTCCGGGCCATATCCTTGTCTTCACCGACGGCGGCATCACATACCGCCAGATAATCCGCCCCTTCACAAACATGGGTTGTGACCAGGCCGTTGGATTCTGCAAACCCCCGCCATGCCTGGTTCACCGCAATAATCCTCCCGGTTTCATCCAGCACTGCCACATGGGCGCTCAACGCGTCAATGGTGGCAAATGCGAACTGTCTGGATTCCCTCACTTTCCGGTGCATCCGGTCCTGCTGAAGCCGGTTGACCAGAAGCATGCCCAGGAATACCGTCACCCATGGATAAAAGATGATCAGCGGCAAGGTGATTTTCAGCAGCACTGCTTGGGCAATGTCCAGGGGCAGCATCAGCATGAGCCCCAGCATGACCAGGTGAACTCCCAGCCCGAAAACATAAAGCCGGTGCCAGGACATGTCCGACAGCGGTGTTTTCAGATATCGTCGCCAGACAATCCCGATGCACCCGGAAAAAACAATCACGGCCACGCCGGTCCAGGCCCCGGCCCCGCCCTGATACATCCGGAACACCCCGGTCAGCCCCATGGCCACCCCCGTGGGGATCCATCCCAAAAAAAGTCCGGATATGCTCAGCAAAATCGAACGGCTGTCAATGATCACCCCGGGGGCAACCGCCCAGGGAACGGTCATGGCCGCCATCCCGATGCCGCCGATAAAAATGCCGAACAACACCTGGGTGTGGATTGTTTTTTTCTGGGGCCACCGGGCTGTGACCAGATCAAACACATAGGCCGTGGCCAGCAATAATGCCAGGTTATGAATCATGTCCAGTACAGGCAAATAATTCATCACATCTTTGACATGTCAGATTTTGTTTGACGCATGTATTTTTTTATCTTTGACATTATGATTTTGCAAGTGTTATTTTTTAAAGCTGAGACCGTTGACGGATTCCCGGATCTTTTCATTTTTAGATTGACAAACAATTTCAGAATTTATAATATTAAGAGTTTTTTAATAGGATTATGAAAATCGATAAAACGTGGCAAGAAGCATTGATTTGATAAGGAGAGTTTAACCATGTACGCAGTGATCAGAACCGGCGGTAAGCAATACAAGGTTCAGGAGAACCAGATCCTGAAAGTTGAGAAACTGGCGGGAACCGAAGGTTCGGAAATTGAATTCAACGATGTGCTCCTGTACTCAGACGGAGAAACCATCACCCCAGGCAATCCCGTGGTGGAAAATGCAGTGGTCCGGGCCCATGTCGTGGAACAGGGCCGGGACAAAAAACAGCTGGTTTTCAAATACAAACGGCGTAAAGGGTACAGAAAAATGCAGGGCCACCGGCAGCATTACACCCAGATTAAAATTGCGTCCATATCCGTTTAAGCAAAACACAAAAAGGGGATTGACACATGTCACATAAAAAAGCAGCCGGTAGTTCAAAAAACGGCCGGGATTCAAATGCGCAGCGCCGGGGCGTGAAAAAATTCGGCGGACAGGCAGTTTCAGCCGGCAACATCATTGTCCGGCAGGTGGGTACCAAAATCCATCCGGGAAGCAATGTGGGTATGGGCAAGGATTTTACCCTGTTTGCCATGATCGATGGCGTGGTGACCTTTGAAAGAAAAGGCCGTGACCGTAAAAAAGTCAGTGTTTATGCCGCGTGAAATTTGTTGATGAGGCAGTTATCACCATTCAATCCGGTGACGGGGGGCCTGGATGCACCTCTTTCAGACGAGAGCGGTTCATTGAACGGGGCGGACCGGACGGCGGTGACGGCGGTGATGGCGGACATGTCATATTAAAAGTGGATCCGGGAAAACGGACCCTGTATGACCTTCACCGCCAGAAGATGCACCGGGCTCAAAACGGCGCCCAAGGAATGGGCCGCCAGAAGCATGGCAAAAACGGGAATCCCTGCTATATTAACCTGCCGGCAGGAACCCTGGTCCGGGATGCAGATACAGATCAGACCATTGTGGATCTTACCCGGGAAGGGGATGAATATATCATCGCTGAAGGCGGGAAAGGCGGCCGCGGCAACAAGCGGTTTGCCACATCCACCAACCGGGCTCCCAGATATTCTCAACCCGGACTTCCGGGTGTTGAACGCAAACTCAAGCTTGAACTGAGGCTTTTGGCGGATGTGGGCATTGTGGGACTTCCCAATGCCGGAAAGTCCACGCTTATTGCCGCCATGTCCGCGGCCCGGCCTAAAATCGGGGCATACCCGTTCACCACCCTGACCCCGACCCTGGGTATGGTCACACCCCCTTTTGGCGAACCGTTTGCCGTTGCCGACATCCCGGGGCTCATCAAAGGGGCCCACCAGGGGACCGGACTGGGGATCAAATTTCTCAAACACATTGAACGGACCGGTATACTGATTCATCTGATCGATGCCGGTGCCATTGATCCCCAGGAACCGCTGGCGGATTTCACCGTCGTCAACCAGGAACTCACTCTTTACAGCCGGTCTCTGGCAGACAAAACCAGAATCATCGTCCTGAACAAAATCGATCTGGCCGGGACCGATCACCGGGTGGCCAGTTTCTGCCGGGCAGTGCCGGATCTTGAAGTTCACACCATTTCAGCCGCCGCCGGGCAGGGTGTTGACAAGCTGATCCAATTGCTGGCATCCCGCCTTCAAAAAGAGTGATTCAATGAAAGCCGGGCTTTTTGGCGGCACGTTCAACCCGCTTCATATGGCACATATCCGGATTGCCGAACATGTTAAACAATGTCTGGCACTGGACACTATCTTTTTTTTCCCTTCCGCCACCCCGCCCCATAAACCCGGAGTCAATCTGGCACCGGCACTGGACCGCTATGACATGGTGGTCAAAAGCCTGGCACACAAAAAAGGGCTGAAACCGTCTGATATTGAAATCAATCGCAAAGGGCCATCCTTTACCATCGACACGGTTCACGCGTTTAAGCGGCACTATGGTGAATCCCATCAGTTTTATCTGCTCATGGGCTCGGATGCGTTTTTTGATACGCCGACCTGGAAACGGCAAAAAGATATTTTTGCCACGGTTGCCATCGTTGTCATGCCCAGACAGGGCACCGGTTCAGACCCGGATATCCGATCCTTTCTTGACGAACATATCGCAAAAGGGTACACATGGCATCAGGAGGAACGGCAATTCGTACATGACAGACTGCAGCCGGTCCGCATTTGTCCTGTCCCCCGAATTGACATATCCTCCACTTTGATACGCAACCGGGTGAAACAGCACTTTCCCATCAAAGGACTGGTTCCGCCACCGGTGGAAAAAATTATCAATGAAAGGAATTTATACTTATGACAGATCCTTCAGAAGAACTGACACCTTACCTGAGTGTTGTTTTCGGCCGGAAACCTCGGTCTGTCACAGCCATTGATGTCCGTTCTTTAACCTCATATACCGACACGCTGATCATTGTCGAAGCCGGTTCCCACCGTCAGGTGACGTCTCTGGCCGAAAACATCGTCACCGGACTGAAGGCAAAAAATATCCTGTCTTTGGGCACTGAAGGAATCAAGGAAGGGGAATGGGCCCTGCTGGATTACGGCAGTCCCATCATCCATATATTTGAAACCAAAGCCAAGGCGTTCTATGATCTGGAAGGCCTGTGGAGCGACGCACCCCGTCTGGACCTGTCCGGTTTTGAAACGGCTTTAAAATCACCAAAGGATCCTTCATGACCGTAACACAACTGATTACAGATTATATCACCGGAAATGAGATCAACCTGGTCGGGCCTGAAATCAGCCGGCAGAATTTTGAAAAATTTCTGGTGGAAACCAATGGGTACAAAAAACAGGAAATTCATGTGAACGAACCATTGACTGTTCAGTTCAAAGGGGAAGATTATATATCTTGCATTGATCTGGTGGTCTGTGTCGAAGATCGGGCCGTCATGGCCGTGACCTGTGTGGCCGGTTCCATCGGCTCATATGAAAGGGAAATACTGGCCGGGGCCCGGCTGGTCAGAAACTATCAGATTCCCTTTGCCGTGTCCACGGATGCCAAAGATGCCGTGGTCATGGACACGCGGTCGGGCAAAACCTTAGGCAAGGGGCTGGCGGCTGTACCGTCCCGGGAACAGATGGAAAAAAAACTGCCGGACCTTGTGTTTGAACCGTTGGATGAAAACAGAAAGGAGCGGGAGATGATCATCTACCGCTCCTTTAACATGGAAAAAATCAATCGTTGATTTTATGACAGTTCCCGGTTGCAGTGCTTGCAGATTTTGGCCCTTTTTTTGATGATTTCAGCGCAAAAGGGGCATTCTCTTGTAAAATGGCGTTCATGAAGCTGGTCAATGGCAGCCTTCACGCCGGTTTCCAGCACCGGGGTGGGGAACTTATGGTTGATCAGAGGCTCGATGGCTTCCACACCGCCCAGTTCTCCCACCATTTCAGCGGCTTTAAGCCGTGCCCGGTTGGGAACCACCGGATCCAGCAGCATTTTTAAAATCTCGTCCCAGTCTTTTGATATATAATAATCCGTGAGAATGGAAAACGCCTGTTTGGTTTTCTCCTTGAGTTCATTCTGACGAATCACTGCTTGATCATCCAGCTTACTTCCGGTGCCCCCCACCGGGCTGAAAACGGGCATGTATTCAAAATTCTTCTGACCCGGCTCATTGATGCACCGGTAAGAAGCAGGGGCTTCCATGGTGTCTTTAAGATGGTCCCACCCCTTTTGGTAGGAAGGACAGTCATCATTGAAACACACAAACAGGTAGGGGGTTCCCCATCCAAGTCCATCGGAAAAATTGATGGGCGGCACTTCCCACAGGACCATTTCTTTTTTGCAATGGGGGCACACGGGTTTATCCATCTGGATATATCTGTCCAGCAGTTCTTCTTTTGTTTCAAATGCCATTATTTTTTGTCTCCTTATGATTGTCTGACGGCTTCAGTCAATCATAGTAATCAGCCCCCTGCCTTTGTCAATCAATGATCAGTCGATCACTGCCAGCACGTCTCCTTTGGCCACGGCATCCCCTGTGTCAAAATGAATGGCGGAAACAGTCCCGGTTTTTGGGGCCGGCAGGGCATTTTCCATTTTCATGGCCTCGATGACCACCACGGTTTCTCCTTCTTCCACGGCATCTCCCACCTGTTTTTCATGCCGGATCACCATGCCGGGCATGGGCGCTGTCACCGGGGTGCCGGTATCAGAGGCTGAACCTGTTTTTTCCGCATCCTGTTTTACAGGCCCTGGTTCGGGTTTGACTTGTACCGGTGCTTCGGGTGCCGCCGGAGAGGCCTTGGGTGCCGAAGTCCGGGAAGGGGATGAAATCCCGGCTGCCGGAGCCACATGGGAAATGCCCGGTGCGCCCCCCTGTTCTTCCACCCCGACCTCAAAACACTCGCCATCCACAAACACGTTAAAAATCCGGGTATTTTCAGTTTTTTCAAAACAGGGTTTTTCCATCAGCTCCCCGGTCTTTGCTTTTTTAATCAAAGCATCCTGTTTTTTCACATCCTCCAATGAAACGGGTTTAAGGACATCCGACATTTCTTCCAGCCCGTATTTCTGCTTGAGAAATTTTTTGCCGGTAACGGGAAACAGCGCATACAGCAGCAGGTCTTCATCGTTTTTGGCCAGATCCTTGATCTCCTGCTTTGCTTTTTCCAGCTCCGGCTCCAGCACCTGGGCCGGCCGGCAGGTAATGGGCTCTTCTCCTCTGGTATATCCTTTCAGCGCTTTTTTCTGAACTTCCGGATCAATGGGAACCGATGTTTTTCCATACAGGCCGTAACACAAATCCTTGACCTGGCCGGAGATCATCTTGTACCGCTCTTCTTTGGTGTCAAACAGCACATTGTTCACGGTCTGGGTGCCCACAATCTGACTGGTGGGCGTCACCAAAGGAATCTGACCCAGTTCTTTTCTCACCCGGGGCAGTTCTTTGTACACCTGGCCGATCTTATCCAAAGAATCCATCTCCCGCAGCTGGTTCACCAGATTGGACAGCATCCCGCCGGGTGTCTGGTGCAGCAGCACGTTGATGTCGATCAAAGACACCTTGGTGTCATCCAGCAGATGTTTGTATTTGGGCATCACCTCTTTTTCCAGGATCTCGTTGATATCGGCCAGGGCCTTGATATCGAATCCGGTATCCCGGTTGGTGCCCAGAAGCGCCATGACCAGCGGTTCCAGGGCCGCATGGGAAGTCCGATACGCATAGGGTGTCACACAGGTATCCACGATATCCACCCCGGCCTCCACTGCTTTGAGATGGGTCATGGGAGACATGCCCGAGGTGAAATGACTGTGCAGGTGAATCAATGGTTTGACATTGGCTTTCAACGCCTTTACCAGCTGATAGGCATCGTAGGGTGCCATCAGTCCGGCCATATCCTTGATACAGATGGAGTCTGCCCCCATCGCTTCCAGGTCTTTGGCTTTTTTAATATAATAATCCAGGTTGTAGACCTCGCCGCCCAAACGGGGCTCGGTCAAAGTATAGCAGATACATCCCTGGAAATGGGCCCCGCATTCCTTGATTACCGGCACCACACTTTCAAAATTCCTGTAATCATTAAGTGCATCAAACGTTCTGAAAATTTCCAACCCGTTGTCCACGGTTTTTTTCACAAACAATTTGGCCACATCATCGGCATAATTCCGGTACCCCACCAGGTTCTGCCCTCTGAGCAGCATGGACAACGGGGTTTTCTTGAAATACCGCTTCAGCGTCCGCAGCCGCTCCCAGGGATCTTCCCCTAAAAACCGGTGCATGGTGTCAAAGGTGGCGCCGCCCCAGACCTCCACGGCCCAGAACCCGATATCATCCATCCGTTCAGCCACCGGAATCATGTCTTCAGTTCTGCCTCGGGTGGCAAATAAAGACTGGTGACCATCCCGCAGGGAAAGATCTTCCACCTTTAACGGATTTTTCGCCGGGGGACGGTCATTGCCATAATTCATCTGAGTCGTTTCAAGCTGAGTGTGTTCCGTCATAACTATTTTCTCCAAAAATTGAGTTTATTTAAACATGCGCAGCTGCATCATGGTGTTGGCCTGCATCATGGCCTGCCGTCCGGTCAGACCCCAGAGGTTGGGAGCATTTGAAAACGTTTTTACCGATACCGGCCCTTCCGGAAAAGGGGCACCGCTATTTTCCCGGCACGACTGTCTGTCTTCATCGGTTTTGATGTGGGCAATGACCGCTGCCATGGCAGCCACTTTTTTTTTGCGGTCCATGATCTCTCCTTTTATCATACCGGAATGTTCCCGTGTTTTTTGGCCGGACGCATTTCCCGTTTGCTGGCCAGCGCTTCCAGCGCATCAATGAGCCGGGGCCGGGTTTGAGAAGGTGTGATCACCGCGTCCACATATCCTCTGGCTGCCGCACAATAGGGATTGGAAAACCGCTCATTGTATTCCGTGATTTTTTCCTTTCGTTTGGCCACCGGATCATCCGCCGCCTTGATCTCTTTGGCATGGATGATGTTGGCGGCCCCTTCCGCACCCATGACCGCGATCTCCGCACTGGGCCAGGCAAATGCCATGTCCGCGCCCAGGTGTTTGGGGCACATGGCCAGATACGATCCCCCGTAATCCTTGCGGGTGATCAACAGCAGTTTGGGTACTGTGGCCTCGGAATAACACCACAGCAGCTTGGCCCCATGGCGGATGATACCGCCCCATTCCTGCTTGGAGCCAGGCAGATACCCGGGAACGTCCGCAATGGTGAGCATGGGGATGTTAAAGGCGTCACAGAACCGGATGAACCGGGTGGCCTTGTCCGACGCATTGATATCCAGACACCCGGCCAGATGACTGGGCTGATTGGCGATAATACCGATGGACCGGCCGTTGAGCCGGGCAAAACACACCAGGATATTTTTGGCATAATACTGATGCGGTTCAAAAAACACCCCGTCATCCACAATGGATTTAATCACGTTTTTCATGTCATACGCCCGGTTGGGGCGGTCCGGAATCAAGGTGTCCAGGGCCGGGTCCGTGCGGGCGGGATCATCTTTGGGCGGGATAAAAGGCGGATCTTCCATATTGTTGGCCGGCAGATAGGACAACAGGATTTTTATCTGCGCAATGCAGTCTTCATCGGATTCACAGGCAAACTGGGCCACGCCGGATTTTTCGTTGTGGGTCATGGCGCCGCCCAGGTCTTCAAAGGAGATATTTTCACCGGTAACCGCCTTGATCACGTTGGGACCGGTGATAAACATATAGCTGCTTTTCTTCACCATGAACACAAAATCAGTCATGGCCGGGGAATACACAGCCCCGCCGGCGGTTGGCCCCATGATGGCGGAGATCTGAGGAATCACTCCGGAGCACGCGGAATTTCTGAAAAATATCTCCCCGTATCCGGACAACGCATCAATGCCTTCCTGAATTCTGGCACCGCCTGAATCATTCATGCCGATGACCGGGGCCCCGGCTTTCAGCGCCATGTCCATGACCTTGCAGATTTTCTTGGCCTGCATCTCGCCTAAGGATCCGGCCCGGGCCGTGAAATCCTGGGCATAGGCAAACACGATCCGGCCACCCACTTTACCATGGCCGGTCACCACCCCGTCTGCCGGAATTTGTTTTTTTTCCATGCCGAAATTGGTACACCGGTGGGTGACAAACATATCCAGTTCCCGGAACGTGCCTTTGTCAAACAAATGATCCAGCCGTTCCCTGGCATTGAGCCGGCCCTGTTCCCGCCGCTTTTCCAACGCAGCGTCTCCCCCCATTTTCAAAATTTCCTGCTCTTTGCACTTCAGGGTCTGAATATTATCTGCTGTGGTTCCCATAAATAAAAGTCCTTCCATGTTCCTTTGGTTCATTCATTGGCTATTTTTGACGGCGGACTATTCCACGCTGAACCGCCATGCACAAAACCATTCCTCCGGATGGGCATCCGGGGGACATCCGATACAGGTTGTTTTGATATTCGGATCAAATGCCGATGCAAAATAGGTATATTCAACCAATCCGGCTGATTTGCACGGATAGTCCGGCAAATCTTTACGTTTTCTGGCTGCCTGAACCCGGCATTCATTCATCTGAAATACAAAACTTTTGGGACTTTCGTCAACAATTGATTGTGTATTGATGAAAGAATACATCCTGAAATTCAGGGCTTTTTTAAGGCCTTCCAGTCCCGGCCTGTCCCCCAGATTTAAAAACCGTTTAATGGCATGGGCTTCATAGGGTGAAAACATGCCCCAGCAGGAATCATTACACCGTTTGGCATCATTCATGCCCCGGGTTTTTTCCACGGCCTGGAACCAGACGCCGTCCATGACCAGCCAGTTTTTGGCCAGCCCTTTGAGCAGTTCATTCAACCGGTCTTCATCCATGTCCGCCACCGCTTCGGGCAACCCGTCTTTTAATTCAAAATCCAGAATATCGGCCATGCGTTTCATGGTAATATCCGTGCCCCTGGGCACCACGGCATCCATCATATCCAATGCCGCATCCATCCCCATCTGGTGCCGGACTTCAGCAAACCAGAATCCGTAATGCATGATCATGCGAAACACCATATCCATCATCAACCGGCCCTTGTTCTGCCTGGACAGATCCGTAAAGTCAGGCTGTACGTCGTTCATTTGACATCTCCTTTTTCCAGTTCATGGTAAAGTGCCAGATACGTCTGTGCTTCCTCTTGTTTTCCCCGCCTGGCACAGCCATTGCCGTAAATCCGGCATTTTTCTTTGAGCACGGACTTCGCCGCTTTTTGCTGATCGTCCGACAATGATCCGGATCGGACCAGACTCAGGATCGCTTCAATGCGAAACCGATCCTGGGAATGCCGCCTGGAAAGCTGATCCGCATGCCCGCCGAACTTGACGGTCAAAGCCGCATCAATGAGATGAATCGGGGTGTCCATGCTGACCCGCAGCCAGAAATCATAGTCCTCGCACACAGGAAAATCCTGCCTGAACATCCCTTTGCGTTCAAACAGTGTTTTTCTGATCATCACCGCGGACGGGCTGACCAGGCACAGGTGAAGAGACGGTTCAAAAATCAGGCCCGAGGGTTTTTTGTGTTTTTTTCTGGAATTCACCCGGACCCCGTTGCGGATCCAGATCTCTTCGGTCTGACAGATCATGGCTTCGGGATGGGCTTTAAAAAAATCGGCCTGGCATGCCAGTTTTTCCGGTTTCCATTGATCATCAGAATCCAGTAACGCCACAAATTCGCCGGTGCTGTGACCGATACCCAGATTCCGGGCACTGCTCACCCCTTGATTGGGCTGATTCAATATCCGGAGGCGGTTTCCATACGCGGCCAGCACCTCGGGGGTGTGATCGGTGGAACCGTCATCCACCACAATGATCTCTTTGGGTGCAACAGTCTGGGCCAGCACCGAATCAATGGCGTGGGCCAGGGTCCATGCCCGGTTGAAACTGGGAATAATCACACTGATCTGGGGCGGATCTGTCTGTGTCATGATCCATCACTTATATCATGGCTTTTGTTTTTTGTACAAACCAGATTCACGTTTTTTGACAAAACCGGACCCGCCTGAAAATCTGAGAACAAGAAAGGGTCTGGCTGTCCCAATGATGTTCAATTGGTCCAACCATTTCAAAAATTAAAAAATTATGTGAAGTTTCAGGATCATAGAACGTTTTATCCTTGATTTTTTTTAAAATTTTTCCCATAATCGGTTTTGTTTTTTAATTTTTGAGTAATCCTTGACAATCCCATCCAAATCACTTTATGAAGCCCTTGAATGTTTGGATATGCATCACTTACAAATGAGGATATTATGGCAAAAGGCAAATCAGTCATCCATGTAATTGATACCCACTGGTGCAAAGGGTGCGGTATCTGTGTTCATTTCTGTCCCAAACAGGTACTGGAACTGGACAAAAGCGGCAAAGCCCGGGCGGTCCGACCCGAAGATTGCATCGCCTGCAAATTGTGTGAACTTCGTTGCCCTGATCTGGCAATACAAATACAAGAAATTCAGGAAGGGGAAAATGACTCAAAACGATAACATCAGATTTGTCCAGGGGAATGAAGCCTGTGTGGAAGGGGCCTTGTACGCGGGCCTCAATTTTTTCGCAGGATACCCCATCACCCCGTCCACGGAAATTGCGGAGCATTTGTCCGAACGTCTTCCCCGGCAGGGCGGAAAATTCATCCAGATGGAAGATGAAATCGCTTCCATGGGTGCCATTCTCGGGGCTTCTCTCACCGGAAAAAAAGTAATGACCGCCACTTCCGGACCCGGGTTTTCGCTCAAACAGGAAGCCCTGGGATATGCCTGCATGGCTGAAATCCCCTGCGTTATTACCAATGTCCAGCGGGGCGGGCCTTCCACAGGCAATCCCACCCATGTCAGCCAGGGAGATGTCAATCAGGCCAGATGGGGGACCCACGGGGATCATGCCATCATCGCCCTGACCGCATCCAACAACCAGGATGTGTTCAAAATTACAGTGGAAGCGTTCAACCTGGCCGAGACCTACCGGACACCGGTTATTATCCTTCTGGATGAAGTGGTGGGTCACATGCGGGAAAAACTCACGCTTCCAGAAGTTGATGAGATTCCGGTGGTAAGCCGGCTGCGGACATCGGTTTCCAAAGGCGTGGATTACCATCCATATCTGCCCCGGGAGGACGGGCGGTTGCCCATGTCGGATTTCGGTGCCGAGCACCGGTACAATGTCACCGGCCTTTTCCATGACATGTGGGGATTTCCCAGCAACAACCCCAAAGTGGTGAGCGAACTGCTGCGCCATCTGGTGGACAAAATTGAAAACAACGTCGACAGTATGACCATGTACAAGGAATACTGGCTGGACGATGCCGACTATATCCTGGTGTCCTATGGGTCATCAGCCCGGTCCGCCATTCACATCGCCAAAAACCGCCGGGCCAGAGGCGTGAAGATCGGGGTCCTGGAACTCCAGACCCTGTGGCCTTTTCCGGCAGACATGGTCCGGGAGAAATGTGCCAATGCCAAAGCAGTGCTGGTGGTGGAAATGAACATGGGCCAGGTGATCACCCAGGTTAAAAACGCGGTGGACAATCCCAACAATGTATTTCTGGCCAACCGCATCGACGGCCAGCTGATCTCACCCACGGACATCAAGACCATCCTGCGAATGATCCAGGGAAAGGGGGTGTAACATGACCACAAAAGAATTTGATTTTAAATATTATATCCGAAGCCGGTTTTTCCCCCATATCTGGTGTCCGGGCTGCGGCCACGGTATTGTGCTGGGGTCTTTGCTGCGGGCGGTTCATGAACTGGGTCTGGATAAAAACGAAATCGTCATGACTTCCGGCATCGGGTGTTCCTCCCGGATCTCCGGATATGTGGATTTTCATTCTCTGCACACCATCCACGGCCGGGCTTTGACCTTTGCCACGGGTGTCAAGCTGGCCAAACCCGGCATCACCGCCATCGTTCCCATGGGAGACGGGGATGCCCTGGCCATCGGCGGCAATCACTTCATCCATGCAGCCAGACGTAATATCGATATCACGGCCATTGTCATGAACAACCGGATTTACGGCATGACCGGGGGACAGTTTTCCCCGTTGTCCGGGCTTGGCAAAAAAGCCACTACTGCCCCGTATTCTTCCATTGACAACCAGTTTGACGTGGTGGAACTGGCAAAAAGCGCCGGCGCCAGTTTTGTGGCCCGATCCACGGTGTTCCATGCCACCGAATGCAAGGATTTGCTGAAAAAAGCCATCGCCCACAAAGGATTTTCCGTGGTGGAAATCCTGACCCAGTGCCCCACCTATTTCGGACGGAAAAACAAAGAAGGGGATGCAGTCCAGATGATGGAATCTTACAAAAACAATACTGTCAAAATTGGGTCCAAGAAACTGGAAACCAACCCGGAACTGATCCAGCGGGGCATTTTTGTGGAAGACACCCAAAAAGCCGAATACTGTGAGGCCTATGACAACATCATCGAGACCGCAATGAAAGGAAACGCATAATGGAACGTTCAAGACTGGTTTTTTCAGGGTCCGGAGGCCAGGGAGTGATCACAGCGGCCATCATCCTGGCCAAAGCAGCGGTGATATTTGAAGGCAAAAACGCCACCCAGTCCCAGAGTTACGGTGCTGCGGCCCGGGGGGGCGCCACAAGAAGTGATGTGCTGATTTCCGATTCGGAGATCTTTTTTCCCAAGGTGGTGCAGCCCAATATCCTGGTGAGCCTGACCCAGGAAAGCTACAATACCTTTTCAGGCATCATACGGCCCGGTGGCCTGCTGCTGGTGGACAGCAAATTTGTCTCCATTGAAAACAAAGTCGATGCCAAGCATCTCGCTTTGCCCATGTATGACACGGTCATGGAGAAAATCGGCAAACCCATTGTGTTCAACATCTGCATGCTGGGAGCGCTTTTGGGTGCCACCCGCCTGGTCCGGGGAGAATCCATCCTCAAGGTGCTGGAAACCACCATCCCCAAAGATTTCATGGAGATGAACAAGACCGCTCTGGATCTGGGCATCCACATGGGAGAATCGGCTGTTAATTAAGAGCCCCCCGCTCCCATGAACCCTATCTCAACACCCGGAAACATTCCTTCAGACCTGGTGGCGGACTGGCAGACCCTCCACCGGGTCTTTATCCGGCCCGAGGACGAAAAAAGCCGGCAGACCCTGATCAAATACATGGAACAGATCCTGTTCGGTCTCCATGAATTTCTCAACTCCCATGTGGGGGTGACCGAAGCCATTCCGCTTGCGACCCTGGCGAAATCCTATACCGATACGACCATCCGCCGTGAGCCGGAAAAAAAACTGGCCGATGTCATTAAAGACATCATCAATGAAATCGCCCCCCGGGCCGTGAATGTGGCCTCACCTTATTTCATCGGACACATGACTTCGGCTATTCCGTTTTTCATGGTTCACCTCAAAGCCATCACTGCGGCTCTGAACCAGAATCTGATCAAACTGGAAACGTCCAAAGTGCTGTCGGTCCTGGAAAAACAGGTACTGGCCAAAGTACACCGCATGGTTTACAACCGGGAACCCGCGTTTTATGACACCCATGTTCAAAATGTGGATACCTGCCTGGGTCTGTTCACCAACGGGGGCACCACGGCCAATATCACGGCCCTGTGGGTGGCAAGAAACCAGTGTCTCCCGGCAACCGGCAATTTTGCCGGTGTGGAGCAGGACGGCATGGCAGCCGCCATGAAGGCTCATGATCTGGAGCGTCTGGTGGTACTGGTGTCGGAACGGGGGCACTTTTCTCTAAAAAAAGCCGGCGGAATTCTGGGGATCGGAAACAGAAACATCATTGCCGTGGGAGTGAACAAACAGCATCAAATCGATATGAATGAACTGACCCGGCAGGTGGAAGCGTTCTCACAGAACAAAAAAATCAAAATCGCCGCCATCGTGGGCATTGCCGGGGCCACTGAAACCGGCACCATTGACCCGCTGCCTGAGATGGCACACCTGTGCCGAACCCATGGGATTCATTTTCATGTGGATGCGGCCTGGGGCGGGCCGGTGATGCTGTCGGAAAAATACGCCCCCCTGCTGGACGGCATCCGGGAAGCGGATTCCGTCACCATTGACTGCCACAAGCAGTTCTACATGCCCATGAGTGCCGGCATGGTCTTTTTCAAAGATCCCGCCGCGCTGGACCGGATCATTTATCATGCCGGATATGTCAACCGGAAAGGCTCTGTGGACCTGGGCATCAAAACCCTGGAAGGGTCCAGGGAAGCCAGTTCTCTGATCCTGGACAGTGCCCTGAAAATCATGGGATCCCAAGGGTATGCATTGATGATCGAGCACGGTATTGACACGGCCCGGCTGTTTGCCCAAAAAATCAAAGACCGGGATCTGTTTCAGCTGGTCACAATACCGGTACTCAACATTCTTACCTACCGGGCCATCCCCCCAGCGTTGAAACAACAGATGGATGCCGGTGTGACACCGGCCCGGCAGCAGGAAATCGATGCCTGCCTGGATCAGATCAACACAGATTTACAGCGGATTCAACGGGAAGCCGGTAAAAGTTTTGTCTCACGCACCTGCCTGAAAATTCATCCAGCAGATGCATACACGGCGGTGGTTCTTCGATCCGTGATCATGAATCCCTATACCAACGGGAGTATTCTGGATCAGATTCTGGACGAACAGGAAGAGATCCTGCAATCTTTGCAGATATCAACCGATCTGAAGCCACACACCTGATCCCTGTTTTCACGAAATAGTTTCACATATCATACATGTGCAGCACCAGACTGCCCCGGGTCAGAACCCCTGCGACACGGCCTTGTTCAAGTACCGGCAGCATTCCTTCCTGGGACTGGTTCATGCGTGCCGCAGCGGTTCGGATATCATCCCCAGGCCCCACCACCGGTACATCCGGTTTGACCATGCCTTTGACCGGCGTGGACAGCCGATTGTTTTGCCTGGCACGCACCACCGCAGATTCCGGTATCAATCCCAGAAACCGGTCTTTATCACAGACCAGCAGGGCCCGGACCCGGGTACGGGCCATGATTTCTCCGGCCTCGGCCACGGTCTGATCCGGCCGGAGAACAAACCGGGCCGCATGGAGCATGATCTCTTTCACCAGCGATGATTTGCGGCCGGTTTCCCGGATCAGGGTGGTTATCTTTTCTGTGATCTTTGCCAGGTCATCCTCTTTGACAACCGCAGAACCGGCCCCGGGGTGACCGCCGCCCCCTAAAGCCCGCACCACAGCACCCACATCCACAGCATCAGGGTTGGACCGGCCGATCACCATCACCTTGTTCTGATCGGTGGAAAATATGCCGAAAACCGCGTCCAGCCCTTTGAATTCCTTATATTTTTCCACCAGCGACGCCAGCATGGTCAAGCCGCTTTGCACCGGTATGGCACAGATGCCGATGTTCACGCCTTCCAGTGTCAACACGTCAGCCTTTGCCAGCATATCTGAAAATACCCGGGTATGGGAATCATCCATGGCATTGGATAAAAATGAAGACACAATATTCAGATCCGCCCCGTTTTCAAGCAGAAACGCGGTCATTCTGGCATCTCTGGGGGTGGCCGATGAAAACGTCAAACATCCGGTGTCATCGTAAATTCCCAACAGAAACAAGGTGGCCTGCATGGGAGTGAACGGTGTCTGCTGCCGTTCCATCTCTTCCAGCAAAAGTGTGATGGTGGCCCCGACCTCTTCTCTGTGTTCAACTCCGGATATGATATTTGTCCCGGACATGTGGTGGTCCCAGCAGATAATCTCAAAATTCTGCCTGTCCTTCAGCGGCTGCATCCGGTCCAGCCGGTTCCAGTTATTGGTGTCCACCACGATCAGAGAAGAAACGGTTTCCAGATCAAATCCCTTTCGGGGAACAATCCGTAACAGGTCCTGATGAATGGAAAGAAATGCCCGGACTCCGGCTGTGACATGGGAAGGCACCACCCCCCGGGTACCGGGGTACAAACAAGTACAGGCCACCATGGAAGCCAGGGCATCAAAATCCGTATTCATATGGCTGGTTACGATCTGCATCAGAAAATAGGTCTCATGGCGCCCATATAAGTCCTCAGTTTTTTGCCCACCTGTTCCACGGATGTGGACCGGATGGCCTGGTTCACCTGTATCAAACGGATATTGTCCACCCCGGTATCCGGGGTATCAAGTCCTTTGCCGATCACATCCGTATCAATGGATGCCATGAATTCTTTGAGCATGGGAACCGCACTGTGGCTGAAAAGATAGCACCCGTACTCCGCCGTATCGGAAATCACCACATTCATTTCATACAATTTTTTCCGGGCAATGAGATTGGCAATCAAGGGCACTTCGTGCAAAGATTCATAATACGCGGATTCCTCCACAATACCGGCGGAAACCATAGTATCATAGGCCAGTTCCACCCCGGCCTTGACCATGGCCACCATGAGAATCCCGTAATCAAAATAGGCCTGTTCAGACAGTTCCGTTTCCCGGGACACCGCTTTTTCAAAAGGCGTGTCTGCCGTCTGAGCCCGCCAGGTGAGCAGGTTGACGTCATCGTTGGCCCAGTCTTTCATCATGGTTTCCGAGAACCTGCCGGACATGATGTCATCCATATGCCGGTAGAACAACGGCGTCAGAATCTGTTTGAGCTGCTCACTCAAATCAAAAGCCCGGATTTTGGCCGGGTTGGACAGCCGGTCCATCATGTTGGTGATGCCCCCGTGTTTCAGGGCTTCGGTGATCGTTTCCCACCCGTACTGAACCAGCCGGCATGCATCGCCTTCATCCATGCCTTTTTCGATCATCTTGTCAAAGCACAGCAAAGATCCGGCCTGAAGCATACCGCACAAAATGGTCTGTTCACCCATGAGATCGGATTTCACTTCCGCCACAAACGATGATTCCAGGACCCCGGCCCGGTGGCCGCCGGTGGCCGCAGCATAGGCTTTGGCCAGTTCCATGCCCTCACCTCTGGGATCGTTTTCCCGATGGACCGCAATCAGTGTGGGAACACCGAATCCGCGTTTGTATTCTTCCCTGACTTCGGTTCCGGGTGATTTGGGCGCCACCATGATCACGGTCAGGTCCTCTCGGATCTTCATGCCCTCTTCCACAATATTGAATCCATGGGAATATGACAGACAGGCATTTTTTTTCATCAACGGCATGATCGCGGTCACAACCGATGTGTGCTGTTTATCCGGTGTCAGATTGATCACCAGATCTGCCGACGGCAGCAACCGCTCATATGTGTCCACCACAAATCCATGATCTGTGGCATTTTTCCAGGACTGCCGTTTCTCAGTAATGGCCGCATTCCTCAAGGCATAAGACACATCCAGACCGGAATCCCGCAGATTGAGTCCCTGGTGGAGCCCCTGGGCTCCGCAGCCCACAATCACGATCTTTTTGCCTTTCAACGCAACCACACCGGAAAATTCCGAGGTATCCATAAACCGGCATTTGGCTAATTCCGCCAGTTGCAGCCGCAGCGGCAGGGTATTAAAATAATTGTCTCCCATCTTGCATTTCTCCTGATATATTTAGTAATGATTTAAGAATACTGATTGACAACACATATGGCAAATTGATAAATTTATTTTTTCCTTAAATTAACAGGTTTCATCAAACTTTAACCCATCAGCCTTGGTCATGTCAGCACCACCCATGAAACAAATCCGCATTGCGTCTGCCAAAGACAAAAAAGAAGTCACCGCACTTCGAACCAGGGAATTCGACCGTTCCAAAAATTTCAAACTGCTGAAACCCGAACTGCTGCACTGGAACCATACCGATGATGCCCATACGGTTCTGGGAATCTGGAATGAACACCAGGAAATAATTGCCACATTGCGGCTGATCCGTGTCGCAAATCTTCAGGAAGCCGTCAAACGCCTGGAAGCGGACATTCCCATTGCCATCCATTTCCCCTGCCTTATCTTCAATTCCGCAGCCACAAGGCAGGATTACCACAGACAAGGACTCAACCAGCTGTTACGCTATTACAGCATCCGGGCCGCCCAGACTCACCACATCCAGCATTTGATCAGCCCTGTTTATCTGAATGCCCCGAGACTGGCGCTGATGGAAAAACTGGGATACACCTTTCATGAACCGCCTCATACCTGGCAGACCAAACTGGCGCCATACAGTCCGAGAATTCTGGCAGTACTGGAAAAAAACCGTTTTGCTCCCGCCCGGGATATTCTGGAAAAAGCCATCCCCCACCTCATCGACACCTATCCCTGGACCGGAGAACCGATTAGTCTGTAGTCTCAATTTCCCGGAAAATCTGATCCGCAGCCCCCAGAATATCGATGGACGGGTTGTATCCCACCACGGTGGCGGCCTCGATATTCAGTGAGATGGAAAAATCTTTACCCACATCCATGGGTAATCTGCCGGGATCCGCGCCATCCAGAATTCTCAATGCATATTCCGCGCATTGAAGTCCAAACTTTTCCTTGTCTCTGCCGATACCGATCACCAGTCCTTTGGTGATATAAATGGGCTCTCCGGTACTGGGAAGGCTGTATTTTTTGAAACAATCAAAAAACAGATCAAAATTCTGATCAAATGCATTGGAAATCTGCACATAAAACACATCCACTTCAGGGGCTACTTTTTTTCCAGAGCCGCAGTGATATTTTCCCGGATTTCTTCCCTTGGCAGCACCTGATTATTTTCATCCCGCAGGGAAAATCCTTCGTTGAAAAATTCGAACCCGGCCTCATGGCTGAGTTCCGTGACTTTCTGGATGGTGCCTTCATGACTGGGCGATCCTTTCAGGTATATCATTCCGATACGCTGGAACGCCATCAACTCATGAAGCAGATGAATGCCGATGCCCACATAATCCCGGGTCTCCACGCCGGTATAATTGGCCCCGGACCCTTGCCAGTCTGTGATCACGCCCGAGGTTTCCGGTGCGCCCAGGTCTGTGAACACAATGGGAATCGTCTTGATTTCCCTGACAGTCCGCTGGGTGGAGTGGGTGCCGATGGAAAAAATCAGATCCACATCCTGCCGCGTCTCCAAAGAAGCCACAAACGCATCCAGTGCCGCAATATCGCCATCTGCATTAAAGGTGTCGATGATGATTTTATCCGCAGCCTCAGACTGTTGGATCCCCTGCCTGAATCCTTTGAGAGACAGGGTATAGGGCTGAAACGTCTGATGCTGGACCGTCACTATCCGATAGGACTTTTCGGCTTGTACCCCTGAAGGATGCCAGCCGGATATCAGAATCCCGATAATCAGAATCAAACATTTTTTCAACATGGTGTCCATTCCCGTCAAACAGTTAAAGTTCAAAATATATCATGATTCCGGTTTAAAAAAAATCCAGAAAATCAGATTTCCCAGAACACACAGCCCGCCCCCCATCATGATGGCAGTCTGGATGTCAAACCGGCCGGCAAAAAATCCAAAAAAAACCGGCCCCAGGCTGCTGCCGATGCGTTCAATGGAATTGTACACAGCCAAAGCGGTTCCAGCCCCCATTTTCCGGGCGGTCCGGGTTTTCAGCAACAGGCTGGACTGGGCCGGAAAGGTAATGCTGTTGGAAATACCCAGTACCAGAAGAGAAATAATCACAAACAGGGCTGTCATCCATGTTGGCCCTGCCATAAAAAAATAAAACAGGATCAGGACCCCGCCCACCAGAACATTGGAGGCCACCACAGAGATCCGGCTCTGACGGATCTGCTTGATCCGCCGGTTCAGAAAACCGGCAAACAACACACTGGGAAGCGTATAGAACATCATGATCCGGCCGATATCCGCATAGGCGAAATCCGGTTTAAGCAAAATGGGCACGGAATAATAAAAATACCCGATAAAGATGATCCGGGTAAAAATACCGTGCATCAGCACACAGACCAGATTCAAGTCCCGGATACCCAGCCTGAAAAAAGCGGTGAGACCGGTCTGGTCCGCCGGATGCTGTTCTGGGTTGTTTATGGAAGCCTGCTGGATATCGGCCTTGTCCGCAAGAATCATATAGTCGAACACAAAAATCAACAGCACCATGGCAGCAGCGGTGAAAAACACGAATTGATAGGAAAAATATTCCACCAGAATACTGCCGATAATGATACTGCAAAACAATCCCCCTGAAAATGCGGCAGTGAAACCGGCCAGATGAAACGCCTGGTTTTCAGCCGTCGACCGTGCCACAATGAATTGTTTGCAGGAAATGACAATAAAAGCGAACCCCACGGCACAAAGCATCCTGCCGAAAATCAGCTGAAGAATATCACCGGACAGGCCGCAGAGCACCAGCCCGGCTGAGGTACACAAGGCACCCATACCGATCCCGTAATCCGGATGAATCCACCGCTTGAACAGATTGCTGCCCATGAACAGCATGAAAAAAAACACGGTGATCATGTAACAGGTAATGGGAAGCCCCATGAGAATTTCATCGGAAAACACACCGGTCAGAACGGTTTGTTTATCCAGCAGCTCTCTGGAAAAAATCGGCAGAAAACTGGATTGCAGATTGGCCCCCATAAAAAAGATGAACACAATGGGACGGATCTGGGACGGGTCCTTGAATTTTTTGACCTGTTCCTGCCGGTCCATCAGGTGATTCAGGGCGGATCGCTGTTTTTTGACCGCCCCGAGGAACCGTTCCCGGCCGTGGAATATGGCGGTCAAAATCTCAGATGAGACCTGGTTCAGATGGGCCAGGGTCTGATAAATCTGCTGTCTTTGAACCGTGACATGCTGTCGGATCCGGGCGGAGATCGGGTTCATTTCTTCGGGCATCACAGACCCGCACCAGGGGTTCACCCTTTGTATCATGTGGTTCAGGGTGTTCATGGATTCCCGGAACGGCGCGGCCACCAGCCTGGAGGCAAAAAACCGGATGATTTCATAGGCAATGATGAGGCCTGCCACCACAATGGTGATCAGGTCAAACAGCATGGACATCATTTTCCGGTCCGCTTCCATGCTTAAGCCCAGACGGATTTCCTTTACCCGGGAATCCGGGGCTGCCGCATCACCCCCTGCAAGCGGCAAAGCGATTTCCCGGGAAGCCTGATCTCTTTTTTCGGCAAAAAACAGCACCTGGTCGCCTTGCACAATCCGGATATAGGCCAGATCCGGGGTCTGGGCCAGCACATCCTCCAGAAAAGGGGTCATGCCCCCCAGCAGGTGAATCGGAATCCCGAAACCCAGGGCGTAATCGATCTCTTTTTTCAAAACCTGCCCCAGCTCTTTTATCTGGGACAGATTCTGCTGCTCATAGGCGCGCTTGAACATGGCGGCATTGAAAAACATGTACAGGCCATGGGAAAGACCCACAAAAATCATGACAATCAAAATCAGTCGTCTGCTCTGCATGATGGGCTGCCTTTTTTTATCAATTGATGCGCAATCGTGCCGTCAGACGTCTGTAAAACGCCTTTTCCCACGATGCCGGGTCCGGTGCCATGCTCACCCCGTCGATAGCATCATACAGATCCCGGTGATCCACGGACAGCCATTGTCCGGCCCGGATATCCTGAATTTGCTTTTTGCAGGTGAACAATGGAGACATATCAATGCCCCGGGCCTGCAGCCGATCATACTGCCCGGTCTGAATCCAGGTGTCCATCTCGTGAATGAACCGCTTATACGGCCGGTTGATCAACCAGGTCAGCACCAGATAGAGAAAAGGCAATCCCACCGCCAGCATCCCCAGAAAGGTCACCACCGACCGCCTTATCAGCAAAAGGGTTTGTTCCCGGATCTCCCGGAGAGACACCTTCATGACGATGTTTCCTTTGACCCGGGTCCGGTCCGCCAGGGGAATATGGATCTGAAACGCGTCCGGCTTCTTATCCATGGCAAAGGTGCGGGTCATGTGAAACTCCCCGGGGGAGGTATCGGGTCTGGCGGAAAAGAGCACGGTTCCCTGGTCATCGATGATATGCAGGTTGTCAATGTCTCCGGGAATGATGTCCGTCAAAAGCCGGGCATAATCGATCTGGTCCAGAGGTTTTCCGAACAAAAGCGATTTGTTGAGTTTGCGCTGCATCTGGCTGCCGATGATCCGGTATTTCCTCAGATTGCTTTCTTCCAGGTTGCCGGTCAGAAAACCGATTTCCAGAAAACAGTTCAATCCCTGGACAAACAGAATAATCAGAAAAGTGACGATCATGATCCGGGATCGTAATTTCATGAGATGCCTTTGTATTGTATCATGAGCATGGCAATGTCATCATACTGGGGTGCCCCGGCAGCAAAGGATTTCAGGTCGCCTTTGATGTATTCCACCAGAGTGCGGGAAGATACCGGTGCCTTTGAAACAATGCGGTCCAGAAGGGTTTTTTCCGAATAAAACCGCTCCTGATCATCCATGGCCTCGGTGACACCGTCCGTATACAGAAACAATGCTTCCCCCGGCGCCAGGGTCAGCGACAGATCCTTATAGCTAATGTCGTCCATGATCCCCACCATCGGACCGCTGATCGCTTTTTGGTACCCGGCCTGTCCGGATCCCATGATATGCACGGCCGGGTTGTGCCCCCCGTTGGCATAGGTGATCACACCGGTATTCAGGTCCAGTATCCCTATGAACAATGTCACAAACATGGACTGGGGATTGTCACTGGAGATGGCATCGTTCACCTCGGTCATGATGGCACCCGGACTGATTTTCTTGAACGCGGATGTTTTGATCAACGTCTTGGTAATGGCCATCATTAGAGCGGCCGGCACCCCTTTGCCGGACACATCTCCGATGGTGAAACACAGTTTGTGATCTTCGACAAAATAAAAATCATATAAATCCCCGCCCACTTCTTTGGCCGGTTCAAGGGAGGCAAAGATATCCATGGCTTTGCAGTCGGGAAACGGGGGAAAAATCTTGGGAAGCAGCCCCAGCTGGATATCTTTGGCAATATTGAGTTCTCCCTGGATCCGTTCATTTTTGGCTGTTGTTTCAAGCAGTTGACGGATATTTTCCTTCAGCTGCCCTTTCATGAAAACAAACGCGTTGGCCAGAAGTCCCACTTCATCCCTGTTTTTTTGGGCCAGTTGATCCAGATACATGTCCTGGGTTTCATCCCGGGTCAGATCCGCCGATGAAAACGCCTTGACACGATCCGCCAGAAATTTCAAGGGTCTGGAAATCCGGGACACCATCCAGGCCGCAGACAGAAGACTGCACAAAAGAATCAGCCCGATCAATGCGCTTTGTTTGAACACAATCTCTTTGGCCGGCGCCCGGATCTCCGACACCGGCACCGTGACCCCGATATACCAGCCCAAGGGTTTGAAAAACCGGATATAGGCGATCATCTCCTGTTTTTCAAACAGATCGGACTGATAAGACAAAAATCCCCCCCCTTGAATGGCCCGGGTCACCATATCCTGAACCAAAAGATTGCCGGTCTGAAAATTGACGGTTTGCTTAAATTGACTTGCAAGGTCCGGATCGGTCATGGCCAGCACGGAAAACGCGTTGTCAAACAGAAAAGCGATTCCGGTCCTGCCGATGCGGATGTCGGCAAAGGTTTCTCCCAGAGTTTCCACGATTTTGGACAGTTTTTCCTGGGCCTCCACCTCGATATCTTCAATATTGACAACGGTTCCCACCACCCAGTCCCAGGGACTGAAGGTCTGAATGCAGGTCAGATATCTGGCCCGGTATGCTTTTCTGTCCGGCCAGCTCACCACCGAGACAACCGGATCCGGGCTGATGCCGGCTGCATCCAGGTTCTGGGCCAGGGTGTTGCTTTTCATGTCCATGAATCCGCTGATATCCTGTCCCACGAATTCAGGGTCGGGATGTGCGAGCACGGTCAGGTTTTTATCTGCGATAAAAAGAGTGCCATGGGTTTCCTGATCCGTGCTGTTCATCACCCAGTCCAGCACCATCTGCTGGGCTGTGTCCATGGAAGACCGATTTTCACGGCTGTATCGATGCTGTTGCTCGATCAGCTTGACAACCAGGTCGGTCCGGCCCTTTAATATCTGTTTATACCGTGTCACCGAATCGATCTTATCGGTTATCAGGTTGTTGTATTCCCCGCGGATATTGAGACTGATCAGAGACAACACGTGCTGGGACAACCGTTCCTGCTGGGCCAGCATGGCATGGTTGATTTCCTTGCCGGAGATGGTGATGATGAGTATGGCTGTCACCGCCATGATGGCGATGACCAGAAAAATAATTTTGGACTGCACAGAATTGAGTAAAGGCACTTTTTTTTTAACAGGATCGGTTTCTTTCAAAACAGGCAGTCTCCATATGTTTGATGGTCTGATCTCTCTTATATCGGATACCCAATCCTTTTATCAACACAAAATTCATTGATTTTTCATAAAAAAAAAGCGTAATAACATAAAACACTTGAAAAACAGAGCGCTTGATACGGTATGGTGATACTTATGCATGACAGCAGTGACAAATTGTTTGAGATTTTACGCGATGCCGCCAGAAAAGTATCCATGGGGGCGTATGATGAAGCAGATCAGCTCATGGAACTGACCAACACGGACAAGTATCCGCCCACGGTGGCGGAACTGGCGGAAGCCTTCGGCATGATGATCGTCAGAGTGGAATCCAGAGAATACAACCTGGAGCAGCTGCTCCAGAAAATCCAGGACAAAAACAAAAAACTGGAAGAAATCCTGGCCCGGGTTCAGCTTCTGGAAAGCATTGAAATGCACCTGAAAAAATTTGTCCCCCAATCGGTTCAGGACCTGATTTCAAACAATCCGGAAAACCCGGATCTGAACAAACATGAAAAAGATCTTTCCGTCCTTTTCCTGGACATTGCCGGGTATACCAAAATGAGTGAAACCACCTCCCAGGAGAAGATGAATTATCTGATTGAAACCTATTTCAGTGAATTTTTAAATATTATTGTGGAAAACAAAGGCGACATCAACGAAACCGCCGGGGATGGACTGATGATTCTATTTCAAGATGAGGATCCAAAAACCCATGCGTTCAACGCGGTATCCGCGGCCTTGGGCATCAAAAAACGAACCCAATCCATCAACCATTCTCTAAAAGGGAAATTCGCTCCGGTGTCCGTCAACATGGGAATCAATTCCGGCACCGCATCCGTGGGCTCCACCCGGTTCAACGGCATTGCCGGTGACCGGTGGACCTATACCGCATCCGGCCCGGTGACCAATATTGCGGCCCGGATCTGCTCCCATGCCCGGAACGGACAGATCCTGGTCACCGATTCAACTTCCCGTCATATTCATGACCGGGTGGCATTGTCCGATCCCATCCCCATCCAGTTGAAAAATGTCAGCCAGCCGGTGCCGGTCCGGGAAGTCATGGTGGATTCATCCCATGGCACAGACTGAAAAAATCCTGACCCGGAAGGCGTTGCTCAAAAACCTGGACTCGTTTCAGGAATTTATCACCGACTGCGCCCGGCAGTATCTGCTACCTGAAGACCGGATTCTCAAACTCCAGCTGGCATCAGAAGAAGCATTGATGAACATATTCAGCTATGCGTATCCGGATGATGCGCCCGGGGATGTCACGGTGCGCTGTTTTCACCAGAAAGCCGGTGAACTGCTGATCTCTTTTGAAGACAGTGGAGAAGCCTTTGACGTCCTCTGTGTTGACGACCCGGACACGACCCTGTCCCTGGAAGACCGAGACGTGGGAGGCCTGGGCATCTTTTTCATGAAACAGATGACTGACGCGGTCTGGTATGCCCGGAAAGAGAACAAAAACATTCTCACCTTCCGCTTGTCCCTTTCGTGACCGTTAACCAGGGATAGGACTGAATCCGGAAATTTTCAGGCCGGCAGGTCGTCCATGCTGTCGTAGCAGGGTAAAATGGACGGAAAGCCTGAAATCTCAAGCACTTCCTTGATGTTGCCCTGAAGTCCGGCCAGGCTCAACTCGCCGTTCAAGCCTTTCAATTTTTTGGCCACCACCAGAAATATCCGCAACCCGGCACTGGACACATATTCCAGATGGGTCAGATCGAACACCATTTTGTGTTTGCCCTGCTCGATGATCTGCGTCACCGCCTGATCCAGTTCCGGGGCTGTTGTGGCATCCAGCCGCCCGGTCACGCACACCACACAGGTGTTGTTCTGCATTGTTTCTTGTATTTGCATTGTTCCTCCAGATCTGTTGAAAATTTCTCTAACACAGCATCAAATGCTTCCAACACCGGACAGCTGTTGCTGTAGACCAGAGAATAGGACAGGTTTTCCGGTTTTGTCAACCAAAGCCTTAAAAAGGCCTGGCGCAGAAAACATTAAACACCTGGGGCTTGCCAGTCACATAATAATTGACAGACCGGTTTTTTTCATCCACCACTGTTATATTCACAAGATGTTCCTCCACAGGCCGGTTGTCATCCGATGTTACCGCCATCGCCAGTTTCCAGGCATACCGCCACGCGGTGACATCGGAATCCAGCCAGTTTTCCTCCAGGGACGGTGAATACCCGGTTACCAGCTTTCCATGGGTCATTTGCTGAAATTTTACCCGGAATCCTTTGGGTTTAACCACCCAGTCCCGGGCGATCAGTTCCATTCCTTTGGCAAGTTTCATTTTATTCTCCCGGCATTGGTTCGATCATATCTTCGGCAGTTTCTTCCTGGATCCGCTTGTAATTGATATCCAGCTGATGGTGGGCGAATTCAATATTTTCCCGGTCAAAACGCAGTTTGGTTTTTTCAAGCAGGTCGCATTTTGTCACCCAGAATTTGAGGTTGTTTACCCAGCAACGTCCCCCCAGCCGGACGCCGTTGGCACCCAGTTCCAGCACATAAACCTGTGGGTTGGGTTTGGGCAGCACCCGGGCATCTTCAATCATCACTGCTTCAAGCACCTGTTTGGCTTTGATGAGATCCTGATCATACCGTATGGTGACATCAATTTTCACCCGCCGGGTTTTTGTATAATGATAATTGATGACAATATCATCTAAAATCTGGCGATTCGGGACAAAAAATGTTTTTCCGTCAAACGTGCGGAGTCGTGTATTCAATACTGTAGTGGCCTCCACTTTTCCCAAAAGAGTGCCAACTTTAACATAATTGCCCACTTTAAAGGGCAAGGTGGGAATCAAAGGACGGAAAACAAGGATAACGCCGATGGCAACCAAAACGATAATCATCATCAGGGTCACCAGCGGGCCGGGGTTGGCGCCCATCCCCATGGCGGACGCAGTGATCACCAATCCCAGAAGCACCACTCCCGTTGAATTGGCTGCAACGGAGACCGTAGGGGTGTTTTTGATGAATCTATTTAACAGGATACGTATTTTTTTTACGACCCATTTGGTAGAGATCAAGCCGATAATCAAAATTAACAGGGATGAAATCATATCCAACCCGTTACTTTGCATGAGTTGACCCAGGTGTTGGAATCTGGAAAGCTGATCCTCCATACGGAAATCTCCCATCTACAGTTTAAAATGACAGGCTCTGTTTATCAGGTTTTTGTATCCGGTGTCAAAACCTTACTCAAAAGCGGCAATCTACCGACCGGACATTTGAATTTGCCGCCCATATCTGCACCCTGGAAGGGGTATTGCCGAAAGACGATCATATTTACCGGGAATTCAACCAAGGGATGGATCATTATGGCTTCTGACCACGGACTGTATATTCAGATGTTCAGTATTCATGGCCTGGTGAGGCATCAGAACATGAAGCTGGGATATGATGCCGATGCCTATATCACGGCCCGAACCATCCAGTTCTTCGCCCCGGGGTTCCCCAGTTCCATTATGTGGGACTGCTGGCCGAAGAAAACGGCATCGACCCGGTGGCATCCCGGAAGGTGGAATTTACGATGTAAGCCGGAAATTGGGCCGCTCAAAGGTCTCCACCACCGCCTGGCCCAGCGCGGCCTGACGGATCCGGCCGGTTTTAGACCGGGCTCTTTCCACATTTTCTGAAGGGATCTGGCTCTTCTTGTACCACGCGTCCGGGTTTTCCAGAAATTCCAGCAGGATATCAGCCGCATCCCGGGCCGTATTGCATGAGTGAACCAGCCGGGGCATGAACTCAGGGCCGTATTTTTTTTCAGCGATCTTCAGGGTCTGTTTCAGGGCATGGTCCCAGAGATTGTCCGGATCCAAAAGAATAATGGGAGCCAGCGGATTTTCATGCAGTTTCATGGAGGTAATGGTGATGGCCAGTTCTTCCGCACTGCCGTACCCTCCGGTATTGACCACCGGCAGGTTGCTCAGCTTCTGGATATGGTCCTGTCTTGCCAGGCGCAGTCCTTCATTGTATTTGATCAATCCGTCACAGGTGGTTAAAGATGCCTGATTCTCTCCTTCCAGATCAATGGCAATGCCCACGCTCATGAGATTGTGCTGCCGGGCCAGGTCATTGGCCTCTTTCATGAGTCCGGGTCCTCCGCCGTGAACAATGCCCATTTCATATCCCAGTTTCGGGGCCAGCTGATTGATCAAATCGATGGTCAGCCGGTTGTCCGCTTCACTGGTGTGGGACCCGTAAAAAGCGAACCAGTAGCGGACCCGGTCAAACCGGTCCCGATCGTCCGGCTCCATGAAACAGCCGTGGTAAAAGGTATAAAGTTTGTCAATGTCCGGATCATACCGCAGGAATTCGCAAGCGGCCTGTTCAGAATGGGTCAGCCGGATCATTTTTTTGACATACTCATCCGCAAAGGACGGGTTGTCCCTTTGAATGAGAAACGTGCGTAATCCACTGGTTCTCAAGGCATCCACCACATCCATGTCCGGAAAATCCCGGCCGATGAACACCCGGGAATTCACCCCGCCCAGCACGGACAGTTTTTCCAGCGTATTTTTGAATTTTCCGTTTCCTTTTTCCGTTACCCGGGGCATATTTTTACGAAACGTGGAGGCCAGAATCGCGTTACGGATAATCTCCAGCTGTGCCTGGCCCAAAGGATCCAGGGCTTTGGGAATCGGGATGAAATTGGCTTTGTTCAAAATCATTCCCAGGGCCGTCTCATCCATGGCGGCAAACAGATTGGCGATCTCCGCATTGGTGAGCAGATCACTAAGACGATATCCTTCCTTGACCTTGACTTTTTCCAGGGGCACGGTCAATGGGTTTTTGGCCCGGAAAAACCGGATCCGGATCCGGATATCGGTCAGGGCAACGGCTTCCGTGCCGAAATTGTACAGTTCCACCTGGCGGTCCCTGAAGGTTCTGAACGGATCCAGGACCCGGGCCGGCAGATGCTCGATTTTTGCTGTTTCCGGATCCGTGACCGCATCGATGATGCCGTAGATATCACCCAAAGAAATTTTAATGGCCCCCACAAACAGGTCATTGGGAGAAAGCATTGTATTGTCAATATCCAGGGCCATGCGGGACCGGATCGTATTCAGGGCACTGCGCCCTTTTTTGATCACTGCGTTGATGCCGGCCGAGGTGATGGCATGGGGTTCAAAGCAGTATTGATACGGCTCCAGCTCCATGGCGATATAATCACAGGCTTGACCGGTGTGCGGATCGATTTCCTGACGAATCTCAAACCCTTCATAAAACCCTTTGCCGGTCTTTTTTCCCACAAACAGCCGCTTGTGCAGATAATGGCGCACATCCTTAATTCTCAGCTCCGGATCCATGACAGCCAGACGTCCGATCTCATCCCCTTTCTTAAACAGATCCAGGGCATTGCCCAGCAACGGGTTCAGATTTTGAAGCCGGCCCTGCACATAGATATCTGATTCTTCCACTACCGGTTCAGCCCCTTCGGCCAGGTCGGTTTTGATACCGATCTGGGCGTTGCCGCTCCGGCCGGTGAACAAATAGGGTTTGCCTTCCTTGATGGCGGACCGGATATAATCGGATACCAGGGGGAAATGAAACCGGGCCGACAGGATCCCGGTGCTTTCCTCTGAGTCATGCATATCGGAAATATATCCGTCCGGGCTGATAATCTGAAATATCTGCATTTTCTCTCCTTTTACGTTCAAACCATATCCCGTGCATCATAACCGACCCAGACCCGCTGTCAAGTCAAGACACAACTCTTCCCACGCAAAGGCTCTTTTTTTCAGATCCCCAAAATTCGGATAATGCTTTTAAAAAGCAGCATCCGATGATACGATACCCGGCTTGTGAATGAATTGAAATGCAAAGGAATTGAAAATGGATACCCAGATAAAAGTCAGAGGATATCACACCGATTTATACCAGCACGTCAACAATGCCAGATATCTGGAATTTCTGGAGGAAGCCCGGTGGCAGCTGTTGGAAGACCACATGGATCTGGAGTCTTTCATGCGGGGGGGATATTTATTTTTTGTCGTCAACATCAATATTTCCTACCGCAGCCCGGCCCGGGTGGGAGACACCGTTACAGTTCGGTCCGGGCTCAAAAAAATCGGCAACAAAAGTGCCGTCATCAGACAGCAGATAATAAACAAGGCCACCGGCACCATGTGTGTGGATGCGGATGTCACCTTTGTCATCGCCGACACCGGGGGCCGACCGTTGAAACTGGAAGCAGATCTCAAGGATAAAGTGATGCAGATCCCTTTGTTTGAAGAATGATCTGGTTTTAAAGTAACAAACAGAAACTTGAAAAAAACAAAAGTCTTACAGATGAACCCCGATTCGGACAACCCGCTGCTCAACGAATTTGTGCCGCATACAGCCGGCCCTCGATATATATCGCCAAAGAGTGTATGGCCCGATCCGATGATCGAAACACTGTCATGCCCTGGGAGAGCAGTTTATTCACCAGCGGTTCATACAGGTACCCGCCATCCACGACGCCAATCACCGGTTTGCTCAGCTCAGATGCCAGTTTCGGCATTTGCAGTGCAATACTTTCCTTGTCATCCATATTATATTTTTTGGCCTTGCATTCGGCAAGGGTCCTCATGGCCGGAGACAACGGATCCAGCCCAACGACGACGGCATCGACATTGGGATCTTCAGCCAGATATCTGACGACCGTGACATGGGTTTCATCATCTGCCGCGGGATTGATATCCAGCGGATTCTTGACTTCCACCAGACTGTCCAGGCGTTTGACAGCCAGAAATTTGCTGAGTTTACGGGTTGTATCATCCGTAAACCCGGCCATCTGGAGGGAATACTCATCAGACCGGATGTTATCCGCCATGCCCACGGCTTCAAATCCGGCCCCGCTGACCGCCGCCAGGCGGGTTCCATGGATCTGTTTATCATGCAGCCGCTGTGACAGCATGATCAGATTCTCAAACTGGGGAAACGTGCGGGCAATCATCCCCCCTGCCTGCCGCACGCAGGATTCACATACCATATAATCGCCTGCCAGAGAAGCGGTATGACCGGATGTCGCGGTTTTGCCTTCAGGGGTGCGCCCGGCTTTATAGAAAATCACCTCTTTGCCGTTTTGCACCGCCTCCCGGACGGCCCGGCTGAATTCCAGACCGTCCAGATCTTTGAAGCCTTCGGCGTAGACAGCGATGACCGTGATATCCGGATCATCCTTGAGGTATTTGACAATATCCCCCAAAGTTAAATCATTCTGGTTTCCCACGGATATCATATAGGCCGGATCGATCTCCGGACATTTGCTCAGTCGGGTAATCATAAACGCACCGCTCTGGCTGACAAAGGCGGTGTTCCGTTTGTGATCGCCACGCCTTTTAGGCAGTTTGACCTCAGGAATAAACAGGGTATCATATTTTCCGGGATGGGAAACCACCCCCAGGCAATTGGCACCCAGAAACACCGGCCCCCCGCCTTCTTTCAAATGGGCTTCACTGATTTTGTGCACCAGCTGCCGGGCGCGGTCTTCACTTTCAGCCGTTTCTCCCATCCCCCCCGGAATCAACATAACCGCGTTGGCTGCATCATGAAAAATAATCTCATCCACCAGATCCGGAACCTGCTGTGCATTCACCGCCACAACAAACAAATCCAGTTTCATATCAAGGGATGCCAGATCCGGCACACATAAAATTCCTTCAAACATATCCAGGCCAGGTTTGACGATACAGATATCTTCAGGGTTATATCCATTGGCCAAGATATTGTTTAAAATAAGTCTGCCGAAATTCACTCTTTGCGTGGAAACGCCGATGATGCCGATCTTGACCGGATGAAGCAGATGACCCACTTTATGAAATGGTCGTTGAACCGGCAGTGAAACCGATCTGGAAAAACGGCACATACCATCCAGGGGCACCATCAGGTAGTCCGTAAAAGCAAAGGGGTTGATTTCCAGTTCATCGATGACATAGGGAGTCTGAGAATTGTTCGGTGAATAATAATTTGCCATGGCGATAAAAGAGCTGAAACATTCGATCAACTGTTCATCCGTAACAATCCGCCGCTGTCCCCGTGTCAGGCCGGCCAGTTTTTTGTAACTGATGGTTTTTTTGAAAAATCCGAAAAAAGTGTCTCCGTCGGTCATGGCCGTGGATGCCGTTACAATGGCCTGACCTGTTCTGAATCGTTCGGCATACAGTTCCGTATCCGTTCCACCGAGCCCTGCACTGATCACCATGCCGAATTCCCGGGTGTAGCGGATCCCGACGATCAATTCATTGCCGAAGGATTCAGAATCCGGCGGCATGAACTGAACGATCAGCACACCGCAGATGTCCTGAACAACGGCATCTTTCAAAGCGTCTCCCGTTAAACCGCTGTATGCCCCAGGAGAATGAATTTTTTGGCGTTCAATCAAGTCACACAGGGCATCCGGTACCTCATACATCATTCGCCGTATGGCCGATCGAATTTTTTCCGGTTTTTTCTCGACAATCCTGACCCCGTCGGCCTCGGTTTTATGGATAATCCCCGGAGAAACGATTTTCAAAACCACTTTGTCACCGGGCATGGCATCAATCACTTCATTGGACGGCTGACTGCCTTTTACAATGAAATTGAATGACGGAGGTGTTTCCGCCCCTGAATCTGCCAGCATTCGATATGTTTCATATTCAAACAGCACGTTGCGGCCCTGCTGTTCAGCCTCTGTGAAAAGCTCCGTGATCGCGTCAAAATCAATCCGAAGCTCTGGTTGTAATCCCATAACCTGCCCTTTCAAAAAATGATACCACGTGTGTTAACACCTTGCCGGAAAGCTTTCGACTCTTTTTAGCGAAAAATCCACGATCCGTCTAATTAAAATTTTCTGCCGGGGATAGTGCTCTGTCAAAATTACAGCTCGTTTTCCCGGCTGGCAATATGGAATATCTTAAACTGAAAAAATATTTTCAGACAAAAAAATCCCCCCGGTGTTTGTCAGCCGGGGGGATTTTTTAAAAAATGATAGATTGCCTATCTACCTGGCATTGGGGATAAACAATATTTTATCCAGCAGCTTGAATGCGCCGATCATGTTTTGGGCTTTTTCACCGGTGATCCAGTCGGAAAACTGCACAGCTGCTTCATAATTGACGTTTTCGCACCGATTTGGGTTCACGGCCATGACACTGTACTGATTTTTCAGAAAATCATCGCCTTCCACCAGAATCTTTAATTGCGGATTCCCTTGGGCGGTGTGCTCGTATTTGATATAGGTGCCCCGATCCGTCATGGTATAGCCATTTTTTTCCCCGGCCATATTGATGGTGGCCAGCATTCCCTGACCGGCCTGTACATACCAGGATTCAGCTTCAGGCACGGGCAGTTCGGCGGATTTCCACAAAAAAAGTTCTTTTTTGTGGGTCCCGGAATTGTCCCCCCGGCTGACAAACACCGCCTGGGTCTCCAGTATTTTGTTCAATGCGTCACTGACGGATCTGCCTTTGATTTGGGCAGGGTCGGACGCCGGACCGATGATCACAAAATCATTGAACATGATTTCTTTCCGGTCCAGTCCAAAGCCGTTTTCCACAAATTGCTTTTCCGCGGCCGGCGCATGGACCATCAACACATCGACATCGCAGTTTTCTCCCAGTTTCAGGGCGTTGCCCGTTCCCGTGGCCACCCATTTCATTTCGATTCCCGTATCCCGGGTGAATTCAGGTACCAGATATTCCAGCAATCCGGTATTGTCCGTACTGGTGGTAGTCGCCATCATTAATGCGCGGTCCGATTCACCCCATGCCGGAGCAGTCAACAGACAAACCATCATCATAACCACAACCGATTTTAACAGATCTTTCATATAAAACCCTCCTAAGCTGAATGTAATTTTTTAGGAAAAATACACATTCAGGCCGGGATGGTCAACAAGAAAACATCCATATCACCCCAGGACAACTCATACTTACTTAAAATAACCAACCCCATCCATTCTGCCGGGGATATCCAAAGGAAACATATAAAAAAAGGCCGTGACAGCCCCCATTGCAGGGGCCTGTCACAGCCTTAATCTGTGTTTAATTTGTCCGGTCACATCCCGGATTCACACGGGATGTGACCGGGATGGATCTAAAGTGCTTTGACCGCTTCGGTCAGTTCAGGCATGAACTCCAGAATATCTTCCACAATTCCCACATCCGCCACCTGGAAAATCGGGGCTTTGGGATTTTTGTTCACTGCCACGATAAAGGGGTTGCCTTTGACACCCCCCAGATGCTGGAATGATCCGGAGATCCCCATGGCCATATACACCTTGGGTTTGACGGTCTGTCCGGAAGTTCCCACCTGGCGGGATTTTTCCAGCCATTTGGCATCCACGATGGGACGGGAACAGGACACCACAGCCCCCATGGCATCGGCCAGTTCCTGGGCAATCTCGATATTTTCTTCCTCTTCGATCCCCCGGCCCACAGATACCAGGACATCGGCTTTGGTAATATCCACATCACCGACTTCAGCCACCACCACTTCCAGAAATTTTCTTTTGGCACTCAGATCTTTCACATCACCGGATTTGTCCACCACGCTGCCGCCGGCAGCCGTGTCTTCGGTGGGGGCAAAAGATCCCGGCCGGACAGTGATCACCGCACCGGAAGAAACATCGGATGTGACATGGGTGTACACAGCCCCACCCAGTTCCTGGCGGATCATTTTCAGATCTTTGCCGTCCAGGCCTTCAAAATCCACAATATCGGCCGCATACGCGGAATCCATTTTTACGGCCAGTCCCGGTGCCAGGTCCATGCCAAATGTGTCATGGGGTACCAGAATGACGGCATCATGGGGCAGGACATCCAACAGCGCTTTTCTGACCTGCTCCGCATTGGGATAGGCCAGATCGGCATGATCAATCTTGATAACCTCTTTGTAGATTTTGGTCATGGCATCAGCCACTTTGTCCAGATCCGCACCCGTGCCTGCCACAACGGCGGTCACCTCAACAGACGGGTCTATTTTTTTTGCCGCATCCGGATACTCCAGTGCCACATCTTCTGCAGCCCCGTTCTTGAATGGAATATATGCAAACATCTGTGTCATGATCAAAGTCCTCCTTTGGCTTTCAGCTTTTCAATCAGTTTTTCAATGATCTCTTCCGTGGATCCTTCCAGCATTTCCGCACCATCTCCAAGATCCGGCACAAAATAATCCACCCGCCGGGTTTTGGCGCCGTCTTTTCCCACGGCCGCAGGATCGATACCTAGATCTCCGGCACCTTTCACCGGTACATCC
Organism: Desulfotignum phosphitoxidans DSM 13687; assembly: GCF_000350545.1. Lineage (GTDB taxonomy): Bacteria > Desulfobacterota > Desulfobacteria > Desulfobacterales > Desulfobacteraceae > Desulfotignum > Desulfotignum phosphitoxidans. Next base: position 186,039 of record NZ_APJX01000001.1, read on the forward strand.
ACACTGGCCACTTTGCGGATCCCCCGGATCCCCACATACCTGGGTTCATTGATACCGGTCTGGATGGACAGTACACAGGGAAGCTGAATTTCATTCATTTCCTGGTTGCCGCCTTCGATCTCCCGGCCCACATGAATAGAGGAATCATCCTTGACTTCGATCTTGTTCACCAGCGACGCATACGGATAATCCAGCATGGCTGCCAGCATACCGCCCACCTGGCCGGCCCCTTCATCGGCCTGAGCCCCGGTGAGAATCAGATCATACTTGCCTTTCTCGACTTCCGCCTTGAGGATGGCGGCAATGCCTTTGCCGTCGGATCCTTCAAACGCGTCATCACTGAGCAGAACCCCATTGTTGGCACCCATGGCCATTTCCCGGCGCAGCACCTCTTCAGATTCGTCATCCCCCACAGTAACCACCGTGACAGACCCGCCCGCATTGTCCACAATCTGAATGGCTTCTTCCACCGCGTAGTTATCCCATTCGTTCACCGAATAAACCAGGTCGTCCCGGTCCAGATCGTTTCCCGCTGAATTGAGTTCAAATTCGTTCTCCGCTGTATCCGGAACCCGCTTGACACACACTAAAATCTCCATTTATTACCTCCTTTACTTGTGCGGGCAGAACGTGTTTTTAACCGTTCCACCATCTGCGTTATTTTTTTAAACCGTTATGCTAAATGCCGGGCAATCAGTTCCGTAAAATCCAGGGCTTCTATTTCGCCTTCCTTGCCGGCGACCTTGATGGCATCCTGGATATTCACCAGACAGAAGGGGCAGGCCGTCACAATGACGTTGGCACCGGCTTCCGCTGCCATGTTCACCCGCAAAACCCCCATACGGGTTTCCTCTTCCGGCTCATAAAACAGCATGAGCCCGCCGCCGCCGCAACAAAAAGACCGATCCCGGCTTTTTTCCATTTCCACCCGGGTCAGGCCGTCAATGGCATCCAGGGCCTGGCGGGGATCCTCATAAATGCCGTTGTGCCGTCCTAAATAACAGGGATCGTGATACACATAGGTTTTTTCCGGATGCAGGCAGGGTTTGAGGGACAATACCCCGGTGGTGATCTTTTCCGCCACCACCTGACTGATATGCCGCACCGGCGGCAGGCCGGTGTAATCATTTTTCAGCGCATTGTACGCGTGGGGGTCGGCGGTGACAATCTGTTTGACACCCGTAGCCAGGATCGCTTCGGTGTTCTGCGCTTTCAAATCCTGATACAGCATCTCTTCTCCGAACCGGAGCACCTCGTTGCCGCTGTCTTTTTCATCCTTGCCCAGTATCCCGAAATCCACCCCGGCCCGGTCCAGAATCATGGCGGTACGCCGGGCGATTTCCTGGATATTGTCATCATAGGATGTGATGCTGTCCACAAAATACAGGGTATCGGCTGATTCCTTGGTCAGATCCTTGATGGAATATTCCGCCTTGAACTCTTTTTCCAGGGCCCAGTCCGCCCGTTTTTTCTCCATCTTGCCGTAAGGATTGCCGCGTTTTTCCAGGGCTTTCAAGGGTTTCTGCAAAGACTGGGGCACCAGGCCCTCATCCACCATGCCGCGCCTGAGATCCACGATCTTGTTGATGTACTCGATGGCCAGGGGACATTCTTCCTCGCACGCCCCGCAGGTGGTGCAGGACCAGATTTCATCTTCCGTATAGATGTCTTCCACCAGCATCTTGCTTTTGTAGATTTCACCGGACAACGGATAGTTTTTAAACATCAGGTCCCGGGCCTTGATGGTGATAAAACGCGGAGACAAGGGTCGTCCCACGGCATTGGCCGGGCACTGGTCAGAACACCGGCCGCAGTCGGCACACGAATAAAAATCCAGCATGTGTTTCCAGGTGAAATCCTCCAGTTTTTTGACACCGAAAGACTCCAGATCATCCAGTTGTTCGTCGGACACCCCGTACCTGACCGGTTTGATCTTTCCCTTGTCAAGCCGCATGAAAAACACATTGAAGATCGAAGTGATCACATGAAAATGTTTGCCCAGAGGCAGAAAACACAGAAAAAAGAAAAAAGTCAGGTCATGCAGGAAATAGGAGAAAATATGAAGCCCCTGAAGAAAATTCAGGGACGCCCCGGTCAGCATATGCGTAAAGATCCACACCAAAGACAACGGCGCCGTAAAATGCCATTCCCCGGTCTGCTGATAGGCAAAGGCCAGCTCAGACGCTTCGAACAGGCTTTCAGAGATCATCAGGGTACCGATGATGCCCAAAACAAACACCGCCTCTGCGGTATGGTCTTTGCCGTATTGTTCCGGTACCGCATATCTGGCCGGTTTAAAAACTCCCCGGCGGATACCCGCCACAATACAGGCGATCAGCACAAAGGTGGCGGCATAATCTTTCAGGAAATTATACACATCTCCCAGCCAGCCCCCGAACCCCGGCAGGACAAATCCATCGGAAAGACCGATAATCACCAGGGACACGGACCGGATGGACAGGATCAGAAAACCGGCAAAAATAACAATATGCAGCACCCCTGCCAGCATGTACCGGGGTTGTTTGATCTGTCCCAGCCAGATGGTGATCAGCCGGATGATGCGCTGGCCAATGCGGTCCATCCGAAAATCCGGAGCGGCCCGGACCAGGGGGGCCAGGCGCCGGGCCATGATGTAAGCGAACAGGCCTATTCCCACCACAGGCAGAATGAAAGACAGAATGGCTGCCGGGAAAATCCCGAAAAATTGATAACTTGCCGGACCGATAATTGAAGTCATATACTGTTTCCTCCAAAAAATTTTTACTGATTATGAATTTAAACTCACTGAGCTTTAATAAAGATGACGATTCCAGTCAAGCAAAATCCCGGATTCAAATCCATTTAAAAAATAGCTGCCGTTTATACACTGTATGGCATTTATTCTTCTTTCACGCCATTCAGATACAAATCCACCAGAGGGTCTGCCATGGCCACCAGGTCATAACGGCTCCCGGCGGACACCCAGGTGGAAATCACCCCTTCCACAGCGCCCAGGATAAACCTTTTTACCAGGCCCACAAACAGATCCTGGCGGATGGAACCCTCGATTTGTCCCTGTTCGATGATGTCGGACAACAGGTCCAGATACATCTTTGAAATGTCTTTGATCTGGGATTGAATATCCCGCAGATACCGGGCCTCGGATTGAAAAATCACCGCCATGTGCCGGTCATTCTGGAATTCCTGCAAATGACAGCGAATCAGGTTTCTGAGTTTTTCCTCCGCCGTTTTTCCGGCGGCCACGGCATCATTCATTTTGTCAAACACAATGCTGGTTTTATAACTGATATACTGGTATAAAATATCATCTTTGTTTTTAAAATACAGATACAGTGTCCCATCCGCCACGCCGGCCCGGGATGCAATCTGGGAGATGGTGGCCTTGTAAAACCCGTATTTTGCAAACACCGCCCCGGCACTATTGAGAATATTAAAATATTTCTCTGATTTGTTTTTCTGCAAACCCACCTCGCATCTGCTTCTAAAATGAATATTAATTCATTATCTAACAACAGTTGATTGCAAATGTCAAGAAGGGATTCACAGAAGAATATTAAAAAGCTTTTGATTTTTTATCTTTTTTTACAAATAGTTATAATTAAACATGGATTCCAGCTCAATGATAAAACAAAACATGACCTGTGTTTCTTTAAATGAATATTAATTCATTCATTAATATTCCTTGCTTTTGGCACATTTTCATGCCAAAAAAAAGAAGGCTGTTTATTTTCAACCGCCACAAACCAATGGGAGAAAAACCATGTCACATCATCATACCCCCGATTTTCAAACCGCTTTGGATGTGGGCCGCCCCCCCAATATCAAAAAGCTGTTTCCCCATTCCAAGGCATTGATCGTCAGCGGCAAATACATTGACCAGGCCATGCTCGAAAAAGGCAGATGCATGACCATTGCGGCCAACGGCAGAAATGCATTCGTTATTCGAGGGGCCCTGGCTGCGGCCCAGCAGGCCAATGCCGCCATCATCATCGAAATCGCCCGGTCCGAAGGCGGCACCAATGCATACTGTGCCGTCAATCTGTGGAATATCGCCCGGCAGACCGATGCATTCATGAACGAGCTGGGCATCACCATACCGGTGGCCATCCATGGGGATCATTTCGGCATCAAGACCCCGGCGGACATCGAGCCGGGCAAAACCGAAATCACTTCCCTGTTTGATGCAGGCATCACTTCCATTGCCATTGATGCCTCCCATATGCCCGATGACCAGAACCTGCTGGCCAATCTGGAACTGGCATCGTTTGTCCCGAACTGGGCCGGTCTGGAAACCGAGGTGGGAGAAATCAAAGGCAAACTGGGGTTGTCCACGGCCCGGGAAGCCCTGTTTCTGATCCAGGGACTGAACGCCCACGGCATTTTTCCGGACTGGATCGCTTTGAATAACGGGACCACCCACGGCATCGAGCAAAGCGATGCCGGCATTGACGTCGCCTTGACCGCACAAATTCATGAAGCCCTGGCCCCCTATAAGGTATCCGGGGCCCAGCACGGCACCTCTGGCAACAGCTCGGACCGGCTCCGGCAAATCGCTGAACAGACCCGCACCACCAAAGCCAATGTGGCCACGGCCCTGCAGATGATCTCCTGGGGGGTTCAGGTCAATGATTACGGCAATGCCATTCTGGATGGCAACGGCGATTTTATCAAAGAGCCGGACAAGGGCGTGGATGAAGCCATCTGGCAGCAGATGCTGACCTATGCCAAAGAACATGGGCTCACCGGCGGCAATTTCAAAAAACTCAATGCGCCGTTTGAAAACCGTTTTCTGGCCCAGCCCAAAGAGATCCGTGACCGCATGGCCAATGGCGTCCAGGCATTTGTGTATACACTGCTCACGGATGTATTCAATGCGTCTGACACGGCGGACATTGTTTTGTCCCATATTCTGGAAACCCGGTCCCATGATCCCGGGGTTAAATCGGAAACCATTGAATCCATCGAGGAATGGACCGAAGAAAAAATCAGGAAAAATGCGGCAACCATCAGTTCAAACAAAGGTCCTGAAGGGGATTTTGACGATTAAGGCGTTTAGGAGATATGTGATTGCAAATACCTGCCTATCAGATTCAAAATGTATTGCGGCTTTATTTCAGGCAGCTGGGTGAAGGAAAAATCCTGGAAAAATCAGGCCGTTTTGTAATGTCATCCAATACACCCCGGGCGATTTCCTCGGAAGGGACCCGACAAACCATTATCGATAAAGTCGCAGCAGGCATTGTGGAAAAAATCATCTCAGAAGCGGCAGCGTCAGAGCCGCCGAATCCATTAACCGGCAGACAGATCCCTCTGTCTGCCGGGAGACCCGGTCATAACCGGGACAAAATAAACTTCACCTACCTGCTCATAGACCAGAACAACACACAAACCCTGCGGACCGCCAAAGACATTCACCCGTATCCGGGTCACGCTTTCTCAACCGACTGATTGTTTTCATGGACTTTTTTGGCCCGGGTCCAGAAAACATTTTTTTCCGATGCAGACAGGGCACCAAGGGATATTTTTTTTTCAGCCAGATCTGCTTCCATCAAACGAAACCGGCTTTCAAACTTGGCTGTGGACCGGGCCAGGGCTGTTTCAGGATGGAACCCGGCAAACCGGGCCACATTCACCAGAGAAAATAAAATATCACCGAACTCCAGCATGATTGCGTCTTCGTCTTTTTGTTCCAGCGCAGATTCAAATTCAGCTATCTCACTTTTCACCGTGCCCAGGACCTGGTGAATATTTTCCCAGTCAAACCCTTTTTTAACTGCGGATTTAGACACCTTCATGGCCCGGACAAGCCCGGGCATGCCTTTGGGAACATCATCCATGGCAGATAAACGAAGGTCTCCATTTTTTTCACGGGTCTTGATTTGTTCCCACTGATCCAGTAATTCAGTCCGGGTCTTTACCACGGCATCGCCATACACATGGGGATGCCGGCGGATCATCTTTTCTTTAACCGTGTCCATCACCCGGGGTATGGGAATCTGGCCGGCGTCATGAAATATCTCCATGATAAATACAATCTGGAACAGCACATCCCCCATTTCTTCACAGGTGTTCTCAAGATCCTGATCAGCCAGGGCCTGCTGAAGTTCATACACTTCTTCCGCCAGGCATTTCCACATGGTGACCGGCGTCTGCCGTCGATCCCATTCACACCCGTTTTTTCCCCGCAATGTCCGGATAACTTCCAGAATCGGGGCCAATGATTCCAATGGGATCACCCTCCTTGTGTCTGTACATTTTTCACGTTGGTTTTATTCAGCCGGTCCAGAAAATCAATCCGCAGGTTTCTGGAAATAAACAGGGTCATGGTCCGGGAGATCGTTGCCAGATACGGGGCGGTTTCAGATCGGGTCATCATGGTGGAAGACCCGGCCGGTAAAAACGTCGTCAGCATAACAAACAGCACGGAAACGATTAAAACGCCTTTGGCTGTGCCGAAAACCAGGCCGAAGGTCCGGTCCACCCACCCTAAAAACGCCACATGCATCAATTTGCGGATCAGTGCGGCCGTCAGTCCCACCGCAATCACGATACCGCAGAACAGTACACCAAAACTGATCAGATGCCGGATTGCAGGGGTTTGAACCAGAAAAGCCAGATGGGGTGACAAAATCCAGTAATAGGTGAATGCCCCGTAAAATCCGGCGATCACCGCCACGATTCCGGACACTTCCCGGATCAATCCCCGGAATACCCCCCGGATCATGCAGAACAAAACTATTACCAGAACCACCAGATCAAACCCGTTCATGGATTCCCTTTCAATCGCTTCTTATGAGGATTCAACAAATAGCAACTCCGCTGGTTTGCCGTCAAGATTTTTATTGACCTTTTTTCAAATTAAATGCACTCTAGCGCCCATGACAATCCTTGAGTTTGACAACATATCCATCGCCCGGCAATTGTTTGGATTCCACAATACCCACCTGGAAAAAATTGCCAAACGGTTCAAGATCACCATCCATTCAAGAGGCGGCTCCGTCACCCTTTCCGGACCGGATCCGGAAGTGAGTCAGGTCTGGTCTCTGCTGAACCAGCTGTATCTGCTGTTCAAGGAAAAAATCCCAGTGGAGCCCGGGGATCTGGATGCCGCCATCGCCCTGATCAAAAAAGATCCGGATGCCCGGCTGGAAACCCTGTTTATGCACACGGTTTTCACCACGGCAAGGAACAAACCGATTCGCCCTAGAAGTTTGAACCAGCTCAAATATGTCAAAGCCATTGAAACCAAAGATATCCTGTTTGCCATCGGCCCGGCCGGGACCGGAAAAACCTATCTGGCCATGGCCATGGCTGTGGCAGCCTTTGCCAGAGGGGATGTCCGAAAAATCATCCTCACCCGTCCGGCTGTAGAGGCCGGTGAAGCACTGGGGTTTCTGCCCGGTGATCTGGCCGAAAAAATCAATCCCTATCTGCGGCCTTTATATGACGCTTTGTATGACATGCTTGAATTTGAAAAAGCCCGGACGTATATTGAACAGGAAATCATTGAAATCGCCCCCATTGCATTCATGCGGGGCAGAACCCTGAACAATGCATTTATCATTTTAGACGAGGCCCAGAACACGACCTCTCAGCAGATGAAAATGTTTTTAACCCGAATCGGATACGGTTCCAAGGCCATAGTGACCGGAGACATCACCCAGATCGATTTGCCCGGCGGCAAAAAATCCGGTCTGGTGGAAGTCAGGAAGATTCTCTCCCACATCAAAGGAATCGAATTCATTCATTTTTCCAGGGATGATGTGGTCCGGCACCAGCTGGTTTCCGATATTATCGATGCCTATGAAAAAAACAAAAATTAATACCTGGCTGGATTCGGTCAGACAATTTATTTTGTCCACCCCCTACCTGTTGTGGGCCATGTTGCTGGGCATTACGCTGTTGTTCACTTTTTCCCAGACACCGGAACAGCAGCAGATCACCGATGCTTATGAGATAGGAGATGTGGCCCAGCGGGATATCAAAGCGCCCCGGGACATTTTGGTGGAAGACCGGGAAGTATCTGAGGAACGACGCGGCCAGGCCCGGAATGCGGTTCGAATCGTGTACGATTTAGACGCGGATCTGCTGCCCCGGATTCAGGCCAATGTCAAAGATGCCATGACTATCGGCCGATCCTTGTTTGAACCGGAATCGGCCCGAAACGATGAGGGTGAAACATCAGCCAAAGACACCCCGGACCCCACTTTTGTCATGGTCCTGGAAACCAAGCCCTTGTTCGAGGAAAAACTGGGCATCATGATCAGTGAAGGCGCGTATTCCATCCTGCACAAACACCGGTTCGATCCGGATATCACCCAAAAAATTCAGACCATTATGGGAAAGGTGCTTTCCAACGGGGTGGTGGCGAACAAAGAACTGCTGCTGGAACAAGAACACAAGGGCATTGTCCTGAGAAACATCAAATCCAACGAAGAACAGGTGGTCAACAACCTCAAGGTGTTCTACGGACCGGACCAGGCCAAGGCCATGGTCAGAATCGAGGGCGAACCGCTGCTCAAAAAAGTTAATTACACCCTGACCAATCTGATTGTGGATATCTGCCAGCGACTGCTCCAACCCAACATTTTCATGAACAAAAACGAGACCCAGGCCCGGATCCTGGCGGCCCAGGCTACCATCAATCCGGTCATGTACCAGATCAAAGCCGGAGAAATGATTGTCCGGGAGGGCGAACGGATCGACAAGACCCGGCTTATCAAGCTCAATGCCCTGCTGGAACAGACCGTTGTCAAAACGGTTTATGTGTCCGCCACCGGGGTTGCGCTGATCACGTTCACCCTGCTGCTGGTGTCATACCTTCTATTTTTCAGACATCATGCCGCCCTGGAAAACGACCATAACAAACACATGATTTTCCTGGCCCTGGGCCTTGTCCTGTATCTGGGCGCGGTCAAACTGTCCTCCTATCTGGTTCAGTCCGCAGATCCGAATCAGGCATGGGACCTGATGTCCGCTTCTTTTTTCATGGCCATCCCCCTGCCGGCCGCCGCCATGATCTGCTGCCTGTTTCTGGGATTCAGTATTGCCATTTATTTTTCCCTGGTGCTGTCCGTTCTGGCGAGTATGTCTTTTGGCGGCAGCTTCGAAGCATTCATCTTTTTTCTGTTAAGCTGCAGTATGGCCGCGTTCTGGGCCCAGGCCCGGCAGACCCGTAAAAACTTCATCATGACCGGCGTCAAACTGGCAATTTTCAATTCATTTCTGGCAATCGCCCTGGGGTTTTATTCCCTGACCCAGCCCGATCCGGTGATCCTGGCAAGAGAAGTAATCATCGCGTTCTGCGGTGGAATTTTTTCCGCTGTGCTGACCATCGGGTTCTGTCCATTGATTGAGATCATTTTTGACTACACCACGGAAGCCAAGCTCCTGGAACTGGCCAATCTGGATCAGCCTTTGATCAAAAAACTGATGATCGAGGCCCCGGGCACTTACAACCACAGTGTGATCGTGGCCACCCTGGCGGAAGCGGCTGCGTCCGCCATTCATGCCAACAGCCTCAAGGCCAAGGTCATGGCCTATTACCATGACATCGGAAAGCTGGACAAGATCATGTATTTCATTGAAAACCAGGCAGACGGCAAAAACCGGCACGACAAACTCTCGCCCTCCATGTCTGCGCTCATTCTCATCCAGCATGTCAAAAAAGGGGTAGAGCTGGCCAAAACCCATAAACTGGGCAATGAAATTATCGAAGGCATCACCCAGCATCACGGCACCTCGCTGATCAAATTTTTTTACAACAAGGCGTTAAAAAGCGGAAAAGACAAAATCAACGAGGAAAATTTCCGGTATCCCGGCCCCAAACCCCAGACCCGGGAGACCGGTATTGTCATGCTGGCGGATGTGGTGGAAGCGGCAGTGCGGGCCCTGGACCGGCCGACAGCCGCCAGAATCCGGGGACGGGTCAAGGAACTGATCAACGATATTTTTGCCGACGGCCAGCTGGAAGAATGTGAGCTCACCCTCAAGGACCTGCACCAGATCGCCAAAAGCTTCAACAATATCCTGACCAGTATTTATCACAGCCGTATTGAATATACAGACAAACCCCAGGAAAAGAAAAAAGAAAAAAATGACAGCACTTCAGATACTGATCGAGAACCGGCAAAAACCAATGGTGTCCACCCCGGGGCTTCGCAAAAAGACCGAACAGATCTTAAACGCCTTGGGCTGTAACCATCATGAAATCTCCATCGTGATTATGGATGACCTACAGATCAAAGAACTCAACCACAGTTTCCGGGGCATTGACCGTCCCACCAATGTGCTGTCCTTTCCCATGCAGGAAGGGGAATTTTCAGACATCACCCCCGGACTGCTGGGGGATGTGGTCATCTCAGCCCAGACCGCGGCCAGAGAAGCACAGGAAACCGGCATCACCCTGGACGAAAGAATGTCCCAGCTGCTGATCCACGGCATCCTGCATCTGGTGGGATTTGATCATGAAACTAGTGAGGCGGACGCGGACGTCATGGAAACAAAAAGTTATGAACTGTTAAGACTGGTTGAATCCAACCCGGATCTGGCGGCATTTTAACCAAAGATCCGGCGGCATTGTGAAAACCAGGAAAGGAACGATAAAATGGCAGAACTGGCTGTAAATGTTGATCATGTGGCCACCCTGCGCCAGGCCCGGGGCATTGACTATCCGGATCCGGTCGCTGCGGCGGTTGCTGCGGAAACCGCAGGTGCGGACGCCATTGTGGTCCATTTGAGAGAAGACCGCCGACATATCCAGGAACGGGACGTCCGCCTGCTCCGGCAGATCGTCCAGTCCAGACTTATCCTGGAAATGGCCGCCACCAGTGAAATGCTGGGAATCGCCCTGGACATCATGCCCGACACCGTCACTCTGGTGCCGGAAAAAAGAGAAGAGCTGACCACGGAAGGAGGGCTGGACCTGATCAGCCATCAGGATCATATCCAGGATGCGGTATCCACCCTGAAAAATGCCGGGATCCAGGTGTGTATCTTCATTGATCCGGACCTGGATCAGATCAAAATCGCCCACAAAATCGACGCGGACATGATCGAAATTCACACCGGGGCATTTTGTGATGCAGACACCCGGGCTGAAGCCCGGCGGGAATTCGACCGCATCGTGGACGCGGCCAAGATCGGGACCAAGCTCAAGCTCGGAGTCAATGCCGGTCACGGCATCTGTTACAACACCATCAAAGCCTTTGCCGGGCTTCATGAAATCCGGGAGTTTTCCATTGGGCACAGCATTGTATCCCGGGCCGTGCTCACCGGTATGGACCGGGCCGTGCGGGATATGAAAAAGCTGATCCAGGATCTGGGACAGGCCCCTATGTAATATTGCAGGTCCCTCAATCCAGCAGTCCGGACAGGACTGCGGCCCGGGTCACGCCATGGTCGTTGTTGGACACCGGCATCCGGACCCCGGTATCAAACTCCGCCGGGGCATTGGCCACCCAGAATTTCTGCCCGGCCCAGTCCATCAGATCCAGATCATTGTAATCATTGCCCACCGCCACCACCCGGGACTGCGGGATATCCAACTGCCGGGCCAGCCAGGCGGCGGCATGGCTTTTGGAAACCCGGGGATGAAACACTTCGATCCATGCGGACTGATGATCCAGAGGAGATGTGGCATGCACCACACTGTAACCGGACAATGAGGCCTGTATTTCCGCCACCTGTGCCAGAGACACTTTCGGGGGCATCACCGCCAGGACCTGGGTGGCGGTTTCAAATACCGGGGTGTCCGCGGTCAAAGGGCTGGCAAAGGATTGATACAGAACAATCCGCTGAAAAAAATCCGGATTGTCCCGGCCATGGGACCGGAACGTGAAATAGTGGGTGTCCGGGATGGCGTTGTGGACCATATAATCCAGCTGCATCTGTTCAAAACGGGCGGTGATGTGCATCACATCCGACCGGGAAATGGGCAGGTCCCGGATAATTTCATTTTTTTTAAACTTCAGCACGCCCGCGCCTGTGGAAAAGATCAGAAAATCCAGAGGCCATGAATCCGTATCCATGCCGATGTGCGCCAGGGCCCGTTGAAAAGAATACAGGCTCCGGCCCGTGGCCGCAACCACCACTACGCCTTTGGCCCTCAACCGGGCCAGGGTATCCAGGTCCCGGTGCGAGACGGTCTTGTCATCAGTCAACAAGGTCCCGTCAAGGTCGGTGACAAACAGGTGCCGGTCCGTCACAATCCTATTTTTTCTTTTTGTTCAAAGCTTCCATAAGAACACGTTCCATGGTGCCCAAAGGCTTGTCTTTTTTATTGCCGGCAAACTGTTTCCAGTCTTCGATATCTTTCTGGTCCGGCGGTGCCAGGGAGATGCGCCGGTTTTCCTCATCCACCTGCTGCACCAGGACCTGAACCGCATCCCCGGGTTTGAGCGCATCATACGATTTGGCATCTGCGGCATTACGAAGGACCGATACCGGCATCAGGCCGGTGACCCCGGGTTCCAGCCCGATGAACAGACCGAAGGTTTCCCTTTTTTCCAGCCGGCCGTCCATGATATCACCGGGTTTATACCGGACACTGATCCCGGTCCAGGGATCTCCCAGGGCATCCTTGATACTCAAAGACACCCGTTTGGCGTCCATGTCAATGGACTTGATCACCACCTGGACGTCCTGCCCTTTTTCCACCACCTCTTCGGGCCGGGTCACACGCCGGGTGTGACTCATCTCACTGATATGCACCAGACCGTCCACCCCCGGGGCAATCTCCACAAACGCCCCGAAATTGGTGATTCGCATCACTTTGCCGCTCACCTGGTCTCCGGGTTTGAACGCGGCATCCACGCTTTCCCAGGGGTCGGTGGCGGTCTGTTTCAGGGACAGAGAAATTTTGGGCAGATCCTGGCCGTCCTGGGGTGTGATGCTCAACAGCTTCACCAGCACGGTATCTCCCGGTTTCACCACTTCATCCGGTTTTTCCACCCGGGACCAGCTCAGTTCGGAAATATGGGCCATGCCTTCCACGCCCGGGGCCAGCTCGATAAACGCGCCAAAAGGCATGAGCCGGATCACCTTGCCCTGAAGCGTATCCCCTTCGGACACATCTGCAAAGAACGCCTGCCGGGCCGCCTTGATCTCTTCGTTGAGCAGACTTCTTCGGGAGATGACAATGTTACGTCCGTTCTCCTCATACCGGGTGACCAGAAACCGCAGGGTCTGGCCCACGAAATCTTCCGGGGTTTCCACATAATTGACATCCATCTGGCTCACCGGACAAAAGGCGCGTTTCCCCAGAATATCCACGGAGAATCCCCCTTTGATCACCTCGGTCACCTTGCCTTCCACCGGGGTCCGGTTCTGCACCGCGTCTTCCAGAAGGGCTACTTTGCCGGCCCCGGAAATGGCCTTGGAAAGGATGATCTCACTCTCACTCAAAGACACCACATACAGGGTCAACACATCTCCGGCCTGAAAAGGAAACTCACCTTTTTCATCCAGCAGTTCCTGCTTTTCCACCACCCCGTCGCTTTTGGTGCCGGTATCGATATACACATGGGTCCGGCCCACGGATATGATTTTACCTTCCACCATATCCCCGGGGGCCAGCTCTTGGCCCAGATTGTCATTATAGGATTCGAAAAGTTCCTCAAAGCTCATTTCCCCGTCATCCTGATCCGGGGTGTCATCAAATTTTTCCGTCATGCATCTTCTCCAAACAGGCGGTTTATAAACATCTGCCTGACTAACTATACTTTACACGCACGGGTGTAAAGCAAAAAAACAATTATGATCCTTCCGCTTTGACCTTCGCCAGAATCTGTTCCGCCAGTTTTTCGGTAATGCCGGGCAATGATGTCAATTCATCCACAGTTGCGGCTTTAAGGTTTTCCAGACCTTTAAACCGCTGCAGCAGCATTTTTTTTCTTTTGGGTCCCACACCGGGGATGGCATCGAACACCGACAGACTGCCCCGTTTTTTCCGGCGCTTGCGCTGAAACGTGACAGCAAACCGGTGGGCCTCGTCCCGCACCTGCTGAAGCAGGAACAGGCCCTGCTTGAACGAGGCCGTGTTCAATGGATTGGACCGGCCCGGCACATAGATTTTGTCCATGTCCTCGCCTTTGGCCTCATCTTTTTTGGCCAGACCTGCCACGGCAAACCGGCCCGCCAGGTTCAGCTCTTTGAGCACGGCCACGGCCATGCCCAGCTGGCCTTTGCCCCCGTCCACCACCAGCAGATCCGGGAAATCCATCTCTTTTTCCGTTTTTGAAAACCGCCGGGTCAACACCTGGGTCATGCCGGCATAATCATCGGGCCGGTCCATATCCCGGAGAATATACCGGCGATACGCATCCTTGTCCGGCCGGCCCCGGGTGAACACCACCATGGACGACACCGGGTCTTGACCGGCCAGGTGGGAATTGTCAAAACATTCGATGCGGTCCGGCATCCGGTCCATTTTCAGCAGCACCTGGACCTGGGTCACGGCAGACTGGGCCGCTTCCGTCTTGATCCGCAGTTTTTCCAGCTCCCGGGCGGCATTGACATCAGCCATTTCCACCAGCCGCCGCTTCTCCCCTATCACAGGCACATGCACGGTCACTTTTCGATGCTTCTGCTCAGACAACCTGGATGCCAGCACATCCATGTTTTCGATTTCTCTGTCCAAAAGCACGGCATCGGGCAGAAACCGGGTCACATCATAATACTGCCATAAAAAGGCCCGCAGAATTTCATGGGATTCCTTGAATCCCGGGTCCACCGGGTAATGCACGGTGTCGATGAGCCGGCCGGACCGGACGATCATCATGGTGATGACGGCCATCTCCTTTTCAACGGCCAGGGCCAGGACATCCCTGTCTTTGAGATCTGCGGCAACCACCACCTGTTTTTCCAGAATATGGGTCATGGCGGTCACAGCATCCCGCTTCTGGGCCGCTTTTTCAAATTCCAGGGCCTGGGCATGGGCCTGCATCTGGGCTTTGAGTTTCTGGATTACCTGACCGGACCGGCCCTTGAGAAACAGCACCGCATCTTTGACATGCTGTTTGTATTCCTGTTCATCCACTTTCTGGCAGCAGGGTCCCAGACAGGCGTTGATCTGATAGTTCAGGCAGGGCCGGGACCGGTTTTTGAACTGGGTGTTCCGGCATTTCCGGAGTTTGAAAATTTTCTGAATCTGGCCCAGGGTCTGGTTCACACTCCGGGACGAGGAATAGGGCCCGAAATACAGGGCCGCATCGTTCTGGATCCGCCGCACCCGCTGGATTGCGGGAAACGGCTCGTTCATGTCAATGCGCAGCAGCGGGTAATTTTTGCCGTCTTTGAGCAGCACATTATACCGGGGCCGGTATTCCTTGATCAAATTGGATTCCAGAATAAAAGCCTCGTGATCCGATGCCGTGATGATCACATCGAAATCCCGGACCATGGCCAGCAGAGCCGAGGTCTTGCCGTCCGGGTGGTCCTGCCGGGCAAAATAGGATCCCAGGCGTTTTTTCAGGTCCTTGGCTTTTCCCACATAAATGATTTTTTTCCGGGCGTCTTTCATCAGATACACCCCGGGGGCATGGGGGGCCTGATGGTATTTTTGTGTCAGATCAGCGCGCATCACCGGTTATCCGCCGTTAAAACGGCACCATGTCCGTGAGCTGCCGGATCTTGTCCCGAAACACCGCCGCCTGTTCAAACTCCAGGTTTTCCGCGGCTTTTTTCATCTTGTATTCCAGATCCCGGATCAGATCGTCCAGATTGATGTCATCCCCGTCATAAGCTTGAATATCTTCGTGCACCGAAGGTGTTTCCTGCCCGGAACCCGCCGTATCCGATGCCGGGTATTTAAACACGTTGAGTTGTTTTTGAATGGTGGCCGGCACGATATGATGGGCCTCATTATATGCTTGCTGGATTTTCCGGCGGCGCCGGGTCTCGGCCAGGGCTTTTTTCATGGACTTGGTTTCTTTTTGCGCATACATGATCACCCGGCCGTACACGTTCCGGGCGGCCCGGCCGAAAATCTGGATAAAGGACCGGAACGAGCGCAGAAAGCCCTCCTTGTCCGCATCCAGGATCGCCACCAGAGACACCTCGGGAATATCCAGGCCTTCCCTGAGCAGATTGATGCCGATGAGCACGTCAAACACCCCCCGGCGCAGATCCTGAATGATCTCGATACGTTCCATGGTTACGATGTCCGAGTGCAGGTATTTGACCTTGATGCCCAGATCCGCATAATATTCGGTCAAATCTTCGGCCATGCGCTTGGTCAGGGTGGTCACCAGGACCCGTTCATCCGCTTCCACCCGTTTGATGATTTCCTGGTACAGGTCATCCACCTGGGTTGTGGCATCTCTTACCTGGACTTTCGGATCCAGAAGCCCGGTGGGCCGGACAATCTGTTCCGCCACCCGGATGCCGGCCTTTTCCAGCTCATAGTCCGCAGGCGTGGCTGACACATAAATGATCCGGGAGGTGCGGGCCGAGAACTCATGAAAAGCCAGGGGCCGGTTGTCCACGGCCGAAGGCAGGCGGAACCCGTATTCCACCAGAGTCAGTTTCCGGGACCGGTCCGCCTTGTACATGCCTGCCAGCTGGGACACGGAAATATGGCTTTCATCAAAAAACAGCAGAAAATCATCGGGCATATAATCCAGCAAAGTGGGGGGCGGTTCTCCGGGATTCCGTCCGGTGAGATGCCGGGAATAGTTCTCGATGCCGGTGCAGTATCCGATCTCGTTGAGCATTTCCATGTCATACCGGGTCCGCTCTTCCAGACGCTGGGCCTCCACCAGCCGGTTATCGGCCCGAAGCTGGGCCAGCCGCTCTTCCAGTTCCGCAAAAATCGCTTCCACCGCCCGTTTCCGGGTCTGGCTTTTGGTCACATAATGGGAAGCCGGATAGATGGCGGTCTGGTCAAAGGTGTGAAGCACCTCTCCTTTGAGGGGATCGATCTCACAGATCTCCTCGATCACGTCCCCGAAAAAATCGATGCGAACGGCCCGGTCTTCCTCATATGCCGGAAAAACTTCCACCCGGTCTCCCCGGACCCGGAACACGCCCCGGTGAAAATCGGTATCATTTCTTGTGTACTGGATCTCCACCAGTTTCCGGATCAGCGTGTCTCTGGAGATCTCCATATCCCGGGCCAGGGTGATACGCAGATCCAGATAGTCTTCCGGCGCTCCCAGCCCGTAAATGCAGGACACCGACGCCACCACAATGACATCCCGCCGGGCCAGCACCGACCGGGTGGCGGAATGGCGCATCTTGTCGATGATGTCGTTGATGGAGGAATCTTTTTGAATATAGGTGTCGCTGGAAGGCACATAGGCCTCGGGCTGGTAATAATCGTAATAGGACACAAAATATTCCACGCAGTTGTCCGGAAACAGCAGCTTGAATTCATTGTACAGCTGGGCTGCCAGGGTTTTGTTGGGCGCGATGATCAGGCTGGGTTTTTCCACTTGGGCAATGATATTGGCCATGGTGAATGTCTTGCCGGACCCGGTCACCCCTAACAGCACCTGGTGCGGTTCGTTGGTCTTTACCCCTTGTGTCAGATATTCAATGGCCTTGGGCTGATCCCCGGTGGGAGAAAACGATGATTTCAGATGAAACAGACTCATGGATTTACAGGCCTTTCACTGCACGGGCGTTTCTTCGTCCGGCCGCCTGGGCCAGGCGCTGAGGACCCCCTGGAGCAGAATGGCCAAAGGAATGGCAAAGAACACCCCCCAGACCCCCCAGATCCCGCCGAAAAAAAGCACCGCCACGATAATGGCGATGGGATGCAGGTTCACCACCTCGGAAAACAGCAGCGGCACCAGCACATTGCCGTCCAGCATCTGGATCACCAGATAGGCCAGGATGATCCAGGCCAGGTCCCCGGTCCACCCGAACTGGAAGTACGCCACCAGGGCCACGGGAAAGGTCATGACCGCGGCCCCGATATAGGGCACCAGCACGGAAATCCCCACCAGAAACGCCAGAAGCAGGGAAAAGCTGAGTCCCATGAAAATAAATGTCAGGTAAGACGCGCCCCACACGATCAGAATTTCCCAGAACTTGCCCCGGATGAAATTGCCCAGCTGCACATCCACGCCCTGCCACACCCGGCTGGCCAGGCCCCGCTCCCGGGGCAGGTGCCGCCGGATCCATCCCATGAGTTTGTCCTTGTCCTTGAGAAAGAAAAACACCAGCAGCGGCATCAGCACGATATACACCACCAGGGTGATGACCCCCACCACCGACGACAGGGTCTGGCGCAGCATCTTGTCAGTGAAAAGCCCCGCCTCCCGCCGGATCTGATCCAGAATTTTTTCGATCTCCACCTCGCTGAAAATATTGGGATATTTTTCAGGCAGGGACAGAATCAGGGTCTGGGATGCACTGAGCATGTCCGGCACCTCCTGGAGCAGCTGGGTGGCCTGGCGGGTGAGAACCGGCAGCAGCCAGAACAGCAGGGCCAGCAGCACCAGAAAAAACACCAGAAACACAATCCCCACCGCCAGCATCCGGGGCGTCCCCACCCGCTGCAGCGGCTGGATCAACCCCTCCAGCAGATACGCGATGATCAGGCTGGCGATCACCGGCACCAGGTGCTCTCCGGCCAGCAGCACCGTGGCCAGCCCCACCACCAGAAACACCGCCAGAATCACCACCTGAGGGTCTGAAAAATACCGTCGAACCCAGTCCTTAATTACACCCATTCTTTGCCTCAACCGTTTAAAATCAATCTTTGCAGTCTATCCTGTTTTCATTTTTTTTTCCATCATTTTTCCTACAGAGAATTTCGCTATAGCCGGCCCAGGCACAAACAAAAAAGAGAACCATGCAATCCATAATGACATTGTATATCAGAATCCCATAAAAGCGTATTGACATAGTACCAAAAAGCGGTACTATATATACTATGAAAACAAAGTCCGCTGCCGGACACCGACAAAGGAGCTGTGTCAAGTATTCGAAAATGGCTGGAAAGAAATGGGGTGACACCATGATGAACCTGATGACGATAAACGGTTATAAAGCGATCATTCATTATGATCCGATTTTAGACAAATTTCGGGGAGAGTTTATAGGACTCAATGGGGGCGCTGACTTTTACGCAACCACCATTGAAGCTCTCAAAAAAGAGGGAAAAGCCTCTCTGAAAGTTTTTCTTGAAATGTGCGAAGAGGAGGGAATTCCACCGCTGAAAGAATATTCCGGCAAATTCAATTTGCGGGTGTCCCCAGAACTGCATGCACAGATCGCAGCAAGGGCGGCAGCAGAGGGAAAGAGCCTCAATCAATGCGTAAAAGACCTGCTCGGGGATGCAATTCATTCATAAAAATCAAAAACGAGTCAGCGGGAAAGCCGATATTGCTGAAAGAAGACACTGACAATGAAAATATTAATTCTCAACGGGAGTCCCCGGAAAAACGGCACCGTGGCCACACTCCTCAAAGCGGTGGCTGAGCCGATCACCAACAAACATGAAACCGAATGGATCGATGTGTGCAAACTTGACATGAAATTCTGCACCGCCTGCATGGCCTGCCGGGACAAAGGAACCTGCGTCCTGCCGGAAGATGACGCCCACCGGGTGGGCCAAAAAATTCAACAGGCAGATGCCCTGGTCATCGGCACTCCGACCCACTGGGGCAACATGTGCGCGCCGCTCAAACTTCTTTTTGACCGCAACGTGCCGGTGTTCATGGGGGAAAGCCCCAAGGGAATGCCGGAACCCAGGCAGAAAGGCAAACGTGCCGTTATCGTGACCGCCTGCACCACCCCCTGGCCGTTCAACTTCATTTTCCCGGAAAGTCGCGGCGCAATCCGGGCGGTCAAAGAAGTCCTGCATTACGGCGGGTACAAACTTGTGGGCACGATCACCAAACCCGGGACCAAAAAAACAAATGAGATCTCTTCATCCTTGATGGCAAAAGCGGAGCGGTTGGGGAAAAAACTCATCCCGTGATTTCCCCGCATTCTCCTGTTAAAACCGGCATTGAAAAAGGCCCTATTTGAGGAGTTAAAATGGCTGAAGACCGGCAGGACATCATTATTTACAACACCGTGGACGGGAAAGCGGCGGTATCGCTCTATGCCAAAGATAGCATGGTCTGGATGAACCAGAGCCAGCTGGCCGAACTTTTTGACACCTCCATGCCAAATATCAGCATACATATATCCAACATACTGAAGGAAAAAGAATTGGATGAAAATTCAGTTGTAAAGAATTACTTAACAACTGCCGCATAAATCATCCTGGACCGGGCCGACGCAGACAAACCCAACATAGCACTCACCTCCTGGCCATTCAATTTCATTTTTCCGGAAAGCAGAAGGTCCGTCCCTTCCTGGCGGTCAAAGAAGTCCTGCATTACGGCGGGTACAAGCTCGTAGACACGATAACCAGACCCGGCAACGATAAATCAAAGCAGATCTCTTCATCATTGATGGAAAAAGCGGGGCAGGCAATATTTCTTTACATAATCGGGGATTACTGATACGAAAAAATGGAATGAATTTTTGATTATTGGATCGGATACCTTCAAAAGATCTAAGATTCAGAGTTCAAGATATTTTGTTGTAGCCAGCAATTTTTAATTCCAAGAATTGAATTACATGCCCAAATATAGAAATAAAGTCAGATTAAAGAAATATCTATCAGGTCATAACAGGGCAGATAAATTGATAGAATTTCTTATTTTACATAACTACCCTGATGAGATTATTGAAACTGTAACAAAGGATGGTATAGATATTTTTGTGACTGCCTGGGAGGTGTCTGTCGAATTCATCGTTGCAGATCCTGATTATGAAGAATATGATTTTGATCTATCCAAAAGGACAGAACTCTATTTGGTTTTACAGCATACTCCTTCAGAACAGGTTCAAACATTTAAAAATCGAATAATGATTGCTGATGAATCATTTAAAAAAGCAACCATTGAAACTGACGGACCTCAAAACAAAAACGCATCAGAGAAGAAAGATCAATGGTGGCTGTTTAGACAGCTGAAATAGCTATCTATGATTCCAAGAAATGGAAAACCATGGCGAATAAAGTGTTGCACATGGATTGCAAGACACGAGGGCCTTTAGCCCCTGACAATTTTGGAATTTCCAGTGCTGGTTGCAAAACCTTTCATCCCATTGCACCCAATAATTTTATCGCTATTCACCTATAAAATCAGGAAATTGAATATGAGCGTACCTGGCCGAATCAAAGAATTGATCGAAACGTTTGAAAATAATTTGGAATCGTACAAAAAAGGCAACTACAATGAAACCCAGGTGCGCCGTGAATTCATAGACCCTTTTTTCGAAGAACTGGGATGGGATGTAACCAACAGACAGGGGTATGCGGAGGCTTATAAGGATGTTATCCATGAAGACGCCATTAAAGTCGGCGGCGTTACCAAGGCACCGGATTACTGCTTCCGTGTCGGCGGCACCCGCAAATTTTTTCTGGAAGCAAAAAAACCGTCGGTCAATATACAGAGAGACATCCATCCGGCCTACCAGTTACGCCGCTATGGGTGGAGCGCCAAGCTGCCCCTGAGCATTTTAACGGATTTCGAAGAACTTGCCGTTTACGACTGCCGGGTGAAGCCGTCGAAGACCGACAAGGTTTCCCACTCCCGTATTTTATACCTCAAATTCACGGATTATGAGAACCGGTGGGAAGAACTTGCCGGTATTTTTTCCAGAGATGCCATCCTGAAGGGCTCTTTTGACAAATATGTGGAATCCAATAAAAAGAAAAAAGGCACCACCGAGGTTGATACCGCTTTTCTCCATGAAATCGAATCCTGGCGGGAACTCCTGGCCCGGAATATCGCCCTGCGCAATCCGAATCTTTCCCAGAGGGAATTGAACTTTGCCGTTCAGCAGACCATCGACCGGATCGTGTTTCTCCGCATCTGCGAGGATCGGGGAATGGAGGATTACGGTGGATTGATGGCTCTGCGCAATGGTGAGAATGTCTATGAACGCCTGTTCCACCTTTTCAAAAAAGCGGATGAGAAATACAATTCCGGGCTGTTTCATTTCAAAAAAGAGAAAGGGCGTGAGAATTGTGACAACCTGACACCTTTGCTGCAAATAGACGACAAACCCCTGAAAGAAATTTTCAAGAATCTGTATTACCCGGAAAGCCCCTACGAATTTTCCGTTCTATCGGCTGATATCCTCGGCCAAGTGTATGAACGCTTTTTAGGCAAGGTCATCCGCCTCACCCCCGGTCATCAGGCCAAAATCGAAGAAAAGCCGGAAGTCCGCAAAGCGGGCGGTGTTTATTACACGCCCGCCTACATTGTGGACTATATCGTCAAAAACACGGTAGGCAAATTGGTGGAGGGCAAGAGACCCGGTCCCAGAGGCGGTGTAAGCAATTTGAAGATTCTGGACCCGGCCTGTGGTTCAGGTTCGTTTTTGATCGGTGCATATCAGTTTTTGCTGGACTGGCACCGGGATGAATACATCAATGACGGTCCGGAAAAGTGGTCAAAAGGCAAAACACCCCGCATCTACCAATCCAGGAAAGGGGAATGGCGATTGACCACTGACGAGCGCAAACGGATTCTATTGAACAACATATACGGCGTGGACATCGATCATCAGGCGGTGGAAGTGACAAAGCTGTCCCTCCTGCTCAAGGTGCTGGAAGGGGAGGCTGAACAAAGCATCGGCAAGCAGATGCTTATGTTTCAAGAACGGGTGCTGCCGGACCTTTCGAACAATATCAAATGCGGCAACTCACTGATTGGACCAGACTTTTACGACTCCCAGCAAATGAGCCTGTTTGATGAAGAGGAACTGTTCCGGGTCAACGCCTTTAACTGGCCCACCGAGTTTTCCGATATAATGTCCGATGGTGGATTTGACGCCGTGATCGGCAATCCGCCATATATCATTATTGGCTCCGATAAATTAAATGAACAATCATATTACATTAAAAATTTCGAATTGACCGCATATAAGACCAATACATACATTTTGTTTATCGATAAAGGGTTAAGGCTTTTAGGGAAGCAGGGAGCAATACTTGGTTATATTATTCCTAAGTCTTTGGTTTTTAATACATACTTTAGTGAAATAAGAGCTAAGATTTTATCAAGGTATGTAGTGCCGCAAATAGTAGAGATCAAAGATAAAGTTTTCCAAAATGCCGAAGTTGGCGATTCTTTATTGTTTTTTAGCCAAAAAGCACCCAATCCTGAAAAGAATCAACTTGTTTATTATCGTGTTAAGAACATATTTCCAAAGTTTGAAACAATCGAACAATTCAAAAATATACAGAAAGAGCTTTCAGAAAACGCTGACTCTTTGTTTTATCGATCAAGTTTATTCATCAACGCGCCTGTAAAACATTTAAGTGAGTTCTTGAGTGTTTCTAACGGACTAAATCCAGGCAATGTAAGGCATCTTCTATTTTCAGAAAAGAAAGAAAATGAAAAGTATAAAAAATTGATTCTGGGGCGCGATATTCAAAAATATAGTTTGAGGTGGTCCGGGACTTGGGTGAATTATGATCCAGATTTGAAGAACAGAATAAAACTATCAGATATAAAATCAAAATCAGGTATGACAGCTCAAAAAAAGGTCGATTTTGCGTTGAGGAACCCCAAAATTTTCATCTCCCCAAAAATTTTAATTCGTAAGACCGCTGATAAGATTATCGCTTGTTTTGATTCCGAAGGCTATTATATCGATTCTTTATCATACAGTTTACAAGCAAACTCTCAGACCCATGAATCTATATTTTATTTTCTTGGGTTGTTGAATTCAAGGCTCATTGGATATCTGCATGATGGCTTGTCGATGAATAAAAATAAGGTTTTTGCTAAAGTCTTGGGGACAAACCTCAAAAAACTCCCCATCCGCTTTATTAAATTTGATGATCCGGTTGACGTTGCCCGTCATGACCGTATTGTTGGGCTGGTGGATCAGATAATTGGATTAAACCAAAATCTGATTGAATCCAAAATGCCCCAGACGACTGAGATGTTGAAGAGGCAAATTGAGTCCACAGACAGACAAATCGATCAACTCGTTTATAAATTGTATGAGTTAACAGATGATGAAATCCAAATTATAGAATCAGAAACTTAAAATTCAAAAAAACAGCGGACGAAAAAATTCACAGGTGTATATGCTGGAATTATAATGATAACAAACTTACAAACCTTAGAAAAACTCGGCTTTGAAAAATGGTTCCAGGACCATGTCGATCCCGAACGTTCGGCGGAATTTGAGATCGCCCGGGTGATTGTGGTGCACAAAGACCGGTATACCATCACCAGCGGGTTAGATGATGTTCCGGCGGAGCTGGTGGGAAAACTGCTTTTCAGTGCGGCGTCTGCTGTGGACTACCCGGCGGTGGGGGACTGGGTGCTGGTCAAATTGTACGATGGAAACACATTTGCCGTCATCCATGAGATCATCCAGAGGAAATCCCTGCTGAAACGGAAAACCCCGGGAAAGAAAATTGAGTTTCAACTGATTGCCGCCAACATCGATGCGGCATTCATTGTCCAGTCACTGGATCACAATTTCAATTTAAGGCGGCTGGAGCGGTATCTGGTGATGGTCAACGAAAGCAACATCCGGCCGGTGGTGTTGTTGAGCAAGAGCGACCTTCTGACTTCCGACAAGATCGCCGGCCGGATCGGTCAGATCCATGAGATCATGCCGCAGTTGCAGGTCCTGCCGTTCAGCAGCAACAATGAATCCGGTCTGGAACATGTCAAAGACCTGCTGAAACCCGGGCTGACCTTTTGCTTATTAGGATCATCCGGTGTCGGCAAGACCACGCTTTTGAACCATCTCATCGGTGAATCAGTTTTCAAGACCAAAACCGTCCGGGAAAAGGACAGCAAGGGCCGGCATGCCACAACGTCCAGGCAGCTGATCACACTGGCCGGCGGGGCAATGGTGGTGGATACGCCGGGAATGCGGGAGCTTGAGAATTTTTCCGTGGAAACGGGCCTGGATGAAACTTTTGCAGAAATCACCGCGCTGGCTGGAAAGTGCCGGTTCAACGACTGCTCCCATACCCGTGAACAAGGGTGTGCGGTGCTGGCGGCGGTGACAGAGGGGACCCTGTCTGAAAAAAGATACCAGAATTACATGAAAATGATCCGGGAATCCATTTTCAATGACATGTCCTATGTGGAGAAAAGGCAAAAAGACAAACAGTTTGCCAAACATTGTAAAACCGTGATGACGCACCGGAAAAGGCAAAAAACATTTTAAGGAGAAAAATGATGGCATTCAAAGAACTGGTGAAAAACCGTCGGAGCTGCCGAGTATTTATGGATACCCCGGTGACCGGAGAACAGATCGAGGCCATTGTCACAGCCGGGCAGTGGGCGCCCAGCCCTTTAAATCAACAGCCGTTTCAGTTCATTGCAGTCACTGATCCGAAGCTTCGGGCCGGAATTCAGAAAGCGGGCATGGCTGCGAAACAGGCGGTGGCAGATCAGGGAGGACCCGGCTGGGCCCAGAAATATCCCATGGAGTTTGTGGGAACCTGCCCCCTGATTCTGGTGGTGGTGAGTGACCCGTCCCTGGGCGGGCTGGGAAGTTATTTTAATCAGCCCCACGGTGCCCTTCAATCCGCATCCGCCTGTATCCAGAACATGATGCTGATGGCGGCGGAACTGGGCCTGGGATCCCTGTGGTTTACTTTTTTTGATCCGGATGATGTGAAACCGGTTCTCAGTATTCCCAAAGAACTGGAGATTGCCGGTGCGGTGCTGGTGGGCACACCGGCTGCCGAAACCAAGGGGCCGTCCAGAAAACCGCCCCAGGTGCATGAAAATCTGTTTCATCAGTGATAACATTGCCGGCTCTTGCAGGAATATCGTTGAAAAAGAATAAATATTCCCCGGCGATCCGGCGGTAAATTATAAAAAGGTGAATACTATCAATGAATGAAAACAGCCAGAAAATCGCGTTGTTTATCGATGCAGATAATGCGCCCGCAAGCAAATTTGAAGAAGTGCTCAGTGAAGTGGCAAAATACGGGGTTGTCACGATCAGAAAAGCGTATGGTAACTGGAAAAGCCCGACCCTTAAATCCTGGGAAGATTTATTGAATGAATACGCCATACAGCCGATTCAACAGTATGATCTGACCAAGGGCAAAAATGCGTCAGATATTGCTTTGGTCATCGATGCAATGGATGTCATGTATACCAAAAACATTGATGTGATGTGCTTTGTGTCATCAGACTGTGATTTCACACCCATGGTGACACGCGCACTTGCAGAGGGTAAAGTCGTTTTGGGGTTTGGAGAGCGGAAAACCCCTTCCCCCTTTGTCAACGCGTGTTCCAAGTTCTTATACCTTGATGCAGCACCCAAACAGAATGGGTCGGTGCCTGAAAAACCCAAAACCCTGAAATCCGACACAAAACTGCTCAACCTGCTGAGGCAGGCCATAGAAGCGACGGAAGAAGATAACGGCTGGGCCGCGCTGGGGCCGGTGGGATCACATATCTCCAATAAAACATCCTTTGATACCAGAAATTACGGTTATAAAAATTTAAGCAGCCTTATCAAAGCCATTGATCTGTTTGAGTTGAAAAGAGGCCCTGGCAACTCATACCTGGTTAAAGACAAAAAAAAGAAAAAATCAGGTTGACCCGCCATTGCGGCAGACTTGCTGAGGCCCGGTGGAGATTGCGGACCGGAAGCTTTTTTCAGAAAGGATGAATCATGACAGATGACACCAAAGTCCGGCGGATGGTTGAGATCACCATGGCGCCGGTGGAACTGTACAAGATCCTGAAGTTTGAAAACCTGGCCGCCAGCGGCGGGGAAGCCAAGTTCCGGATCCAGGACGGTCAGGTGCGGGTGAACGGGGAGATAGAAACCCGGAAGCGAAGAAAAATCCGGCCCGGGGATGTGATCGAAACCCCTGAGGCCGTTCTGACCATCGTAAAATCAGAACCTTAGAATATATGGAGTGAACAGATATGTTTATCGTCACATCAGAACAGATGCAACACATGGACCGGTTTACCATTGAAAAATTCGGCATTCCCGGACGGGTGCTCATGGAAAATGCCGGCCGGGGGGCGGTGGATTTTTTCATGGAACAGTTTCAGCCCACCCCGGCGACCCGGGTGGCGGTGGTGGCGGGCCGGGGCAACAACGGCGGAGACGGCTGGGTCATGGCCCGGTATCTCATGGAAAAACAGATTCCCGTGACCGTGTTTCTATTGTCGGCCCAAGACCGGGTCAAAGGGGATGCCAAAGCCAACATGGACCTGGTGGAAAAACTGCTGCCGTATTTTCCGGATTGCGGGGTGGTGGAAATTTCTGATGCCGCCGCGCTGGACCGGGAAAAAACCCGGCTGATACATCATGATCTGTTTGTGGATGCCATTTTCGGCACCGGCCTGAATTCAGATGTCCGGGGAATGTTCAAAACCGTAATCCAGTGCATCAACCAGACAAACAAGCCGGTATTTGCCGTGGATATCCCTTCGGGTCTTAATGCCGACACCGGCGCGGTGTGCGGCGTATGCATCAACGCAGCGGCCACGGCCACGTTCGGCTTTGCCAAGATTGGACATATCCTGCATCCGGGCAATGAATATACCGGGAAATTGCAGGTCATTGACATCGGCATCCCCGGATTTGCCGCCGGAAAACAGGATCTTTGGTTCCAGGTGATGGAAAAACAAACCATTGCCCCCCTGTTCCCGGCCCGGGCGTTCAACAGCCACAAAGGCAGTTTCGGCCACCTGCTGGTCCTGGCCGGATCTCCGGGAAAAACCGGGGCCGCAGCCCTGTGCGCCAATGCCGCCAAACGGATCGGCACCGGCCTGGTGACCGCAGGCGTGCCGGAAGGCATCAATGCCGTGATGGAAACACTGGTGGTGGAGCCCATGACCGTGCCGCTGCCGGAAACCGCATCCGGCACATTGTCGCCGAACGGACTGGACCGGATTCTGTCCCTGGCTGAAAACCGGCAGGCCCTGGCCTTAGGGCCGGGACTGGGCACGGATCCGGACACGCGGAAACTGGTAACCGCGCTGGTGGAAACCTGCTCCCTGCCTCTGATCATGGATGCGGATGCCGTCAACTGTCTGGCTGAAAATCCAACCGTGCTCAAGTCCCGGACCTCTCCGGCGGTGTTGACGCCCCATCCCGGGGAAATGGCCCGTCTGGCCGGAATTTACACATCCGAAGTTCAGGCGGACCGGCCCGGCACAGCCCGGACATTTGCACAGGACTTCAATGTCATCCTGGTGCTCAAAGGAGCCCAGACCCTGATCGCCCTGCCGGACGGCCGCCTTTTTCTGTGCCCTGCCGGAAACCCGGGCATGGCCACCGGCGGCATGGGAGATGTGCTCACCGGTATGATCGCCGGACTGGCGGCCCAGGGATTTTCTCTGGAAAATGCCGCATTGGCCGGGGTGTTCATCCATGGGCTGTGCGGGGATCTGCTGGCCGACATATTCGGCGGGTTCGGGTTTCTGGCCGGTGACATGATCCGGAACATTCCTGAAACCATCCACAGGCATTTGACATGACCCATCAGATCATCACCCAGACCGACGCCCAGACCCGGGATTTGGGGTTCCGCCTGGGCCGGGCACTGACCGGTCCGGTGGCCATTGCCTTATCCGGAGATCTGGGATGCGGTAAAACCACATTTGTCAAAGGCCTGGCCCGGGGACTAGGGGTGAATGCCCGTTATCCCATCACCAGCCCTACGTTCACGCTCATCAATGAATATCCGGCCGCTGATCAATTGCGGCTGTGCCATCTGGATCTGTACCGCCTGGGATCGGTGGAGGAACTGGCACACATCGGGTTTGACGATCTCACCGGTACTGATGCCGTGATTGTGGTGGAGTGGCCGGCCCTGCTCAAGGAGGATGGGTTTGCTTTTGACCTGGAACTGATCTTTGAGTTTGATGCCGCATATCACCGGGTTATCTCTTTTTTTGCCTCTGGACAGACCGGTACAAACATGTTAAGCAGTTTGTTTTCATAAATTATGAAACCAATTTTTTTGGGGAGTTTTTGATGGCACTTCGAGTACAGAAATACGGGGGCACATCCGTGGCGGATATCCAGCGGATCTCCCGGGTGGCGGACCGGGTGATCAAGGCCCATGAAGCCGGCGATCAGATGGTGGTGGTGCTCTCTGCCATGGCTGGCGTGACAGACAAGCTGATTTCTCTGGCCCGGCAGGCGGCAATCACACCGGACAAACGGGAACTGGATGTACTGCTGGCCACCGGGGAACAAACCACTGCGGCATTGATGGCCATCCTGCTCAAATCCCGGGGGTACAAAGCCAGATCGTTTTTGGGATTTCAGGCCGGGATTCACACGGACCAGACCCCGGGTAAAGCCCGGATCCTGGACATTGACGCCCAGAAAGTCAAAAAAGCCCTGGATCAGGGACATATCTGCGTGGTGGCCGGATTCCAGGGCGCGGATAACAACGGGGATATCACCACATTGGGCCGGGGCGGCTCCGATACCTCTGCCGTGGCCATTGCCGCATCCCTGAAAGCGGATGTGTGTGAGATATTCACGGATGTGGACGGTGTGTACACCACCGACCCCAGAATCTGTGCCAAAGCCCGGAAAATCGACCGGATTTCCTATGAAGAAATGCTGGAAATGGCCGTGCTGGGCGCCAAGGTGCTCCAGATCCGGTCCGTGGATTTTGCCAAAAAATACAATATTCCCTTGCATGTCAGATCATCATTCAATGAGGAGGATGGAACCATGGTCGTCAATGAAAGCGCGGATATGGAAAGCGCGGTGGTATCAGGCATCACCTGTGATATGAATGAAACCCGGATCACCCTGAAACGGGTGCCGGACCAGCCCGGTATTTCCGCGAAAATTTTCGGCCCGCTGGCGGATGCGGAGATCATGGTGGACATGATCATTCAGAACACCCGCACCGGCGGGGAAACCGACCTGACCTTCACCGTGACCAAGGATGATTTTGACCGGGCCCTGCAGATTTCAGAAGCCGTGGCCAAAGAGGTTGGTGCGGAAGAAGTGCTTTCAGCCAAGGATATCGCCAAGGTATCGGTCATCGGACTGGGCATGAAAAGTCACTCCGGTGTGGCTGCCACCATGTTCAAGGCCCTGGCCGAAGAAAACATCAATATCCGGCTGATCTCCACATCGGAAATCCGGATTTCCTGTGTCATTCTGGCCAAATACGCGGAACTTGCGGTGCGGGCTCTGCATGCCGCCTTTGGTCTGGATGGAGACAATTAAACCGACGGTTTGTTTTCCAGGGCTGATTCAATTTCATGGATCACTTTTCGGGCCGCGGCGGCCGGATCCTGTGCATCCCGGATGGGCCGGCCGATCACCAGCAGATCACTGCCCCGGGCTATGGCCTGGGCCGGAGTGGTGATCCGCTTCTGATCATCTTTTGGGGTCAGGCTCCAGGCCGGACGGATCCCCGGCGTAACCGCCAGAAACTCTGTGCCGAACCGGGCTTTGA
This sequence comes from Desulfotignum phosphitoxidans DSM 13687, assembly GCF_000350545.1. GTDB lineage: Bacteria > Desulfobacterota > Desulfobacteria > Desulfobacterales > Desulfobacteraceae > Desulfotignum > Desulfotignum phosphitoxidans. Next base: position 216,499 of record NZ_APJX01000001.1, read on the forward strand.
TGTCGGCGGCCTCCCGGCCGGAACAAACCACGCCCCGGCATCCGGCATCATGGGCCAGTTGGGCCCGGAGCATGACCAGCTTCATGGGATCCGCTGAGAACTGATCTGAAAATCCACCGTAGGCAAGCGTTTCCTCATCATTGTCTGTGAGCAGGGTCACGCCCAGGACCCCCACGTTTCCCTGTCCTCCCTGAACCGCCATTTCCAGCATTTTTTTGGACGAACAAGTGTGCACCGTGACCAGATCCACTGCCAGATCCGCCACCCGGGCCATGGCCCTGAACACCGTGGCACTGATATCATGCAGCTTGAGATCCAGAAAAATCCCGGCGGCACTCAGATCCCGGATCATCTTCACCACGCTCGGCCCCTCACAGATGAACAGTTCCAGACCGATCTTGAACATGCCCACATGCGGCCCCAACACGCTGACCAGCGATTGTGCCTCTTTCATCGAAGGCACGTCCAAAGGAAACACAATATAATCTTTGCCTGTTTTTTTCATCATTTTCCCTTTTTCCATCCTGCTTTTTACAAACAAAATTCCCGGATCAGATATTAGGCGGAAAAATGCTTGATTGTCAACAACCCGGAACGCCTTTGCACAGCGGAGCCCCCGGTGGGGGGTCTTGCTGACGGACTGCCGGAGCCACCCCGGGGATTCCAGGCCGGCAGCAAGACCCCCCACCAGGGGCGGCACTCTGCCGGAAACACCCCACTGAATTTTATGCCAAACAATTCATTTTCCCGCCGCAATATGCTACATTGAATGTCTTAAAAACGAGGAGGACCATGGAAACCCGAAAATATACCTTAACCATGCTTGTGGACAACGAACCCGGCGTGACCGCCCGGATCACCGGACTGTTTGCCGGACGCGGATACAACATTGAAACCATCTGCGGCGCCCCCACGGCCAACCCGAAAATGTCCCGGATCACCATCACCACGTTGACCAGCCCCCCGCTGCTGGCCCAGTGCATGAAACAGATCCAGCGTCTGGTCAATGTGATCAAGTTGCGGGACATGACCGGTGAAGAAGCCATCAAACGGGAGATGGCTTTGATCTGCGTCAAAACCCGGCCCAAAGACCAGAAAAAAATTGAAACCATTATTTCCGATTTTCAGGGCCGGATCCTGGATAAAGGTCAGCAGCATTTCATTTTCGAGGTGACCGGCGATGAACTCACTGTGGATGCCATGCTGGACCAGCTGGCCCCGTTCGGGATCAAAAAACTGGCCCGCTCCGGGGTGCTGGCCCTGTACCGGGAACCTTGACCGGCTAACCCCATATACCGGAATTTTTCCATTTAACTGTTGAAATATGAGAAGAATCGGTGTTATTTAAATCAAAATCACTAAATATTACAAACTGATACCAGGAAATTTCATGCCCTCAACCGATACGCATCAATTGCTCCGGCACCTTCCCGGGGTGGATCATCTGCTGGACAAAACCCGGGAGGATGACCGGTTTGCAACCATGCCCAGACAGGTCATCATCCGGGCCGCCCGGACCGTGCTGGACCAGCTGCGCAGCCAGATTCTGGACGGACTGAATCCGGATTTTGATGATGCCGCTGTGCTGTCGGAGATTGCCCGCCAGTGCCGGCAGACCCTGGCACCGAAGCTGGTGCCATTGATCAATGCCACCGGCGTGGTGCTTCATACCAATCTGGGACGGGCATTGCTGACTCAACAGGCCCTGAAAAACATTCAGACCATTGGGGAATCCTATTCCAATCTGGAATTGAACCTGTCCACAGGCAAACGGGGGCTGCGGTACACGGCTGTGGAATCATTGATCTGTGAACTCACCGGGGCCGAGGCCGCCATGGCGGTGAACAATAATGCAGGCGCCGTGCTCCTGGCTTTGAACACCCTGGCTGAAGGCACGGATGTGGTGGTTTCCCGGGGTGAGCTGGTGGAAATCGGCGGGTCATTCCGGGTCCCGGACGTGATGGCGAAAAGCGGGTGCCGTCTCAAAGAGGTGGGCACCACCAACCGGACCCATGTGAAAGACTATGCCGGGGCCATCACCGAAGACACCGGCATGCTGCTTAAAGTTCATACCTCCAACTACCGGATTCAGGGATTTACGGCCAGTGTCGGGCTCAAAGATCTGGTCACCCTGGGAAAATCCCATAAGATTACGGTCATGGAAGACCTGGGATCCGGAACCCTGGTGGATTTTTCCGCGTTCGGTCTGCCCATGGAACCGCTGGTATCCCATTCCGTGGCAGCGGGTGCGGACATTGTGACCTTCAGCGGAGACAAGCTGCTGGGCGGTCCCCAGGCCGGCATTATTGTGGGCACAAAACAGGCTGTTGAAAAAATCCGGGCCAATCCGTTAACCCGGGCCCTTCGCATTGACAAGCTCACGCTGGCGGCCCTGGAAGCCACCTTGCAGCTGTATCGGGACCCGGCAGCCGCTACTAAAGAGATTCCCACCCTGCGGATGCTGACCATGTCCTTTGAACACACCTGCCAGCGGGCCGCACTTCTGGAGAAACAGGTCCAAAAAGTCTGCGGTGCCGGGGATATCGTGGCGTGTGCGGACCTGGAATCCCGGCCCGGGGGCGGTTCGTTTCCGGACCTGAGACTTCCCACCCGGTGTGTCACCCTGATCCCGAAGAACATGTCTGTGGCCACTTTAGAGCGCCGCATGCGGCTGTCCACGCCGGCGGTCATCGCCAGGATTGAAAACAACCGGTACATCATGGACCCCCGGACCATTCAACCCGGACAGGAAACGCTTATTTCATCAACCCTTGAAACCATATTGAGAACATCATGACACCCAGATTCACATCCAGGGAATTTTCTTTTCTCAAACCGGATTCCGACACATCGTCTCCCATCCAGGCCCCTGACACCTATTTTTCAGACCTGGTGCATCAGAAATCCGCTGCATTTACCGCTTTTGAACAACGGTTGTTATCAGTGGACATTCCCAAAAAAAAGTTTATCTGCGCGGTGATTCAGGTGGCAGATACGGCAACGGAAGACATCCTGGAAAAGGCCCGGGATATTTTTGAATCCTGGTTACGTTCCATGTCCGACAACCAGCGGGGTATCTGGGAAACCCTGGATAACCGGGCGTTTGTGCTTGTTTTCTGGGATTATGACAACCAGAAAACAGCCATGGATCTGCTGGAATCCCTTAAAGCCAAGATCACCCGGGCATTGAAAACAGAACTGCTGGTGGGGGTGGCCCGGTTTCCCTTTCAGAAATATTCCCGTTCCGAGGTGTTTGCCAATGCCCTGAAAGCCATTGATCATGCCGCTTTTTTCGGTTTCGGCCACATGCGGCATTTTGACGGAATTTCCCTGAACATCAGCGGAGACCGGCTGTACCAGCTGGGACACTATGATGCCGCCATCAAAGAATATGAAAAAGGCCTGGCCCTGTCTCCCAAAGACATCAACCTGATGAACAGTTTAGGGGTGTGTTACGGGGTCACGGGCAACCTGGAAAAAGCCAAGACATATTTTGAAGCAGCCCTGGATATCAATCCCAAAGAGGTCATGGTGATCTACAACCTGGGTCTGACCAGCCAGGTTGTTGAAGACACGGACAAGGCCGTATTACTTCTGCGCAAGGCCCACGGGATTGACGGCCGCATCTTTGAAGTGGAGCTGCTGCTGGGGCATCTGCTGTTTCAGGCAAAAAAACTGGAAGCAGCCCTGCCCCATCTGGAAACCGCGGCCCAGGTGAATCCCAAATCCAGTATGGCCCACCGGATCATGGGAGAAATATTTCTGGAACAGGAAAAACCGGATCAGGCAGGGGCAGCTTTCAATACGGCAGTCAAGCTCAATCCTTTGGATCCCGTGGCCCTGTCCGGGTATGCCTTGGTCATGACACAGAAAAACCGCAATTTAAAAATCGCGTTGACATTTGCTGAAAAAAGCGTGGCCCTGGCCCCTGACAATGAGATGTTTCAGGAGCGGCTGATCCGGGTACAGCAAGCGCTGCAGGAAAATGACGCAGCGGATGACCCGTCCCGCAAATCTGCATCCGCTTAAAAAGGAAGTTGCCATGTCGTTACAAAAATTCACACCCCTGATTCAAACCACTGTCGCAGACAGCATCCAGGTGAAACAGTCTTTTTTTGACACCCACCTGGATGCGGTTGAGACCTGTGCGCGGAAAATAGCAGACACCCTGACTGCCGGCGGCAAACTGCTGTTGTTCGGCAACGGCGGCAGTGCGGCCGACTGTCAGCACATTGCTGCGGAATTTATCAACCGCTTTGCCATGGAACGCCCGCCCCTGCCGGCCATTGCCCTGACCTGCGACACATCTGTGCTCACCAGCATCGGAAATGATTATTCATTTGATGATATTTTTTTAAAACAGATTCAGGCCCTGGGACGGCCCGGGGATCTGGCCATTGCCATTTCCACCTCAGGCAACTCCCCCAATGTGATCCGAGCGGCCGAGGAAGCCCGAAAAATGGGATTATTCGTGGTGGGATTCTCCGGAACCGCCGGCCAGCTTCAGGAGCTCAGCGATATCCCTTTTTGTGTCCACTCTCCGGTCACGGCACGAATTCAGGAAACCCATATTCTGCTGGCCCATATTTTATGCGATCTCACGGAAAGGATCCTGTTTGCATGACACCGGACAGCACCCACCTGGACTTTTCCGGATTAAAGACCTATTCCATTCATGACCGCAACAGTCTGGTTTCCAGAAAAGATTTTGCCCGCCCCTGGCAAAAGGGAAGGGATTTTAAAACCTTTCTGGATACCCTGCCGTCCATTCTGGCCGGAAATGACATCCGGGCGGTCATTCAAGCCGTTGCTGCCGCGGCCCGGGGACAGCACCCTGTGTGTTTTGCCATGGGCGGCCATGTCATCAAAACCGGCATGGCGCCGATCATCATCGATCTGATGGAAAAACAAATTATTACACTGGTGGCCATGAACGGGTCCGGGATCATCCATGATCTGGAGGTGGCACTGGCGGGACGTACTTCCGAAGATGTGGCCGGCAGTCTTGGTGACGGCAGTTTCGGTATGGCCAGGGAAACTGCGGACTGCCTCAATCAAGCCATTGCCCGGGCAGAAAAAGAACACACCGGCCTGGGCAGGGCTGTGGGACAGTTTATTCTGGATCAGCACATGCCTTATCAACACCTGAGTTTCCTGGCTGCCGGTGCCCGACTCAAGGTTCCGGTCACCGTGCATGTGGCCCTGGGAACCGATATCCTGCACATGCATCCCCGATTCAATGCAGCCGCCTGCGGACAGGCATCCATGCATGATTTTCATACGTTTGCGTCACAGATTTCCCGGCTGGAACAAGGCGTGTTCATCAATGCCGGGTCTGCTGTCATTCTGCCGGAAGTGTTTCTCAAAGCCCTGACCCTGGCCCGGAATTTAGGACATCATGTGGAGGATTTCACCACCGTGAACCTGGATTTCATCCGCCATTACCGCCCCATGACCAATGTGGTCAACCGACCTACCCGGGGCAAGGGCCGGGGATTCAGCATTGTGGGGCACCATGAACTGCTGATCCCCCTGATTGCCGCCGGGGTCATTGAATCCTTGTAATTTCAAGGGAATCTTTGCCCCTTCCCTTGAAAAACCGGTGAAAACCCCTTATATTGTGTTTTTTAAATGACGATTACCAACGAGGTGTATCCATGCCGATTTATGAATATCAATGTAATGCATGCCAAAAAGAATTTGAAGCCCTGGTGATGGGGAAGAACGCTCCGGTGTGTCCTTCCTGCAGCAGTCCGGATCTGTCCCGGCTCATGTCCAAATGCGGGTTTGTATCCAAATCCAGTGGTCCGGGCGGTGAAAGCCAGGTGACCGCATCTTCTGCCTCTTCCGCCTGCGGCAGCTGTTCTTCGGGCAGCTGCGCCACCTGCGGTATGGGATAGCCCATGTCTGAAGAAATACGAATCGGCACCCGGGGCAGTCAACTGGCCCTGTGGCAGGCCAATCATGTCAAAGAACTGATTTCACATGCGTTTCCGGAAATTCATGTCACCATCACTGTGATCAAAACCACCGGGGACCGGATTACAGACCGGCCCCTGGCCCAGGTGGGCGGCAAAGGACTTTTTGTCAAGGAGATTGAAGCCGCCCTGCTCAATGGTGAGATCGACCTGGCAGTGCACAGCATGAAAGATATGCCCGGAGAACTGCCCTTGGGATTGACCATCGGGGCCGTGCCCTGCCGGGAAAATCCCTTTGATGTGCTGATTTCCCGGCATAACCTGGCACTGGATGACTATCCCCCGGGAACCGTGGTGGGCACCTCCAGTCTGCGGCGGGCTTCCCAGCTCAAATTTCTTAGACCGGACCTGACCATCCGTTCCATCCGGGGAAATTTAGATACCCGGATGCGCAAACTCATGTCAAAAGAATTTGATGCCATTGTGCTGGCAGCCGCCGGCCTGCTGCGCCTGGGCCAGGCAGACAAGATCACCCAGTACCTGGATGAGAATACCATGGTCCCGGCCGTAGGCCAGGGGGCGTTGTGCATTGAAACCCGGGACAACGATGCAAAAACAGCGCACATTATGGCAAAACTGGACCATGGCCCTACCCGTGTGTGTGTTCAGGGAGAACGGGCCTTTTTAAAACAGATTGAAGGCTCCTGCCATATCCCTGTGGCATGTTATGGCAAAATAATTGAAGATAACGTCCTTCTCACTGCAGTGGTTTCGTCGGAAGACGGTTGCAGGCGAATCAGAGAACAGACCCTTTCCCCTGTAACCGATGTTGCCGCCCGGGGGCGGGCCCTGGCACAGACTGTGCTGGAAAACGGCGGCAAACAGATTTTGGAGACCCTGACAACTCATGACAAATAAATCCGGTAAAGTCTATCTGATCGGGGCTGGCCCCGGTGATCCGGGCCTGCTTACGCTCAAGGCAAAATCCTGCATTGAACAGGCGGATGTGGTGGTTTACGACTATCTGGCACCCCCGGCTTTTCTGGCGTATGCATCCAAAGATGCCCAGCGCATCTATGTGGGGAAAAAAGGCGGGGATCACACCTTGTCCCAGCATGAAATCAACCAGCTGCTGGTGGAAAAGGCGGGACAGGGACTGCATGTGGCAAGGCTCAAAGGCGGAGACCCGTTTGTGTTCGGCAGAGGCGCGGAAGAAGCCCAGGAACTGCTGGCGGCCGGGGTTGCCTATGAAGTCATCCCAGGTGTCACTTCAGCCATATCCGCACCGGCCTATGCCGGTATTCCGGTCACCCACAGAGATCACACCTCGTTTGTCTCTTTTATCACCGGCCATGAAGACCCCACCCGCAAAAATTCCCGCATGCAGTGGGATGTGTTTGCCAGATCCGATGCCACCCTGGTGTTTCTCATGGGGGTGAAAAATCTGGAAAACATTGTCACCCAGCTGATGAAACACGGCAAACCGGCAGATACCCCAGTCGCTCTGGTGCGGTGGGGAACCACCCCCCAGCAGCAAACCGTCACCGGTACTCTGGAAACCATTGTTGAAAACATCCGTCAGGCCCGCCTGAAATCACCGGCTGTGATTGTGGTGGGATCTGTGGTGTCCCTGCGCAAAGAACTGGCCTGGTTTGACAGGACCCCCTTGTTTGGTAAAAACATCGTCATCACCCGGGCCCGGGCCCAGGCATCCGGTCTGGCGGCCGATTTAACAAGACTGGGGGCCAACTGCATTGAAATCCCCACAATCCGGATTGAGCCGCCGGCCGACAATACCCCGGTCATTGATGCCATCCATCGAATCAAAGAATATGACTGGCTGGTATTCACTTCCGTCAATGGGGTTCAATTTTTCTTTGATACCCTGTTTGGTCTGGGCAAAGATGTCCGGATCCTGGGACATTTGAAATTTGCCTGTATCGGCCCGGTGACCAAACAGCGCCTGGCGGATTACGGCATTGTCAGTGACATTCTTCCTGAAACGTTTCGGGCGGAATCGGTGGTCCAAGCGTTCTCGACAGCGGATATTCAAGGTAAAGCCGTGCTGTTGCCCCGGGCCAAAAAGGCAAGAACCATTCTGCCGGAGGAATTGACCCAATTGGGTGCCCGGGTGGATGAAGTCACCGCCTATGAGACAGTCCTGGAACAGGAAGCCGGTCCGACCCTCAATGAACTGCTGGAAAACAAACAGATTGACGCCGTCACTTTTACCAGTTCTTCCACAGTGACCAATTTCATGTCTCTGCTGCCTTCGGGCAAAGCCGCTGACCTGATGAAACATGTCACCATTGCCAGCATCGGCCCCATCACTTCAGATACCGTCCGAACTTTCGGACTGACACCCACAATGGAAGCCGATCCTTACACCATCGAAGGCCTGGTGGACCAATTGTTGACCCATTACATCCAGAGGGGGATATCATGAATGCCGGAGGCCGCCCCATCAACTACCTGCGGATTTCGGTAACCGACCGGTGCAACTTCCGGTGCCGCTATTGTGTTCCGGCTTCCCCTTTTACCGTGATTCCCCACAATGAAATTGCCAGGTATGAAGAAATTCTGAGAATCACCCGGCTGGCTTGTGACATGGGGATCACCAAAGTACGGCTCACTGGTGGGGAACCGTTTGTAAGAAAAAATATTCTTTCTTTTATTCAGCAGCTGTGTGCCATCAACACCCTGAAAGATATCTCCATCACCACCAACGGATCTCTACTGACCCGGGAGAAAATCCAGGCGCTTCTGGACATGGGGATTCGCCGGCTCAACTTCAGTCTGGATACCCTGGTTCCGGCCCGGTTTGAAGCCATCACCCGGCGCAACCGTTTCGACCATGTGTGGGAGTCGATCATGACCGCCCATGAACTGGGCATGGCCCCCATTAAAATCAACACTGTGGTCATCCGGGGCATCAATGATGATGAAGTGGCCGACCTGGCGGCGTTGACCCTTAATTTCCCTTTTCATATCCGGTTCATCGAATACATGCCCATGGGGGAGTCACACTTGGAAAAACAGCAACAGGTGTTGACAGCGGAAATCCGGCAGAATATTGAAACCCGTCTGGGGCCGTTGCAGCAAATACCCCACCGGGCCAACGACGGCCCATCCAAAAATTTTCAGCTGTCCGGTGGTTCAGGCATCGTTGGATTCATCACACCCATCTCCTCCCATTTCTGCAGTGAATGCAACCGGCTTCGCCTGACGTCCCGGGGATATCTGCGGCCCTGCCTGCTAAATGACTATGAAAAAGACATTTTAACGCCCTTGCGGGAAGGCGCCACTGATGAACAATTAAAAGAGATCATTCAATCATCTCTCAAACACAAGCCGTTGTGTCACACCTTAGGGCAGCAGCGACCCAAAGATATGCCCATCAGCCATATGACCTCCATTGGAGGGTAACAACTTTTAAAAAAAGAAATCCCCTGAAAAAAGCTTTCAGGGGATTTCCAAATGTGTAAAACAGATTAACGCCGTAATTTCCTGGCGCAATAATTATGTGCTAATCCATGATCAATTCAATTTGAACCATGGGCGCCACATCCCCTTTACGAGGACCCAGCTTGGTTATTCTGGTATAACCGCCCTGCCGTGAGGCAAAACTTTCCGACATTTCATCAAAAAGTCTGTGCACCACATCTTTTTCCTGGATCACTGCCAGGGCCTGCCGTCTGGCATGAAGATCGCCCCGCTTGGCCAGAGTGACCATGTTGTCGGCAATGACCCGCAGGCCTTTGGCTTTGGCTTCTGTGGTTTTGATGCTGGTGTGCTTGAACAGGGATGTCACCATGTTTCTAAACATCGCCTTGCGGTGACTTGAGGTTCTGTTCAGTTTTAATACGGATTTTCTATGTTTCATGGCGATTATTCTCCTTGCTGATTATTCTCTTCTTCCGGTGGTTCGAATCCTTCGAGATCCATACCCAAAGAAAGATCCATGGAAGCCAGAACTTCTTTGATTTCATTCAACGATTTTCGACCGAAGTTCTTGGTTTTGAGCATTTCATTATCTGTTTTCTGAACCAGTTGATAAATGGTATGTATTTTGGCATTTTTCAGACAGTTGGAGCTTCTGACAGACAATTCAAGTTCATCCACGGAACGATAAATGTTTTCATTGAATTTGTTGTCGGCCTCTTCACCGTTTTCTTCGGAAAAATCAGGTTCTTTTTCCTCATCAAAATTGATGAACGGGTTCATCTGTTCCTTGAGGATTTTAGCGGCATAGGCCACCGCGTTTTCCGGAATGACACTGCCGTCTGTCCAGACTTCCAGCGTCAGTTTGTCATAGTCCGTTTTCTGACCGATCCGGGACGTACCCACCACATATTTCACGCGTTTAATCGGAGAAAAGACCGCATCAATGGGAATGGTGCCGACAGGTGCGTCTTCATCCTTATTGGCAGATGCCAGTGCATACCCTTTTCCGATTTTGACCACCATGGTCATGTTCAACACCCCGTTTTTGGACAGTGTGGCAATATGCTGTTCCGGATTTAAAATCTCCACCTTACCGTCCGGGCTGACAATATCAGCACCTGTCACTGTTGTTTCACCTTTGGCACTGAGTGTCAGAATCCGGTCTTCCACGTCATGCGCCTTGAGTTTCAGTTCCTTGAGGTTCAAAATAATTTCTGACACATCTTCCCGGATATCGGAAATAACGCTGAATTCATGCAGGGCATCATCAAACTTTACCGATACGATCGCCGCACCATAGATGGATGATAAAATTATCCGCCGCAGAGAATTGCCGATGGTAATTCCGTATCCTCTTTCCAGCGGTTCACACACAAATTTTCCATATGTTGAAGTCGTCGTGACGTCAAGCTTTTCGGGCTTGATCATCTCTCGCCAGTTGACATATGCAATTTTTTCAGATGACATTTAAATCTCCTGAATCTTTATTGGATCCATCATGCTATCAGGATGTATCCTATTTTGAATACAGCTCAACGATCAACTGTTCCTGAATCGGCAATGTGATGTCTTCTCTGGCTGGAATGTTTACCACTTCACCTTGAAATTTTTCCTTATCGATTTCCAGCCATTGAGGAATTCCCCGTCTGACAATCGCATCCAAGGAATCTGATATGGCCTGGATCTTTTTGCTTTTTTCCCGCAAAGCGACAATATCCCCTTTTTTGACATGAAAAGACGGGATATCCACTTTTTTGCCGTTCACAGTGAAATGTCCGTGCTGGACCAGATGTCTTCCCTGATTCCTGGAATTGACAAACCCCATTCTGAATACTGTATTGTCCAACCGGGTTTCCAGCAGGCTCAGCAGGTTGGTGCCGGTGATCCCTTTTTGTCTGTCCGCCCGTTTAAACGTGATGCGGAACTGTTTTTCAGACAGGCCGTAAATTCTGCGGACTTTTTGCTTTTCCCGCAACTGTAAACCGTAATCAGACACTTTGACTCTTTTTTGACCATGTTCTCCCGGGGGGTATCCCCGCCGGTCAAAACTGCATTTGTCTGAAAAACAGCGGTCGCCTTTCAGAAAAAGTTTGATATTCTCGCGTCTGCACTGACGACAGACTGATCCTGTATAACGTGACAACGTTTTCCTCCTTTATCAATCCAATGTGGACTTATACTCTTCTACGTTTGGGCGGACGGCATCCATTATGGGGCACCGGGGTAACATCCTTGATCATGGAAATATTGAATCCCAGGGCATGCAAAGCCCGCAGCGCGGATTCTCTTCCCGGGCCGGGCCCTTTGACATAAACGCCCACATTTTTCATACCATGTTCCATGGCTTTGGCTCCGGCATCTTCCGCCACCAGTTTGGCCGCAAACGGAGTGCTTTTTCTGGACCCCTTGAAACCCTGCATCCCGGCACTGGCCCAGGAGATCGTATTCCCGTTTTCATCGGCAATGGTGACAATGGTATTGTTGAACGTGGATTGAATATGCACAATGCCGGTGGAAATATTCTTTTTCACCCGTTTTTTGCTAATGGTCTTTTTCGACTTTTTTGCCATAGTTATTAAACCTTAAATTATGTATATTAATACTATTTCTTCTTTTTAACTGCGGCTCTTTTCGGGCCTTTCCGGGTTCTGGCATTGGTGGACGTCCGCTGTCCATGACAGGGAAGGCCTTTTCTGTGGCGCAGGCCACGATAACATCCCAGGTCCATCAATCGTTTGATGTTCATGGACACGTCCGTCCTGAGTTCACCTTCGACCTTGTATTCCGCGTCAATGGTTTTCCGGATATCATTGACCTGCTCTTCTGTCAGGCTGCCAGCCGTGAGCGTCGGGTCGATTCCGGTTTTGTCAAGAATCTGTCTGGATCTGCTGGGACCGATACCGTAAATATAGGTCAGTGCAATCCACGCGTGCTTATCCTTTGGTAAGTCTACTCCTGCAATACGTGCCAAATTTCTTTCCCCCTATCCCTGCCGCTGTTTATGGCGCTTGTTAATACAAATAACCCTGATGACACCACGTCTCTTAATAATTTTACAGTCTCTGCATATTTTTTTAACAGATGCTCTTACTTTCATCTATTTACTCCTAATCTGATTGTTCCATTTATTTAAAGCGGTATGTGATTCTTCCCCGGCTCAGATCATAGGGGGATATTTCCACTGTTACCCTGTCTCCGGGTAATATTTTTATGAAATGCATGCGCATTTTTCCCGAAATATGCGCCAAAAGGACATGTTTGTTTTCAAGTTCTACTTTGAACATGGCATTTGGCAGGGTTTCAAGTACTTTCCCGTCGACTTTGATGGGCTCTTCTTTTGCCATAATCTTAAATTCATCTCCTTTTGCTATGAAAGGTTAAGATCTGCCCTTAATGCGCCTGGCGCCGGACCTTCCAAGAAAACCGTCATAATTACCCGTAATCAAATGGGATTCGATCTGTGAAATGGTATCGATGGATACCCCGACCACGATCAACAGCGCTGTACCGCCGAAATAAAAAGGCACGTTGAATTTATCCATGAGCATGGTGGGAAGCACACATACGGCAGATACATAGATGGCACCCGCCAGCGTGATCCTCGTCAACACTTTGTCGATATATTCAGACGTCCGTTTCCCCGGACGGATTCCAGGAATATACCCACCATTTTTTTTCATGTTATCTGCCACATCATCCGGATTGAACTGCACAGCCGTATAAAAAAAGCAGAAAAAGATGATAAATCCCACATACAACAGATAATACCAGATGGTACCCGGACTGAACATGGCTGCAACGGTCTGCAGTATGGGCATGTTGGCAAACTGCGCAATCGTGGTGGGGAACATGATGATGGAAGACGCAAAAATGGGTGGAATCACACCGGCGGTGTTGATTTTCAACGGCAGATGCGAAGTTTGACCGCCGTACATTTTGCGACCCACCACCCGTTTGGCATAATGCACCGGTATCCTTCGCTGGGCCTGTTCCATAAAAATGATGCAGGCCACCACGCTGACCATGATAACCAGCAGAATGATGATGGCAAAAATTCCCATTTCACCCGTGCTCATCAGCCGCACGGTATTTCCGATGGCAGACGGCATGGCCGCCACAATACCGGCAAAAATGATCAGGGAGATGCCGTTTCCGATCCCTCTTTCCGTGATCTGTTCCCCCAGCCACATGATAAATGCGGTACCGGCGGTCAATGTAATGATCGTCACCAGGCGAAAACCCCATCCCGGATCCGGCACAATGGCAACGCCGGCCGGAGATGTCATGGATTCCAGGCCCACACTGATACCAAAGCCCTGAATGATGCTCAAAACCACGGTGCCATAGCGGGTGTACTGGGTCTTCTTCTTTCGTCCCGCATCCCCTTCCTTTTTTAGCTGGGCCAGATGAGGCACGACCACCGTCATCAACTCCAGAATAATGGAGGCACTGATGTAAGGCATAATACCCAGAGCGAAAATGGACAACCGTTCCAGTGCACCACCTGAAAACATGTTGAACATGGAAAACAGGGTGCCGGAGGCAGCTGCAAAAAATGAGGCCAGCGCAGTGGCGTCAATCCCCGGGGTCGGCACATGGACGCCGATGCGGTAGACAAACAGCAATGCAAGCGTCATCAGAATCTTGCGTTTGAGATCAGGCAGTTTCAAGACATTCTGGTAGCTGTTTTGTATCATCCTATACGGTCCTCATTTGATTGGGGCTTATTCAACACTGCCACCGGCAGCTTCAATTTTGTCTCTGGCAGTTTTGGAAACCAAAAGATTTTTCAATACCAGTTTCTTGGTTACATCGCCTGAGCCTAAAATCTTGATACCGTCGACCCGGCCTTTGACCAGATTGGCTTGATACAGAATTTGCGGATCAATGGTGACACCTTCTTCAAACCGCTCCAGATCCTTTATATTCAACACCGCATTGTTTGTTTTAAATATGTTTGTAAACCCGCGTTTGGGCAACCGACGGTAGATCGGCATCTGTCCGCCTTCGAATCCGGGTCTGACACTGCCCCCGGAACGGGCTTTCAAGCCTTTATGACCCCGGGTAGAGGTTTTTCCCATACCCGACCCCGGGCCCCTGCCCACGCGTTTTCTATTTTTTCTGCTTCCCGGCGCCGGGGCCAGATCATGAAGCTGCATGTTATACCTCCTCTACTTTCAACAGGTGAGACACCTTTTTAACTTGTCCCAGTATGACAGGATCATTTTTGTGTTCCACCGTCTGGTGCATTTTTTTAATGCCCAGAGATCGAACAATCCGGCCGTGTTTCGCCGGACGTCCTATCGTGCTCCGAATCTGTGTAATTCTCAATTTATCAGCCATAGCAACCCCCTTTGATGGTGCGTCAAATCAAATTTCTTCCGGTTTCAGGCCCCGCCTTCTGGCCACATCCTCTTTCAGACAAAGAGACTGCAAACCGGCCATGGTTGCCCTGACAATGTTCTGCGTGTTGTGGGTCCCAATACATTTAGTTAAAATATCGGTCACACCCGCCACTTCCAGTACCGCACGAATACCGCCGCCGGCAATCAATCCCGTACCCGGTGATGCGGGTTTCAGCAACACGCGCCCGGCCCCGGCTTTGCCCACCACCTCAAACGGCACTGTGCCGTCTAACAGAGCAATTTTAACCATATTCCGTTTGGCTTTTTCCATGCCTTTACGAATGGCTTCAGGGACTTCAGTGGCTTTACCTAGACCGTACCCCACACTGCCTTCACCATCGCCGACCACAACCAGGGCACTGAAGCTGAAATTCCGGCCGCCTTTGACCACTTTGGCCACCCGGTTGATTCTGACGACTTTATCGATTAATCCATTGTCTTCCATTTGCTGTCTAGCCAAGGGTTTCCTCCTTAATTAGAATTCCAGACCAGCTTCACGAGCCCCGTCTGATAGTGCTTTGATTCGTCCATGATACAGAAATCCATTCCGGTCCAGCATCACTTTTGTGATACCCTTGTCCAAGGCTTTTTTACCCAGAAGGACCCCCACTGCTTTGGCAATTTCCTGTTTTTTGCCTGTGACGGGGTGCAACTTGTAATCTTTATCCAAGGTAGAGGCGGACACCAGGGTTTCCCCGATGGTATCGTCAATAATCTGGGCATAAATGTGGCTGGAACTCCTGAAAACACTCAGTCTGGGACGGTTTTTGTCGCCATGCATGTGCTTTCTGATTCTTTTTTTCCGCTTGAGTCTTGCCATAACTTTTGGTGATGTATTTCCCATGATAACTATTCCCAGGTTTTAGTTTTTACCCGCAGTCTTGCCTGCTTTTCTGATAATCCGTTCATCCACATACATGATTCCCTTGCCTTTATAAGGTTCAGGAGGTCTGATAGCCCTGATGTTGGCTGCAGTCTGACCAAGCAATTCTTTATCAATTGCAGTCAGCGTTATCTTGGTGTTGTTCTCCACGGCAGCGCCGACCCCTTCAGGAAGAACAAATTCCACCGGATTGGAATACCCGACATTCAGGACCAGCTGAGTCCCTTTGGATTCGGCTCGATACCCGATGCCCGCCAAAATCAGTTGTTTTTCATAGCCGTTGCTGACACCTGTCACCATATTGGCGATCAAAGAACGGAACAATCCCTGCAATGCGACCTTTTTTCTATCCTGATCATCGGTTTTAACTTCCAGTACCGAATCGTTCATCTCTATTGTGACTGCCGGATGTATCTGCCGTTCAAGATTGCCTTTTGGGCCCTTCACCTGAATCACATCCCCGTTCAGGGTAATCTGGACCTTATCTGGAAGCTGAACCGGCTTTTTTCCTATACGTGACATAATTATATGACTCCTGTCTTACCAAACATTACAAAGAACTTCACCGCCGACGTTCGCTTCCCTGGCCTGTTTATCGGTCATCACCCCTTTTGATGTCGATACAATGGCGATTCCCAGACCGTTTAAAACCGGCTTTATCTCCTGTGCTTTACTATAAACCCTGCAAGACGGCTTACTGACCCGATCAATGCCAAAAATGGTCGGCTTGCCTTCTTTCATATATTTCAAATAAACACGGATTTTTCCCTGGGTACCATCTTCAAGAAACTTATAATTTTTGATATACCCTTGTTCTTTCAGCACCCGCACCATTTCCAGTTTCACTTTTGATCCGGGGATATCCACTTTGGCAAACCCTGCCTTACCACCATTTCTGATGATGGTCAGCATGTCTGCTACGGGATCACTCACTGCCATATTAACTCTCCTTGAAATTCAGCTGTATCTTTTTGCACTGCGAATTATTTAAACCAATTTTCTGTTACCAGCTGGACTTGGTAACCCCGGGCAGCTTTCCCTCGGAGGCAAGGGTTCTGAAACAGATCCTGCAAATCCCTGCTTTACGGATGAAAGCCCGCGGTCTGCCGCACAATGGGCACCGGTTGTACCCACGGACAGAAAATTTGGGTGTTCTCTTTGCCTTTGCAATTAACGCTTTCTTGGCCAAACGTTCCTCCTTCAGATATCTAATTTTTAAAAGGCATTCCCAGATACCGCAGGAACTCTCTGCCTTCTTCATCAGTTTTGGCCGTAGTGACGACCGTGACATTCAGGCCCTTGATGCTGTCTGTCTTATCATAATCAATTTCAGGAAAAATGATATGTTCGGTAATTCCCAGGCTGTAGTTTCCCCGGCCATCAAACGCTTTGGCGGAAACCCCCTTGAAATCCCTGACCCGCGGCAATGCAATATTCACCAGTCGTTCAAAAAAATCATACATTTTTTCGCGCCGAAGGGTCACTTTGCATCCAATGGGCAGATCCGCTCGTATCTTAAAATTGGCAATGGGTTTTTTGGCCCGGGTCACCACCGGCTTCTGCCCGGCGATCAATGCCAGTTCCTGTGCAGCTGATTCGATGATTTTGGGGTTTTGAACCGCTTCACCCAAGCCCATATTCAGCACAATTTTTTCTAATTTAGGCACCTGA
The DNA here is from genome assembly GCF_000350545.1 of Desulfotignum phosphitoxidans DSM 13687. Lineage (GTDB taxonomy): Bacteria > Desulfobacterota > Desulfobacteria > Desulfobacterales > Desulfobacteraceae > Desulfotignum > Desulfotignum phosphitoxidans. The sequence continues at coordinate 233,820 of NZ_APJX01000001.1, forward strand.
AATCCATTCGTGTAATTAAAGGTTTCCTTTAACTTGGGAATGATTTCGGTTGTGTACTTTTCCTTTAGCGTGGTCATTTGTTCTCTCCGGATCTGATCTTAAGCATCGATCTGCTCATTGCATTTTTTACAGACGCGAACCCGTTTACCATTTTCCAGTTTTCTGGTACCAACCCGGGTCGGTTTCACGCAGGCATTACACATGAGCATGAGATTGGAAACATCTATGGGCATGTTCTTTTCCACAATTCCTCCCTGCGGGCTCGCCTGTGTGGGTTTCTGATGGACCTTTACCACGTTGATATTTTCCACGACAACGCGATTGGTCTTTTTGATAACCTTGAGCACCTTACCAATTTTATCTTTATCCTTACCGGTAAGGACCTTTACCTTATCATCTTTTTTTATTCTGATCTTTCTGGTTTCCATTGCTTTTGCTCCAATCAACCGATTTTACAAAACGTCAGGAGCCAGAGAAACAATTTTCATGAATCGCTTTGCCCTCAACTCTCTTGCTACCGGTCCGAAAATACGGGTTCCCACCGGTTCATTGTTTTTGGTCAGAACCACAGCTGAATTGTCATCGAACCGAATGGCTGAACCGTCCGGTCTGAAAATTTCCTTTTTGGTTCTGACAATCACAGCCGGTACGATATCGCCTTTTTTTACCTTGGCATTGGGGATGGCTTCTTTGACCGATACGATAATGACATCACCAATGCTGGCATATCTTCTCTTGGACCCACCCAACACTTTGATACAATACAATTCCTTGGCACCGGAGTTGTCTGCAACCGTCAGTCTTGTTTCCGTTTGAATCATTTTTCAACTCCTTAGAATTAAACGGCCTTTTTAGTGATCTGAGTCACCCTGAACCGTTTCAGCTTACTCAGGGGGCGGGTTTCAATGATTTGCACTTCATCCCCGATTCGGCATTCATTTTTTTCATCATGGGCCTGGTATCTTTTGTATTGTTTGATATATTTTTTATACATTTTATGCTGAATATACCGCTCTACCTGGACAACCACGGATTTGTCCATTTTATCTGATGTCACCAGCCCCTTAAGTTCTTTTTTCTTGCCTTTATGCATATTTTCCATTTTATTCACCCTCAACCAATGTTCACATTCATCTGTCTGGATACGGTATAAAGCCGGGCAATGTCTTTTTTGACTTCAGACAGTTTTGCCGTGTTTTCGAGCTGGCCGATGTCATTCTGAAAACGAAGATTGAAAAGCTCTTTTTTCAGCGACACCAGTTTTTCCTGCATCTGGGTTTCCCCCATTTCCTTGATTTCACCGGTTTTCAACATGGTTAATTCCTTTCCACAAAACGGGTTTTTACGGAAAGTTTCCGGGCGGCGAGCCGCAATGCTTCTTTGGCTGTCTCTCTGGTAATGCCTTCCATTTCATAGAGAATCTTTCCGGGTTTCACCCGGGCGACCCAGGCATCTGTTGCGCCTTTACCCTTACCCATTCGAACTTCAGCCGGTTTTTTGGTCACCGGATGATCCGGAAAAAAACGAATCCAGCTTTTACCGGCTCTTTTTGCATATCGGGTCAATGCCACCCTGGCTGCCTCGATCTGTCTGGCATTCACATAGCCGCATTCAACCGCCTGTAGTCCATAATCACCAAAACACAAAGTGTTCCCCCGTGTCGGAGATCCTTTGGTTCTGCCGCGGAACTGTTTTCGGTATTTTACATTTTTTGGACTGAGCATTTGCTTGTTCTCCTAAATAACCTCTACTAATTTGTCGCCATCATCTGTTCACCCGGGTTCACCACCTCACCTTTGAATATAAAGGTCTTGATGCCGATGGTTCCGTATGTGGTTTTGGCCTCAATAAAGCCGTAATCCACATCAGCCCGAAGGGTGTGGAGGGGGATCCGTCCTTCTTTATACCATTCCGTTCTGGCCATTTCAGCACCCCCCAGTCGGCCGGAACAAATAATTTTGATACCCTTGGCACCAAACCGCATGGCTGAAGTGACGCTGCGCTTCATGGCGCGCCTGAAGGCAATCCGTCTTTCCAGTTGCTGAGCGATATTTTCAGCAACCAGTTGTGCGTCAATTTCCGGTCTGCGCACTTCTTTGATATCGATTAGCACCTCAGGTTTCAGAATTTTTTCAAGCTCCTTTTTAAGCAGGGCAATCTCTGATCCTTTTTTCCCGATGATAATACCGGGTCTGGCTGCATAAACTCTCAGCCGGATCTGTTTGGAAAACCGTTCAATTTCAATTTTGGAAATACCGGCATGGTATAATTTGTTTTTGAGAAATTTTCGAACTTTGAAATCTTCCTCGACAAATTCCGCATACTCTTTGTCTGCATACCATCTGGAGTCCCATGTCCTGATGATGCCTAATCTTAATCCGGTCGGATGTACTTTCTGGCCCAAGCTAAGTTCCTCCTCTTAGTCGATCTGAGCGACTATTACAGTTAAATGACTGGTACGTTTTAAAATTCTGCTGGCTCTTCCTCTGGCTCTCGCACGAAATCGTTTCAAAGAGGGCCCCTGATCGACGATAATATTTTTTACAATCAGTTTATCCACGTCCAGCTCGTTGTTATGCGCTGCATTGGCAACTGCAGATTCAAGCGTCTTATGGATAATTCCAGCCGCCTTCAAAGGCATAAATTTCAAAGTCGTCAACGCCTGTTCCGCACTTTTTCCTTTGACCTCGCCGATGGGCAGCCGAAGCTTGAACGGTGATATCCTTGCAAATTTTGTACTTGCTTTTACTTCCATGTCACACCTTATCCCTTATAATCCAGTGGAGCCATTAATTTTACCGTTTGGCTTTTTTATCTCCAGCATGACCCCAAAATGTTCTTGTCGGTGAGAACTCACCCAGTTTATGACCCACCATATTTTCAGAAACAAAAACAGGAATGAATTTTTTTCCATTGTGAACGGCAAACGTGATGCCGACCATCTCCGGTAAAATAGTCGAACGTCTTGACCATGTTTTAATCACTTTATTGCTGTTGGCATTTCTTGCCACCAAAACTTTTTTCAAAAGCGCCGGTGCAATATAGGGTCCTTTTTTCAATGATCGTGGCATAATTTATCACCTATTATTTTCTCTTAGCCCTTCTTTTAACGATATACTGATCCGTCCTCGCATTATTCCTGGTTCTCTTGCCTTTGGTGGGAACTCCCCAGGGCGTACAGGGCTGGCGACCTCCCGAAGAGCGGCCTTCGCCGCCACCCATGGGATGATCCACCGGGTTCATGGCAACACCTCGAACAGACGGTCGTCTACCCAGCCATCTGGATCGGCCCGCTTTGCCAAGACTGACGTCTCCGTGTTTTTCGTTGCCGACCCGTCCAACCGTTGCCTTACATTTCACATGAACCATACGGACTTCACCGGACGGCAGCAGCACCTGGGCGTAATCACCTTCCTTGGCCATGAGCCGGGCAAACGCGCCCGCGCTTCTGACAATTTGCCCGCCTTTGTCCTGTTTTAGCTCTATATTATGGATCCGGGTACCTGTGGGAATTTTTTCCAGCGGCATGCAGTTACCGGGTTTAATATCAGCATCCGGTCCGGTTTCCAGAATATCGCCCACTTTTACTTCCAGGGGTGCCAGTATATATCGCTTTTCGCCATCTGCATAAACCAGCAGCGCGATCCGGGCACTTCGGTTGGGATCATATTCTATGGCTGTGACTTTGGCTGGAATCCCATCCTTATCACGCTTGAAATCGATGATACGGTACTGTTTTTTTGCGCCACCGCCCCGATGCCTTGTCGTCACCCGTCCGTTGTTGTTCCGCCCGGCTTTTTTACTTATCTTTCTGGTAAGACGTCTTTCAGGTTTCGACTTGGTAATCTCTTCAAAAGAAAGGAATTCCTGGGAACGTCTTCCGGGAGATGTCGGTTTGGCCTTTATTATCGTTGACATAGATTTACCTCTCTAAACGCCTTCAAAAAAATCGATTCGTTGCCCTGGCATCAGCGTCACAACAGCTTTTTTCCAATCTTTCCGCTTGCCGATAATCCGGCCCCGCTGCTTGACTTTACCCTTGACCTGAATGGTTCTGACCTGTTTCACCTTGGTGTTGAAATTTCTTTCAACCGCATCCTTGATCTCAAGGCGATTCGCTTTTTTGTCAACCTGCAGGGTCACCTGATTGTTCAATTCCTTTTGAAGGGTCGTCTTTTCAGTCACCACAGGCCCTCTAATGATATCGTATTGTTTCATATCAGCTCAACCTCCCCTGAATATTCTGAATACTGGACTCTACCAGCAGGAGATGCTTGTATTTCAAAATATCATAAACATTCAGACCTGCCGTCTTGATCACTTTCACATGAGGGATATTCCGGGAAGACAATTCCAGAAGTGTATCATCCTGTGCATCCGATACGATCAACAGGTTGTTCAGTTTCAGCACTTCCAGAACGGAAGCCAGTTGTCTTGTCTTGATCTGGTCCAATTTGAAATCATCGATCACAAAAAGTGATTTTTCTTCGCACTTGCTGCTCAAAGCCATTTTCAAAGCAAGCTTTCTCACTTTTTTCGGCACCTTGTACGCATAAGATCTTGGAGACGGTCCAAAAATAATTCCGCCACCTTTTCTCAGCGGAGATTTGATACTTCCGGCCCGCGCATTCCCGGTACCTTTCTGCCTGAAAAGCTTTCTGGTGCTTCCTTTGACCACACCACGTGTTTTAGACGCAGCTGTCCCTTCCCGCCTGGAGGCGAGCTGGGATCGTACCACATCGTGAAGAACACTTGCCTTGACCGGTACGCTGAATATTTCATCAGGAAGCTGGGTTTCAGACACTTTTTCACCTGCACTGTTCAATACATCTACAGCTGCCATATTCTTCCTCTTAATTTTTGATCAACTATGCATCACCGCGGTTATTCCGCAATACCCATAGCCGCAATATTTCAACCGACTTTCTGAAAATCGGCCAAATCTATTATTTCCTGTTAACTGGTTTTATAAATCTTGATAATACCTGTTTTAGGCCCTGGAACCGCACCCTTCAGCAACAAAAGATTTTCATTTTGTTTAATGTCCACAACAGTCAGGTTTTTTACGGTTTCCTTCTCGACCCCCATGTGGCCCGGCATACGTTTGCCCTTGATCACCTTTGCAGGCCATGCACTGTTTCCGATGGAGCCTGGTTTCCGGTGATTTCTGTTCCCATGGGTTTCCGGTCCCCGGCTAAATCCATGACGCTTAATAGTACCCTGGAAACCCCGTCCTTTGGACGTACCTGTCACTGTCACTTTTTCACCGATGGAAAAAATATCCAGATTCACAACCGCACCCGGCGCCACTCCTTCAACTGATGGGCTGCGGAACTCCTTTAATACGCGGTACCCTTTGTCTGTCGCTTTTTTTAAATGACCAGCAATAGGTTTGTTCTGCTTTTCAACCGGGGTTTCATCAAAACCGAGCTGAAGCGCTGTGTACCCGTCTGTTTCTTGTGTTTTCACCTGTGTAACCACACAGGGTCCCACCTGTACAACAGTAACAGGAACAAGCCTTCCATCTGATGCAAAGGCACTGGTCATACCAATTTTTTTTCCAATTATTCCGTTCATTTTTGGTTCCTGTTATCGAGCTATAACTTGATTTCCACATCGACGCCCGGTGACAAATCCAGTTTCATCAGAGCGTCTACCGTCTGTTGAGTGGGCTCCAGAATATCCAGCATCCTTTTATGGGTCCGAATTTCAAACTGTTCCCGTGACTTTTTATTGACATGGGGTGAGCGCAAAACCGTAAACTTGTTGATCCGGGTGGGAAGAGGAACCGGCCCCACTATTCTGGCACCGGTTTTCCTTGCCGTATCAACAATATCCATAGAGGACTGGTCCAGCAGCTTATGATCATAAGCCTTGAGCCGAATTCTTATTTTTGTTTTCAGCATGATTGCGTTCTTTCTTAACCCTTATTCAAAAATTTCAGCGATGACGCCGGCGCCCACGGTACGACCGCCTTCCCGCACGGCAAACCGCAGTTCTTTTTCCATGGCGATGGGAGCAATCAGCTCCACATTAATGGTGGCATTGTCGCCCGGCATGATCATTTCAACACCTTCTTCCAGGGTCAGCACACCGGTCACATCCGTGGTCCTAAAGAAAAACTGAGGCCGGTACCCGGTGAAAAACGGGGTATGACGTCCGCCTTCTTCCTTGCTCAACGCATACATTTCCGCTTTAAACTTGGTATGGGGCGTAATCGTACCCGGCTTTGCCACCACCTGGCCTCTTTCCACCTGATCCCGTTTGGTTCCGCGCAGCAGCAACCCGACATTGTCTCCGGCCTGTCCCTGATCCAGCAGCTTTCTGAACATCTCGACGCCGGTACACACGGTCTTGGCAGTATCACGAATCCCCACCAGTTCAATCTCATCACCCGGTTTGATCACGCCGCGATCAATACGACCGGTCACAACCGTACCCCGTCCGGAAATGGAGAACACATCCTCAATGGGCATCAGAAACGGCTTGTCCATATCCCGTTCCGGTTCCGGCACGTAGGAATCCAATGTGCTGAGCAACTCAAAAATCGGCTTGGCTTCGTCACTGTCCGGGTCATCGCTCTCCAGCGCTTTCAATGCAGATCCACGGATAATCGGCGTCTCGTCACCGGGAAAATCATAGGAATCCAGCAGCTCCTGAAGTTCCATTTCCACCAGCTCGATCAATTCCTCATCATCCACCATGTCGCATTTGTTTAAAAATACAACAATTCTGGGCACCCCGACCTGGCGGGCCAGAAGAATATGCTCCCGGGTCTGGGGCATGGGACCGTCATCTGCGGACACCACCAGTATCGCCCCGTCCATCTGGGCAGCACCGGTGATCATATTTTTGATATAGTCGGCATGGCCCGGACAATCCACATGGGCATAGTGACGCGCATCGGTTTCATATTCCACATGGGCGGTGGCAATGGTAATTCCCCGCTCTCTTTCTTCCGGAGCTTTGTCAATCTCATCGAACGGAACGTATGTTCCGTGCCCTTTTAATCCGGCATGCTTGGTGATTGCAGCGGTCAGCGTGGTCTTGCCATGGTCGATATGACCAATGGTTCCAATGTTTACATGCGGCTTTTTCCGCTCAAATTTCTCCTTAGCCATCTTCTTTATTCCTCCATTGGAATGTTTTTGAGAATTCTTATTTTTTTACCACCTGAAATGAGCAAATGCCTTGTTGGCCTCTGCCATCTTGTGAGTATCTTCTTTCTTTTTCATGGCTCCACCCCGCTGATTATATGCATCCATCAGTTCAGCAGCCAGCTTTTTTTCAAACCCTTTTTCAGAGCGCCCCCGGCTGAAATTGATCAACCACCTGAAAGCCAGAGCGGTCTGCCGGGCCGGATTGATATCTGTGGGCACCTGATAGGTGGACCCACCGATTCGTCTGGATTTGACTTCCACAGCCGGACGAATATTGTCCACTGCTTTTTTAAATACATCCAGAGCCGGCTCACCCACTTTTTCCTCGGCGATCAACAGGGCCGTAGTCACTACTTTCCGTGCCGCATTTTTTTTGCCGTTTTTCATCACGCAGTTCACGAATTTTGCCGCAAGCTTTTGTTCCTGTGTGGCATTTTTCGTCAAATTTTCACTTATGATATATTTCTGTGCCATGTATCATGTCCATTTTTTAGTCTTAATTGAATTACTTGGGCCTCTTGGCACCGTATTTGGAACGGCCTTGCCGCCTGTCATCCACACCCAGGGTATCCAGCGCCCCTCGGACGATATGATACCGGACACCTGGAAGGTCTTTGACCCTGCCACCTCTTACCAGCACCACCGAGTGCTCCTGAAGGTTGTGCCCCATGCCCGGAATATACGCCGCAACTTCCATCCCGGTCGTCAATCTGACTCTTGCCACTTTTCTCAAGGCGGAGTTCGGTTTTTTAGGCGTTGATGTATACACCCTGGTACAAACTCCTCGTTTCTGCGGCCCACCTTTCAAAGCGGGCGTACTCACCTTTTCCTCAGCTTTTTTTCTACTTTTTCGAACCAACTGATTAATGGTCGGCATAATTTTTCAACGCTCCTTATACATTCTATACATCGCCTTACACGACAAAATATTTAATATTACTTACCAAAATTTAAAATGTCAAGAAATTTTTAAACTTCCATTACAAATTCACAGCCTTTCCCAACCCGACCTCCACATTTTGATAGCCCGGGAAACCGGTACCGGCAGGGATCAATCGTCCCATCACCACGTTCTCTTTCAACCCCTTGAGTCCATCATATTTGGCTTCGATGGCGGCCAGAGTCAGTACCTTGGTAGTTTCCTGGAACGATGCTGCAGACAGAAAACTGTCTGTAGACAATGAGGCCTTGGTAATCCCTAGAATCAGGGGTTCACCTTTGGCCGGTTCTCCGCCCTTCATTGCCACCTCGCGGTTGGTTTCCTCGAATACGACCCGGTCCACCTGTTCATCCGGGATAAAATTGGTATCACCCGTGGACACCACCTTGACCCGGCGCATCATCTGACGGATCACCACTTCAATATGCTTGTCATTGATGCGGACCCCTTGCAGGCGATACACTTCCTGGACCTCATCCACCAGATATTTGGCCAAAGCCACCTCCCCCTTGATATTCATGATATCCTGAGGGTTTGCACTGCCGGCGAGCAGGGGATCCCCTGCTTTGATGAAATCCCCGTCGTAAACAGTGACATGCTGCCCCTTGGGAATGGCATATTCTTTTTTCTCACCCACATCGGACGGTGTTACCGTCACTTTCTGCCGGCCTTTGGTTCCTTTGGACACACTGACGGTACCGTCTATTTCCGATAAAATAGTGGGATCTTTGGGTTTCCTCACCTCAAACAGTTCTGCCACCCGTGGCAGACCACCGGTGATATCCTTGGTTTTGGTAGTTGCTCTGGGGAGCTTGGCAATCACATCTCCTGCCAGAACATGGTCATCTTCCTCCACGGTTAAAATAGCATTGACCGGCAGATAATACCGGGCTGCGGCATTGGAAGAAGGCAATTTCACAGCTTTTCCGCTGGCATCCCGCAATGTAATGCGGGGACGGGTTTCAGAATCTTTGCCATCGGTAATGGTCCGGCTGACCTTACCGGTGACCGGGTCGATCTGTTCCTGAACGGTATTGCCGATTTCAATATCCGAAAACCGGACCCGACCGGATACTTCTGTAATAATGGGGGTGGTAAACGGATCCCAGCTGGCAATGATTTCACCGGGCTCAACGAACTGACCGTCTTTGGCTTGCAGTGTGGCGCCGTAAATAACTGTTTCCCTGGCCCGTTCCCGGCCGTCTTCACCCACAATAGTGACCCCGCCTCCTTTTCGGTTCATGACAATGATGTCATTTCCCGCAGTGGTAACGGTCTGAAGTGTTTCATTGTATTTGAGAATCCCGCCGACCCGGGCCTTGACCTCGGCAACTTCCACTTTTCTGGAAGCGGTTCCGCCGATATGGAAGGTCCGCATGGTCAACTGGGTTCCGGGTTCTCCGATGGACTGGGCCGCCACAATTCCGATGGCCTGTCCGATCTCAACCGTGTCGCCGTGGGCCAGATCCCGGCCGTAACATTTGGAACAGACTCCGTGTTTTGAATTACAGGTCAGCACCGACCTGATTTTTACCTTCTGAACCCCGGCTGCTTCAATTTTTGCCACGTGCATTTCCGTTAATTCCGTATCCACACCCACAATGAAGTCATCGGAATAAGGATCTTTGACATCTTCCTGAATCACCCGGCCCAGAATCCTTTCTCCCAGCGTTTGAATGACTTCTCCGCCTTCGTACAATGCCTCCACCTCAATTCCATTGATGGTACCGCAGTCTTCTTCAATAATGGTACAATCCTGTCCCACATCAGCCAGCCGCCGGGTCAGATAACCGGAGTTGGCTGTTTTCAGAGCGGTATCTGCCAGACCTTTTCGGGCCCCATGGGTGGAAATAAAATACTGGAGCACGGTCAGCCCTTCCCGGAAGCAGGCGGTAATGGGATTTTCAATGATCTCACCGGACGGTTTGGCCATCAGTCCCCGCATCCCGGCCAGCTGCCGCATCTGATCCTTGGACCCACGGGCCCCGGAATCCGCCATGACGTACACCGCATTCAGCCCTTCCAGGGCTTCAATATTCTTGGCACCGGTGGGATTTTTCATCACTTCCATCATGGCATTGGCAATATCATCGGTGGCCTGGGCCCAGATATCCACGACCTTGTTATATTTCTCACCCTGGGTGATCAACCCTTCTGCATACTGATTTTTGATCTCCAGAACATTATTTTCCGCTGCGGATACGATATCCCATTTCTGTTTCGGTATGATCATGTCATCCACACAGATGGACAACCCGCCCAAAGTGGAATATTTATATCCGATATCCTTGAGCCGGTCGGACAGAACCACGGTTTCCTTCAACCCGATATTCCGGTAGGCATAATCGATCAGGTTGACAATGGATCCTTTGTCCATGAGCTTGTTTACCAGTTTGAACGGCAACGTGGTTTTCCGTTCATCCACTTTGAAAACAGTGAACCGGTCACCGACCATCCGGACATCCGTGAACTGGCCCAGCTTCAGCCCGAACAACTGCTCGACCACCACATCCGATACCTGAAACAGATTTTTAAATTCCTTTCGGGTCAACAACTCGGTTTTACCAAGCGTTTTTTTGATCTCGTCATCAGAATATTTTTTCAATACGTCGTCAAAGGGTTTACCGGCTTTCAGTTCCGCCAGCGCCGCTTCGCACGATTCTTCGGATTCGGTCCGGATCCGGGTCAAAGACAAAAGGGTATCACCGGGGATGGTTTCCCACAGCAGAATCCGGCCGGTGGTGGTATCATAAATTTCCCCGTCGATCCGGACCTTTATTTTGGCATGAAGTGCCAGAGAACCGGCGTCAAACGCATACCGGACTTCTTCGATGGAGGAAAAAATACTGCCCTCCCCTTTCTGGCTCGACACGGCCCGGGTCATATAATAAATGCCCAGTACAATATCCTGGGTGGGCACGATAATGGGCTGTCCATTGGCCGGTGACAAAATATTGTTGGTGGAAAGCATCATCACCCGGGCCTCCAGCAGGGCCTCCAGAGACAAGGGCACATGCACCGCCATCTGGTCTCCATCAAAATCCGCGTTGAATGCCGGACAGACCAGAGGATGCAGCTGAATGGCCTTACCTTCGATGAGTACCGGCTCAAATGCCTGGAACCCGAGACGATGCAGGGTCGGTGCCCGGTTGAGCATCACCGGATATTCCTTGACCACCGATTCCAGTGCATCCCAGACTTCATTTTCTTCCTTTTCCACCATCTTTTTGGCACTTTTTACCGTGGAAACCAGCCCTTTTTGCTCCAGGTAGTTATAAATAAACGGTTTGAAAAGCTCCAGAGCCATCTTTTTGGGAATACCGCATTGATGCAGCCGCAGTTCAGACCCCACCGTAATTACGGTACGCCCGGAATAATCCACCCGTTTTCCCAGAAGGTTCTGGCGGAACCGGCCCTGTTTCCCCTTGAGCGTGTCACTCAACGATTTGAGCGGTCGTTTATTGGTCCCCGTGACAACCCGGCCATGCCGCCCGTTGTCGAACAGTACATCCACCGATTCCTGGAGCATGCGTTTTTCGTTTCTGACAATGATATCGGGTGCGTTCAGATCCACCAGACGTTTGAGACGGTTGTTCCGGTTCAGGACCCGGCGGTACAGATCATTGAGATCAGACGTGGCAAACCGTCCCCCTTCCAGGGGAACCAGCGGCCGAAGATCCGGCGGCAGTATGGGGCAGGCCGTCATGATCATGCGCGAGGGTTCGATTCCGGAATTCAGAAAAGCGGAAATCACCTTGAGCCGTTTGGCCATTTTTTGCTGTTTGGCCACTGATTTGGTGAGATTGATCTCTTCTTTGAGTGTATCATGGATGCTCTGAAGATCCAGTTCATCCAAAAGTGTCAAAATCGCCTCCGCTCCGATCCCAGCTACGAACGCTTCTTCTCCGAATGTTTCAAAGGCTTCGTAATACTGATCATCTGATAAAAGCTGGTATTTTTTCAAGCCGGTATCCTTGGGATCCATCACAATATAGGAATCAAAATACAGTACTTTCTCCAGACTCTTCAACGTCAGATCCAGCGCATTACCGATCTTGGAAGGAAGACTTTTTAAAAACCAGATATGGGAGACCGGAGATGCCAGCTCGATGTGAGCCATGCGCTCACGCCTCACCTTGGACTGAATGACTTCCACCCCGCATTTTTCACACACCACGCCCCGGTGTTTCATGCGTTTGTACTTGCCGCAGTTACATTCGTAATCCTTGGTGGGTCCGAAAACCTTGGCGCAGAACAATCCGTCCCGCTCCGGTTTGAACGTCCGGTAATTAATGGTTTCCGGTTTTTTGATCTCCCCATGGGACCACTCTCTAATCTGGTCGGAAGAGGCAAGGCTGATCTGAACACCCTGATAAATCTTGGGATCTTTTGGTTTTGCGAAGAAATCGTATATATTATCCAATGCTTTCTCCTTATTTACTGCCTTCTATAAGATTCATATCCAAACCCAGACTATTGAGCTCTTTGATCAAGACTCTAAATGATTCAGGCATGCCCGGCTCCAGTACACTCTGGCCTTTGACGATCTTCTCATACATTCGGGTTCTGCCCACCATATCGTCAGATTTGACCGTGAGAAACTCCTGAAGCGCATGGGCTGCACCATAGGCTTCCATGGCCCAGACTTCCATCTCCCCTAAGCGCTGCCCGCCGAACTGTGCCTTACCGCCCAGAGGCTGCTGGGTGACCAGGGAATACGGACCGATGGACCGTGCATGCAGTTTATCATCTACCAGATGATGCAGTTTAAGCATGTACATAGTTCCCACAGTGACCGGAGTATGAAAAGGCTCACCGGTTCTGCCGTCATAAAGCGTCGATTGACCGGAACGCTGATATCCGGACATGTCCAGCAGGTCCTTGATCTCATCTTCCGTGGCCCCGTCAAATACCGGCGTGGCGGTATGAACCCCACTCCGATAAAGGGAGGAAAACTCCAGCAGTTCCCGGTCATCCATGGCATCGATCCGATTGGCCAGCACATCTTCGATATCATCGGCTTTCTGTTTTTCGGTCAAAGAAAAGATACTTTTTACTTTGTCCCGAAGCGCATCCATACGTTTTTCTTCGATCATTTCATTGATCTGCTGTCCTAACCCGAACGCAGCCTGACCCAGATGAATTTCCAGAATCTGGCCGACATTCATACGGGAAGGGACTCCCAACGGATTGAGCACCATGTCCACGGGACGTCCGTCGGCAAAATACGGCAGATCCTCCACCCGCAGAATCCGGGAAACCACCCCTTTGTTCCCGTGCCGGCCGGCCATTTTATCCCCCACGGACAGCACCCGCTCCATGGCCACGCTGATTTTGATCAATTTCAAAACCCCCGGGGGCAAATCATCTCCTTTTTCAAATCGGGAAACCTGTCGATTAAAATGTTCTCTGGCTTTTTTAATCTGTTCCTGGGCCTGCTCCAGAATCTGCTGGGCCTTTTCCGTCATTACGGCATCTTCCACAGACAGATGCACCAGAAACGATACCGGAATGCCTTCCAGCATACCGGGTACGATGGTATCTCCCTTTTTTATCTGTTTTTTTCCGGATTTTTCCAGATCTGCCGTCACCTTGTGTCCGTCCAGGATCAATTCCACTTTTTCTCTGGCTACCAGGGAAATAATCCGAATCTCATCATCCCGGTCTTTTTCCAGACGTTCAATTTCTTCATCCTCAATAAGCCGGGTGCGATCATCCTTGGGCAGACCTCTTCTGGAAAACACCTTGGCATCGATCACTTTGCCGCTGACCCCGGGCGGGACCGTCAACGAGGTGTCTTTGACATCTCCGGCTTTTTCTCCGAATATGGCCCGAAGCAGTTTTTCTTCCGGAGACAGCTGGGTTTCCCCCTTGGGTGTAATCTTGCCCACCAGAATATCTCCGGGAAACACTTCCGCGCCCAGACGAATAATACCGCTGTCATCCAGATTTTTCAGCGCGTCTTCTCCCACGTTGGGAATATCCCGGGTAATCTCTTCTTTACCCAGTTTGGTATCCCGGGCAAGAACTTCGAACTCTTCCACATGGATGGATGTATAAACTCCGTCTTTCACCAGACGTTCACTCACCAGAATGGAATCCTCATAATTGTATCCATCCCAGGGCATGAATGCCACAGTGACATTTTTTCCCAACGCCAGTTCACCCATTTCCGTGGAGGGTCCATCCGCGATCACCTGGCCTTTTTTCACCCGGTCCCCTTTGTCCACAATGGGCCGATGGTTGAAACAGGTATTTTGATTGGAACGGACAAATTTGATACAATTATATATGGATACCGCTTTATCAAACCCTTTGCTTTCATCGTCATTTCTGACCACGATGCGCTTGGCATCCACATCCACCACAATGCCGTCATAATCCGCAACAATGGTGACGCCTGAATCTCTGGCCACCACACTTTCCATACCCGTACCCACCAGAGGCGCTTCACTTCGAATCAGCGGCACAGCCTGACGCTGCATGTTGGATCCCATCAGCGCCCGGTTGGCATCGTCGTTTTCCAAAAATGGAATCAACGCAGCCGACACAGATACCAGCTGATTCGGAGACACATCCATGTACTTGACCACATCCGGGGGAACCAACTCAAATTCACCGGCCACCCGGGCGGATACGGTCGGATTGATAAACCGGCCACCCGTATCCAGCGGTGCATTGGCCTGGGCAATGGGGTGGTCTTTTTCCTCGAACGCGCTCAAATGCTGAATGGTTTTGCTGGCCACCGAATCATTCACCAGACGGAAAGGCGTTTCTATGAATCCGAAATCATTGACCCGGGCATAGGTGCACAAAGACACGATCAACCCGATGTTAGGACCTTCCGGCGTTTCAATGGGACAGATACGTCCGTAATGAGACGGATGAACGTCCCTGACCTCAAATCCGGCACGTTCCCGCGTCAATCCGCCGGGTCCCAGGGCGGACAACCGGCGTTTATGCGTCGTTTCAGACAATGGATTGGTCTGATCCATGAACTGGGACAGCTGGGACGTACCAAAGAATTCTCTGACCACGGCTGAAACCGGTTTGGGGTTCACCAGATCGTGGGGCATCATGGCATCGACTTCCTGCATACTCATTTTTTCTTTAATGGCCCGCTCCATACGGATGAGCCCGATGCGATAATGATTTTCCAGCAATTCCCCGACGGCACGCACCCGACGGTTGCCCAGATGGTCGATATCATCCACCTGCCCCTGGGTATCTTTGAGTTCGATCAAGGTTGCGGCCGTCAGCAGTACATCTTCTTTCCGAAGGGTTTTTACATCCAGCATGGTATCCACGCCCAGGCGCAAATTCATTTTCAGACGTCCGACTTTGGAAAGGTCATAATAAGCCTGACGGAAAAACAAATGGTCAATAAAATCCTGGGCCACTTCAATGGTTGCGGGATTTCCCGGGCGTAACCGGCGATAAATATCCATCAGCGCCACTTCTCTGGATTGTACTTTGTCACTCACCAGAGTTTTTCTCATGGCATCGGAACTTCTGGAATCCACATGCAGAATATGAAAATCTGATATTCCGTGATTTTCAAGAATCTCAAAAGTATCTTCTTCGATCATCTCACCGGCCTTGAACAGAACACCTGCGCTGTCCGGGTCCTGGATATCCCGGGCAAACGCTTTTTGCATCAGATCTTCGATCGTAACCGGAATAAAGGTCAATCCCTCATCCGCCAATTGCTTCAAAGCCCGTTTTGTAAAGATTCTTCCCTGTTTTACAACCACATCCCCGGTCTCAGGTGACAGGATATCGTAACTGGCCCGCTGCCGAACCAGGTTGTCAGGAACAAACTCCTTAAAAAACGAGCCTTCCTTTTTAACAATGCGCTCTTTCCGGTAAAAGAAATCCAATATGTCTTCGCTGCTGTAGCCAAATGCCTTGAACAGAATGGAAACCGGAAATTTTCTGCGCCGGTCGATCCGGATATTGATGATGTCCTTGGCATCGATTTCCATATCGATCCATGACCCTCTCACCGGAATGATTCTGGCGTTGTAGATAATTTTTCCTGTGGAGTAATTCTTTCCCTTGTCATGGTCAAAGAAAACACCGGAAGAACGGTGCAACTGGCTCACAACCGCCCTTTCAGTCCCATTGATGATAAATGTGCCCTTACGGGTCATCAAAGGAATGGTGCCGAAATAAATTTCCTGCTCTTTGATATCACGAATGGTGGCATTGCCTGTGTCTTTGTCATGATCATACACCACCAGTCGAACCCGGATGTTGACGGGAATATCGTAGGTCATCCCTCTGCTGATGCATTCCTTCATGGAATGCTTGGCTTCACCGAAAGAATATGACACATATTCCAGGGAAGCAGTATCGGTGAAATCCTTGATGGGGAAAACCGATTTAAATACCGCATGCAGCCCTTTTTCTTCACGTTCTGCGGGCAGAGTTTCACGTTGTAAGAAGCTTTCGAAAGAATTGCGCTGCATACCGATCAGATCCGGTATATCAATAATTTTCCGCTTGCTGCCGAATTCTTTTCGGATACGCTTGTTGGTCAAAAGACTATCGGTCATGTTGTCTCCCAAAAGTGAGTTTTTCCAACCGTAAAAGCGGAGACACGACCCTATTGTCATGTCCCCGCACAGGAATAATGCTCAAAAGCGTGTATTTTCTACGCTTTAAAAAATTTATTTTATGGAAACCTGGGCCCCGGCTCCCTCAAGCTGTTCTTTAATTTTACCTGCTTCATCCTTGGGGATCCCTTCCTTGACAGGCTTGGGTGCCTCTTCAACCAGCGCCTTGGCTTCTTTAAGCCCTAAACCGGTGATGGCACGAACTTCTTTGATCACATTAATCTTTTTATCACCCACTGCCTCAAGAATGACATCAAATTCCGTTTTTTCTTCCTCTGCAGCAGCTGCGTCACCCGCAGCAGGCATGGCACCACCGGCAAATGCGACCGGAGCCGCTGCGCTGACGCCGAATTTGTCTTCCAGTTCTTTGATCAGTTCCGACAGTTCCAACACCGTCATGTTGGCAATAAATTCAATAACATCATCTTTTGTGATATCAGCCATTTTTATCTCCTAAATGGTTTGTAAAACTCTATTTTTTTATTAAAGGTTGAAATATAGTGATCTTAAAATTACGGACTAGGCGGCATCTTTCTGATCTTTGAGGCCATTGAGCACATTGACCAGCCCTCTTGGAACGCCGGCCAAAACATTGACAAATGATGTGGGAACCGCATTGAGAGTGTAGACCAGTTTGCCCAGTAATTCTTCTTTCGAGGGCATTTTGGCTAGGGCCTTGATCTCTTCCGGCTCAAGACATTTACCACCGAATGCAGCAGCCTTGATCTCGAGCTTTTCATTGTCTTTGGCAAAATCAACCAAAATTTTGGATGGTGCGACAGGATCCGTCGCGGACGTAACAACGGCAGTCGGGCCTTTGTAAAAGTCCGTCATCAACGCTGCATCCGTATTCTGGGACGCAAGGTTCAGCAACGTATTTTTAACCACTTCCATGCTGGCACCGGCTTGTCTGAGTTCGTAACGAAGCCGGGTGATTGTCTGGACATCGAGCCCCTTGTAATCGATGAGAATGGTGATTTGCGCTTCTGACAACTGCGTAGCCAGACGTGCGACTAAATCCTTTTTCTGGGAAAGTTTCAACATTTTTTACACCTCCTTTCTTTGTAAAATTCGAAGGTGCCAACAAAACCAAAACGAAAATTGACTTTTCTGTCTCGGCAGGCCGGCAATCCGATTATGCACAACGTGCACCCACTGTCTCTGACAGTTTGTTTTTTTGAAAACTATTTTTATTTGATCAACATGGGATCCACTTTAATACCCGGACCCATTGTGGATGAAACACTGATAGTTTTCAGATAGATTCCTTTACTGGCGGCAGGTTTCAGTGCAACGATCTTGTCCAGAAATGCCTTGACGTTTTCCGTCAATTTTTCCGGTCCAAAAGAAATTTTTCCTATGGGGGCATGGACCACACCTGCTTTTTCAACCCGGAAATCTATTTTTCCCGCTTTCAATTCCTGAATGGCTTTTTCCAGCTCAAAGGTCACGGTCCCGGTTTTGGCATTGGGCATCAACCCCCGGGGACCCAGAACGCGCCCGAGTTTGCCAACGGTTCCCATCATATCGGGCGTGGCGATGGCTTTGTCAAACCCGAACCAGCCTTCTTTAATCTTTTCCACGATTTCTTCCGTGGCAATGAAATCCGCACCCGCATCCAAAGCTTCCTGTTCTTTTTCACCCTTGGCAAAAACCAGGACCTTGACTTCCTTTCCAAGACCATTGGGCAAAACCACGGTCCCCCGGACCATCTGGTCTGCGTGGCGGGGATCTACCCCCAGCCTGACTGCTACATCCACTGTTTCATCAAACTTCACATGGCTTGAGGAAACGGCAAGAGTCATGGCTTCCAATGGATCGTATTGAAGTGTTCTGTCGATCTTTTTCAGCGCGTCTGTCTGTTTTTTACTCCGCTTTGGCATTTTTATCACTCTTAAGCTATATTAAGTTAAAGGACGTCAATCCCCATGCTTCTTGCAGTACCTTCGATAATCTTTACCGCAGCTTCAAGATCTGAGGCATTCAGATCTTCTTTCTTGGTTTCTGCAATACTTACAACCTGATCATGGGTCACTTTTCCTACCTTGGTGCGATTCGGTTCACCCGACCCTTTTTTAAGACCGGCAGCTGCCAGTAACATTCGAGATGCGGGGGGTGTCTTTGTTATAAAACTGAAGGACCGATCTTTGTAAACCGTAATAACCACTGGAATAATGGAACCGGCGTCATTGGCCGTCTTGGCATTGAACGCCTTGCAGAAATCCATGATATTCACCCCATGCTGACCCAATGCCGGTCCGATGGGCGGGGATGGATTTGCTTTTCCTGCTTCCACCTGAAGCTTTATTTGCGTCATTATTTTTTTTGCCATGCTTAAATACTCCTGAAACTCACTATTTAACCGTCAATTAAATTTTGGTGACCTGAATAAACTTCAGTTCCACAGGTGTCGGCCGTCCGAAAATACTTACGAGCACCTTCACTTTTTCTTTATCCGGAGAAACGTCTTCAACAGTGCCATTGAAATTGGAAAATGGGCCATCAATGACTTTTACATCATCCCCGGGCTCAAAATAGAAACGGGGCTGAGGTTTGTTTTTTCCGATCTGCATCTTTTCAATAATATTCTGTGCTTCCTTGTCACTGATCGGTGCAGGTTTGTTTTTTCCACCCAGGAAACCGGTTACTTTGGGGGTTGAACTGATAATGTGCCATGTTTCATTGTCCAGATACATCCTGACCAGAATATATCCCGGATAAAACTTCCGGGAAGATTCTTTTTTTTTCCCATTGACTAGTTCAACTACATTTTCTGTAGGAATCAGTATCTCTCCGAATTTTTCCGGATATCGGGATGTCTGAATTTTTTCTTCCAGGGCTTTTTTCACTTTTTGTTCATGGCCCGAGTAAACATGAACCACATACCATTTCAAAGACATATTACCTTCCTCACACTTAAGTTAAAACAACCTGAACGAGTTTGGAAAGGCTGTAATCAAAAATGCCAAGAAAAACAGCAAGTATGAAAACAAAAATAATCACAACAATCGTAGTTCCGGTTGTTTGCTTGCGGGTAGGCCATGTCACCTTTTTTAATTCAACCTTGACTTCTCTTAAAAATTCGGTCGCCGTAAAGACAAAATTTTCCTTTTTGTCTTTTGAGGCCATTGTTTGGTTTTCCGGTTTTATTTTAGAAAGACCGGATGCGGCTGTCTGCCGGACAGGTGAAACATTTTCATTGGCAGTCACAGATTTATTCGCCTCTTTTTTTTTCTTTTTTTCTATGGCAGGTTTTTTCTTTTGTAATCGTGACATATCACTCCCAGGCACAAATTATTGCCCAAATGAAAATTTCACATTTAAATTTATGGCAGGCCAGGAGGGATTCGAACCCCCAACACCCGGATTTGGAGTCCGGTGCTCTACCAATTAGAGCTACTGGCCTACAAAAAAATGGATTATTTGATTTTCGTTTCTTTGTGCACCAAATGTTTGTTGCAAAAGCGGCAGTATTTTTTCATTTCAATTTTATCAGGCGTTTTCCGCTTGTTTTTCGTGGTTGTATAATTTCTGCGCTTACATTCAGTGCATGCCAGAGCTATCAAGACTCTATCCACAATATCGGTCCCTTTTCAATTTTATTCAAAAATTTCAGCGATGACGCCGGCACCCACGGTACGACCGCCTTCCCGCACGGCAAACCGCAGTTCTTTTTCCATGGCGATGGGAGCAATCAGCTCCACATTAATGGTGGCATTGTCGCCCGGCATGATCATTTCAACGCCTTCTTCCAGGGTCAAAACACCGGTCACATCCGTGGTTCTGAAGAAAAACTGAGGCCGGTACCCGGTAAAAAACGGGGTATGACGTCCCCCTTCTTCCTTGCTCAATGCATACATTTCCGCTTTGAACTTGGTATGGGGCGTAATGGTTCCCGGCTTTGCCACCACCTGACCTCTTTCCACCTGGTCCCGTTTGGTTCCCCGCAGCAGCAACCCAACGTTGTCTCCCGCCTGTCCCTGATCCAGCAGCTTTCTGAACATCTCAACACCGGTACACACGGTCTTGGCAGTATCACGAATCCCCACCAGTTCAATCTCATCACCCGGTTTGATCACGCCGCGATCAATACGACCGGTCACAACCGTACCCCGACCGGAAATGGAGAACACATCCTCAATGGGCATCAGAAACGGCTTGTCCATATCCCGTTCCGGTTCCGGCACGTAAGAATCCAATGTGCTGAGCAACTCAAAAATCGGCTTGGCTTCGTCACTGTCCGGATCATCGCTCTCCAGCGCTTTCAATGCAGATCCACGGATAATCGGCGTCTCATCACCGGGAAAATCATAGGAATCCAGCAGCTCCTGAAGTTCCATTTCCACCAGCTCGATCAATTCCTCATCATCCACCATGTCGCATTTGTTTAAAAATACAACAATTCTGGGCACCCCGACCTGGCGGGCCAGAAGAATATGCTCCCGGGTCTGGGGCATGGGACCGTCATCAGCGGACACCACCAGAATCGCCCCATCCATCTGGGCAGCACCGGTGATCATGTTCTTGATATAGTCGGCATGGCCCGGACAATCCACATGGGCATAGTGACGTGCATCGGTTTCATATTCCACATGGGCGGTGGCAATCGTAATTCCCCGCTCTCTTTCTTCCGGAGCTTTGTCAATCTCATCGAATGGAACGTATGTTCCGTGCCCTTTTAATCCGGCATGCTTGGTGATTGCAGCGGTCAGCGTGGTCTTGCCATGGTCGATGTGACCTATGGTTCCAATGTTTACATGCGGCTTTTTCCGCTCAAATTTCTCCTTAGCCATTTTTTTCACCCCTCCTGCCTGAAAATATGGAGCCCATGACCAGAATCGAACTGGTGAACCTCTTCCTTACCAAGGAAGCGCTCTACCGACTGAGCTACATGGGCATCATACGGCAATTGTAAATTAACCCTGTCTCGCACTCCAAAATGCGGGGATCATCAATGGCTGGAGCGGGAGACGAGGTTCGAACTCGCGACATTCAGCTTGGAAGGCTGAAGCTCTACCAACTGAGCTACTCCCGCTAATCGATAACTTGAGCAACCAAATGATTCCTGATTGCATGTAGTAACGACCGCTATCAGATCTCCTACATAATCGTTTGTGGTGGTGGGGGGAGGATTTGAACCTCCGAAGGCTGAGCCGTCAGATTTACAGTCTGATCCCTTTGACCACTCGGGAACCCCACCTAAAATGTCTGGAGCCGATACCCCGAATCGAACGGAGGACATTCTCATTACAAGTGAGATGCTCTACCAACTGAGCTATATCGGCTTATTGTTTTTGAAGTGTAATTATCACATCAAAATGACCGGAGACTTATAGCAAAGTGTTTCGGGTTTATCAAGCATTAATTTTATTTTTTTCATTGCAACCAAACGATAATATACTCCAAATTGCAATCCAGTATGATTACATTAAAATTATTTTTTTTTCAAGGCTAATTATTAAAAGCAGAATATTTTCCGGAAATCCCCTGAAAATATTAGGATATAGTATTGACAAAAAACCCAATATTTACTAATTGTTCACTAATTTCTACTCTTTTTGAGTTTTTGAAAGGGCGAGGCAATGCATCATATTAAATTAGCGGTATTGGTTATCGTTGCGTTGATCATCACCGGATGTCAGCAAACATACAATCAGAAGTCCATCACTCCTGTCCCGGGTGATGGCAGTGTCGTGTCCTCCCGGACATTTGATTCCACTGACAAATCTTATCCTTCCAATGATTGTGAAGACGTAATACTTTCTCGTAAAAGTCCGGTTGACAGCACCTCTCAGACTCGACGGATACCCTCGGATTATGTTCTGAATCCGGACACAGCCCAAACCGGTGCTCTGGGGCCACAACCTGAAATTCCTGAATCTGTATATAATGAACAGGTCAAAATCGATCAGTCACTGGAATTGTGTAACCTGGCCCAGGAAATGTGGGAAGCCGGCAGACTTGAAGATGCGCTTTCTTATCTTGATGATGCTTATTCCACCATGCTTGAAATTGACACGGACCTGTCAATGGATATAAATCAGCAAAGAGATGACATCCGGTTTTTAATATCCAAACGAATCCTTGAAATATACGCCTCCCGGCAGGTGGCTGTTGCCGGCTCACATGATGAGATTCCCATTACACTCAACGAACATGTTCAATATGAAATCAAACGGCTCACCGGTCCGGAAAAACAATTTTTAATCAATTCCTTGAAACGGGCCGGTCGTTTCAGGCCTTATATCCTGTCTCAGTTAAAGGCGGCAGGTCTTCCGGAAGAACTCTCCTGGCTGCCCCTGATCGAAAGCGGTTATCAACTCAGAGCGTTATCTTCAGCCAGAGCTTTAGGGTTGTGGCAGTTCATCCCGTCGACCGGTCATAAGTTCGGTCTGACTCGGAATCGATACATTGACGAACGGATGGATCCGGAAAAAAGCACCCAGGCCGCCATTGCTTATCTCAAGGAACTCCATAATCTTTTTGGTGACTGGACAACCGTATTGGCCGCATACAATTGCGGCGAAGGCCGGGTGTTGAGGACCATCCGAAATCAGCGGCTCAATTACCTGGATAATTTCTGGGATCTTTACCAGAATCTTCCCAGAGAAACCGCCCGGTATGTTCCTCGTTTTTTAGCGACCCTCCATATAATGCAAAATTTAGACTCGTATGGGATTACCGTTGACAACCCGTTACAACCTTTGTCTTATAAATCTTTTGAAGTCCAAAAACAGATGCGCCTGACCGATATTGCCAAAGAAATTTCAGTAAGTGCTGATGACCTCAAAACATTGAATCCAGAACTTCGTGATGATATTCTTCCGCCTGAAACCTACCGTTTGAAAATACCCGCTAATAAATCCGAGCTGTTTCTGGCCCGGGTGAATAAAATTCAGGCGGCATATTCCGCTCCACAGCTGACTGGATCTGGATACCACAAAATACGGCGAGGAGAAACCCTGTCCAGTATTGCCAGCCGCTATGGAACAACTGTCAATATCATTGCCCGAGCCAACAACATTTATCGAACCCACCGGATCATTGCCGGCACTACGATCAAAGTACCGACCACTCACAATACGGCCAGCAATAGCAGCGCCGCTGCAAAAAAACAGGCACCGGTCCGATACAAAGTCCAGAAAGGGGACAGCCTTTGGGTTCTTGCCAAAAAATTTTCAACGACGACCAAAGAGATCATGGGTGCAAACAATTTGTCCAATGCCATGCTTCATGTGGGCCAGGTACTTACCATAACCCCGTCCCGAAAATCAACGACCTCATCTTCCTATTATTACGTAAAATCAGGGGACAGTCCTTTTTTGATTGCAAAAAAACACAACATGAGTTTAAATCGGCTTCTCGCGTTGAACCGGCTGAGCAAAACCTGCAAAATTTTTCCCGGCCAGAAACTCATTGTTGAATAATTCATAACCGCCCCCGTAGCTCAGTGGATAGAGCATTGGATTCCTAATCCATGTGCGCAAGTTCGATTCTTGCCGGGGGCACCACCTCCATGAATGGCCATACCTCCCATGCCAGAAACCCAGACACCTGCCGTCGATCCACCATTGGTACCCGAAAAACCGGAACTGCTTGCACCGGCAGGAAATTTTGAAAAACTTGAAATTGCCATCCATTACGGTGCGGATGCGGTTTACCTGGCAGGCAAGGATTTCAGTCTGCGGAACTATTCAGGAAATTTTACAGAAGAACAATTGATGCAAGCGGTGTCACTGGCCCATGCGAACAATGTCAAAGTCTATGTGGCCTGCAACGTCTACTCTCGCAATGAAGAAGCCGAAGAGATCAGCCGTTTCCTTGCAACCATCGGCCGTGCGAAGGCAGATGCGGTGATTGTTTCAGATCCCGGAATTATCCGGCTGGCCCGACAAATCATTCCCGGAGTTCCCATTCATCTAAGCACCCAGGCCAACACCACCAATTGCAACAGTGCACTTTTCTGGCAGTCCGTGGGGGTCAAGCGGGTCAATCTTGCCAGAGAACTATCTTTGCAGGAAGTGACACACATCTGTCGGCACACCACCATGGAAACAGAAATATTTGTCCATGGTGCCATGTGTATTTCTTATTCCGGTCGATGTCTGTTGAGTACGTTTTTAACCCACCGGGACAGCAACCGGGGTTTGTGCAGCCATCCATGCCGGTGGCGGTATGCCCTGGTGGAGGAGTTGCGGCCCGATGAATTTTATCCCATCACTGAAGATCCCCGGGGCACCTATGTATTCAATTCCAAAGACCTGTGTATGATCCAGCATCTGCCGGAACTGATTCAAACCGGGGTCACATCCCTTAAAATCGAAGGCCGCATGAAAGGGATCCATTATCTGGCAACAGTGGTCAAAACCTACCGGGATGCCATAGATACCTTTGTGGCTGATCCTGAAAACTATACCACCAACCCCCAGTGGCTGAAGGATCTTTCCCTGGTGTATCACCGGGAATTCGGAACCGGATTCTATTTAGGGGAACCCGGAGCGGTTGCGCCCAATTACGCGGATATACACCAGGGCCAGATTCACCGATTCATTGGAAAAATACTGACATGTCAGGATCACAATCATCATCTGGTGGAAATCCGAAACAAAATTCGCCGAACAGATTCGGTGGCAGTGCTGTCACCCGGCGTACCCATCAGAAACAGTGACATTTCAGGTTTATATGATCCAGATGGCAACGCCATTGATCAGGCCCAACCCAATACAAAAGCCATATTGAAACTGGCACATCGTTTTTCCATACATGATATCATATGCAAAGTCTGATATCATCCATATACAAGGTCAAAACAAATGATTCGAAAAGCTGTACTGGATGATGTGAACACCATCCACGCATTACTTCAGTTCTATAACAAACGGGGAGAACTTCTGGCCCGGCCGTTGAGCAAACTCTACGATCATCTGCGTGATTTCTGGGTGTATGAGGATCCGTCATCTCATCAGGTAACCGGGTGCTGTGCCCTTCAGTTCTGCTGGGAAAATCTGGCGGAAATCCGGTCTTTGGCTGTTGCATTGGAACATACGGGCCAGGGTATCGGCACCATGCTGACGGAACGGGCCATTCAGGAAGCGTTTTATTTTAAAGTCCGGGATCTGTTCACCCTGACGTATCGACCCAGCTTTTTCCAGCAGTTCGGATTCACGGTAATAGATAAAAATGACCTGCCCGTGAAAATCTGGGCCGATTGTATCGGGTGTGTCAATTTTCCCAATTGTGATGAAACCGCCATGCTCAAAAAACTTGATACGCCTCGATTGTGATTATATTCTGTCAATCCGTGGCATAGATCATCTTATAAGGAATGGGTGCCCGATGCAGTACAGCCGGTTTGGGCCAGATATGCTCCTCTGCCACGGTGAGCCAGTTGGCATCGGGCTTGACTTCCCGCAACCGTCCTCCCTCGGAGGGCAGGGCATGGGAGGTATAGTCGTACCGGACATTCAGAATACACACCACGTTTTTCCGCTGGCGGGCCACCACATAATTTTTGGTAAAACTGTTCCGGGATATCCCTCCCAGTTCCGCCAGAGATTTGACCCGATCATCCGGAATCTCCACCAGCACGGCTTTGGACACCCCTTTTTCATCCATGCGCAACAGGCCTCGGGACTCACTGGATGCCACATACACGGTGGTGATACCGTCAAACTGCCTGAAATACTGGGCCGCCACTGCAGCCGCCGTACGCCGGCCTCCGGCCATCACCGGAACCCCGTAATATTCGAACAGCTTTTTTTGAAGGTCTTCCGCATATTTATCCCCTTTTTCATACAAATCCTTGGAGATATACCGTAAATATCTGGCCAGATCTTCCGATGCATCGGCAATGGGCCAGTCCACCCGGACATGGAAATGGGTCAATGCGTACTGGATCCGGGTCTGACGGGAACGCTGGATCAGCAGGGCATAATCCACAGGCAACAAAGACCTGAGCAGGGCAAAAAACTGATCGGTTTCAAAATATTTGATATTGCGGTTGAAATTCTCCACATTGGGGAAATATTTGTGATGCAACAGGTTGGTTTTGGTGGTTTTGTTGGCATCAAAATAACGGATATATTTTTTATGCCTGTCGTCAATGGCATCTTCGCAGAAGATGATCAGAAAAGAATTCTGGGCCTCAAATTCCGTGGAAGGTATCCTGGCCCTGGGTTTTAGTTCCCGCAGTTCCACAAACGGATACGGGATTTTCATGCGTAAAAAATTATTATACGACCCCACCAGGGAATAACCGATGACAAACTGATCCAGTTCGTCTCTAAGTACCTCATAATAGGACCTTCTCAAACGGTCTTCCCTGCTCAGACATTCCCGTTTTTTGCAGAACTCGATCATTTCCCCCCTTTTTTTCAGGTCTGAAATTTTATCCCAAAGCCACGACGCCCGGCAACGGCTTGCCCTCCATCAAATGTAAAAATGCGCCCCCCCCGGTGGATACATAAGACACCTGATCAAACACGTTGCATTGTCTGGCAGCCAGACCGGTATCACCGCCGCCCACAAAACTGAAGGCATCGGCATCGGCAATGCCCCGGGCAACGGCACAGGTCCCGGCCATGAACCCAGGCATTTCAAACACACCCATGGGACCGTTCCATACAATGGTTTTTGCCCCGGCAAGGTTCCGCATAAACGTTTCAGCGGTTTTCGGCCCGATATCCATGATCATCCATCCGTCGGGCACTGCATTTAGTGCCACTGTTTTGGTCTGAGCGGTTTGTGCAAATGAATCCGCCACCACCAGATCCTCGGGCAAATGGACGGCAATCCTTTTTTCTTGGGCTTTGTTAAGAATTCTGGCTGCCGTATCCTTCAAATCCGGTTCTATCAGAGATGCCTTGGTGTCAATGCCCTGACTGAGCAGAAAAGTGTTGGCCATGGCACCGCCGATGATCATCTGATCCACTGTGTTGAGCATATTCTCCAACGCTGCCAGCTTGCTGGATACTTTGGCGCCCCCGATCACCGCCACCAAGGGTCTTTTGGGATTTTCAAACGCATCCGCATATGCATTCATTTCTCGTTCCAGCAGAAACCCGGCCCCTGCCTCGGGCACATGGGCCACCATGCCGGTAACCGACGCCTGTTCCCGATGGGATACGGCAAAGGCGTTGTTTACATACACATCACACAAACCGGCCAGTTTTCGAGCGAATCCGGGATCATTGGATTTTTCCTCTTTATGAAATCTCAAATTTTCCAGCAGCAGGATATCCCCATTTTTCATGGCCGTCACCTGATCGGTCACCGGGGATCCGATGCAATCGGACGCAAACATCACTTTTTTCTTTAAAAGTGCGGACAGATGTTCGGCCACCGGGGCCAGGCTGAACTTTTTTTCATATCCGCTCTTGGGCCGTCCCAGATGGGAGGCCAGAATTATTTTTGCCTGCTGGTCCTGAAGATACGCAATCAAATCCAGTGTCTGCCGTATTCGATTATCATCGGTGATCTTTCCCTGTTCATCCATGGGCAGATTATAATCCACCCGGACAAATACCCGCTTGCCTGCCATATCAATTTCTTGAACCGATCTCATTCAATCCTCCTTTTTTGCCTTGGCATGAATGCGCCGGTGCACCTGTTTTTTCCTGGACCAGCGTTCAAAAAAATTCATAATGCCCGCTTGTTCGCTGCGATCAATCAATTCTTCTTCCACTCTGGCCCCGTGTTTGGTGGCCATGGCCTGCTTCAGACACCGGGTTTTGACCGGACAATGATAAAAACACGACTCTGGGGTCTGTCTCAACCCGTTTGTCTGCAGGGGAAATACTTTTTCAAGTTCGCCGAAACACGGCGGCAGGTTATCTTCTTCCATGGTCATCGGATGCGCTGAATTCCTTTTGAAACCGGGCCATCAGCCCCTGGGCCGCAAAGCTGTAAACGCCCCGACCACCCACAATTAAATGTTCATGAACCGTAATTCCCACCATACCCAGGGCAAACACCAGTTTTCGAGTGATATCTTTATCACTGGCTGACGGGGTCACATCCCCGGACGGATGATTGTGGGCAAAAATCATTGCCGCCGACTGATGCTGCAACGCTTTGATCACCACTTCCCGGGGATAGACTGCGCTGGCGCTCAAAGTCCCGGAAAACAGAATTTCCGATGCCAGGACCCGGTTTTTGGCATCCAGAAAAACACCCACAAAATGCTCCCGGCCTTTAAACCCGATGGTATGATTCAAATAATCCACCAGGTCTTCCGGATTGTTCACCACATCCCGCTCCACAACCTTTGTTTCCAGGTATCGGTCCGCCACCGCTTTGATCAGACGAATACCCATACTGTTGACCGGTCCGACTCCCGGAACCCGGGACAATTCATCCACATCCGCTTCCAGCACGGCCTGGAAACTTTTGAACTCTTTTAACAACGCCTTGGCCGCATCTTTACAATCCTTCATGGGCGTGTTCAAGGTCAACAGCAGCTCAATGACCTCATAATCGTGGAATCCGGCAAGTCCACCGGAAAGAAACCGCTCCCGCAGCCGTTTCCGATGCCCTGCGCCTTTATGGGTCGCTTTACTGAAGACTGTCTTCGTCGTCCGGCTGGATTTCTGAGTCAAGATCGTCTGTGTCTCCATTCTCGTCAAAAAGCCGGGCAATACCTATGAGTTTTTCACCGGCTCCCAGATTGATCAGCTTGACGCCCTGGGTATTGCGGGAAATGATGTTGATACCGCCGATGTCCGTGCGGATCAATATTCCTTTATCTGTCACCATCATGAGTTCATCTGTATCATCCACCAAAGCCAGGGAAACCATTTTACCGTTCCGTTTGGATGTCTTGATGGAAAACACACCCATGCCGCCGCGGTTCTGGGTTTTATACTCTGCCACGTCCGTGCGTTTGCCATATCCGTTTTCCGTGACTGTCAACAGGGTCTGCTGCCCGGCCAGGACTTCCATTCCTACCACCTGGGAATCCGGGGGAATCCGCATGCCCCGGACCCCCATGGATCCCCGGGCCGTAGCCCTGACATCGGATTCATGGAACCGGATCACCTTGCCGCCGTCCGATCCCAGAAACACGTTCATATTGCCGTCCGTGATTCGAGCTGCGATAAGCTCGTCTCCCGGGGCCAGCTTCACCCCGATCAGTCCGCCGGATCTGGGCCGGGAATAGGCCATGAGATCGGTTTTTTTCACCCGTCCCTTGCGGGTAGCCATGACCACATAGCAGTTTTCCACAAATTCATTCACTGTGAGCAGGGTGGCCAGGGTTTCTCCTTCTTCGAACTGCAGCAGGTTCACAATGGCCTTGCCCAGGCTGGACCGGCCGGCCATGGGCAGTTCATACACCTTGGCCTGGTACACCTTGCCGAAATTGGTGATAAACAAAACCGTGGCATGGGTGGAAGCCACAAACAGATGCTCCACAAAATCATCGATTTTGGTTCCCATGGCGGTCTTGCCTTTCCCCCCCCGGTGCTGACTGGCATAAAGGGTGACCGGATTGCGTTTGATATACCCGGACCGGGTCACGGTGACCACCATGTCCTCTTCAGCGATCAGGTCTTCAATGCTGATATCAGCCGTGCTTTCCACAATCTTTGTCCGGCGGTCATCCCCAAACTCGTCCACCAGTTCTGCGAGCTCATCCTTGATCAAGCCTTTGACCACCTGGTCACTGCCCAGAATCTCCCTGTACCAGGCAATATCCTTGAGCAGGGCATCATATTCCGTGATTATTTTTTCCTGTTCAAGCCCGGTAAGCCGCTGGAGCCGCATGTCTAAAATGGCCTGGGCCTGCACCGGTGTCAGGTCAAACGTGGTAATCAATCCGGTTTTGGCTTCCTCCGGGGACCGGGATGCCCGAATCAGGGCCACCACCTCATCCAGGTGATCCAGAGCGATTTTCAACCCTTCCAGAATATGGGCCCGTTCCTCCGCCTTTCTCAGATCAAACCGGGTGCGCCGGATGATGACATCCTTGCGGTGTTCGATGAAATGCACCAGAATATCCTTGAGGGTCAGCAGTTCCGGCCGATTGTTCACCACGGCCAGGAAAATGATGCCGAACGAGGTCTGAAGATTGGTGTGTTTGTACAACTGGTTGATCACCACTTCAGCGATCTGATCCCGCTTGAGTCCTATGGCAACGCGCATGCCCTGACGGTCGGATTCATCCCGCACAAACGAGGCCCCGGTGATGACTTTGTCCCGCATGAGTTCAGCAATTTTTTCCACCAGTTTGGCCTTGTTCACCTGGTAGGGCAGTTCGGTGATCACAATGGTTTCCTGACCGGTTTTCTTATTTTCTTCCACCTCCACCTTGGCCCGCAATGTGATAATCCCGCGCCCGCTGCTGTATGCCTCGTAAATCCCATGTGTTCCGTAAATATGTCCCCAGGTGGGGAAATCCGGACCCGGAATGTACTGCATCAAATCCTGAATACCCAAATCGGGATCATCGATCAACGCCTTGATACCATCCGCCACTTCCCGGATATTGTGAGGCGGAATGTTGGTGGTCATGCCCACGGCAATACCGGAGGATCCGTTCACCAGGAGCGCAGGAAACCGGGTGGGCAGCACGGCCGGTTCATCCAGGGTCTCATCATAGTTGGGAATAAAATCCACGGTTTCTTTTTCCAGATCCGCCAGCATCTGATGAGACAGCTTGCGCATCCGGATTTCCGTATAACGCATGGCTGCTGGTGAATCGCCGTCCACAGATCCGAAGTTACCCTGCCCGTCCACCAGCATATACCGCAATGAAAAATCCTGGGCCATGCGCACGATGGTGTCATACACTGCAGAATCCCCGTGGGGATGATATTTACCAATGACATCACCCACAATACGGGCGGATTTCTTGTACGGCTTGTTCCAGTCGTTACGCAACTGCTGCATGGCATACAGCACCCGCCGGTGCACGGGTTTCAGCCCGTCGCGCACATCCGGCAAGGCCCGGCCGATAATGACACTCATGGCATATTCGAGGTAGGATTGTTTCATCTCCTTCTCGATGCTGGTCAAATGGGTTTCTTTCTGGATCATCTGCTTTTTTACTCCGAAAATTGATTATTTTTTTTGTTTTGCCGGTTCAACCATGGATTGAAAACTGGAAAAATATATATCCGACAAGGTGAGGAACAAGGTCGCTATCAACGGTCCGTAAATAATGCCCATCAGGCCGTACACATTCAGACCGCCGATGATGGCAAAAAAAACGAGAAGCGGATGCATAGCCACCCGGTCTCCCACCAGTTTGGGCTTGTAAATGTATTCAACCCCCCAGGAAAGCATGCCATAAAACCCCAGTAAGCCGAACCCCGTGATCATTGAATTGTCAATCATATAAAACACAGCGGTGGGTACCAGAACAATTCCAATGCCCACAATGGGCAGAAACGCCATGAATCCCATGACCAGGCCCCAGAGAACCGGAGAGTTCAACCCCAGGAACCAGAACAGAACCCCGCCGGCAATCCCTTGAATCAATCCGCCCAGACCATTGACAATCAGCACTGCCCCGGCCATTTCATGAAATTGTGTAACCAATTTTTTGTCATGTTCATCCTGAAGCGGAGACAGGTCGTACAAATACTGAATCAGCCGCTTCCCATCCATGAACATGTAAAAAATAACGATCAGCATCAGGCAGAAATAAAACACCAGATTCAGCAGATTAGATGTGATGAACCGGGCCTGCTGAAACAGGGACAATCCCAGCATTTTCCCCAGTTCAGACACCGGGGCGAACAACTCCTGCCAGGAAACTGTTTTCTGGATCCCTGCCCGGGCCAGCAGATCATTGAGCCGTTCCAGGGCCCGGGTGTTTTCCAAAGTCTGGATCAACTGGTTTGAAAAGACAGCATCTCTGGCCATATTATATAATCCCAGGGCTTCTCTGGACAACACCCCCACAAAAAAGACCACTGGAATGAACACCACAAAAAAAATGATAATGCAGGTCAATACCGATGCCGCCCGCATGGATATTTTTTGGGCAAACACATTGACCATGGGTTGAAACACACCCGTGATCACCCCACCCAGAACAATGGTGGCTGTAAATGGTGCCAGCAGATTTCCCAGCAAAAGAATGGATGCACAGAACAGGGCCAGAAAAAAGAAAAACACCCCTCTTTGAAAAATGGTCTGTTCCAAGACACCACCCGTTGGGATATCAGCTGCTGAAAATGCCTAAGACCGCCATCACCAGAAGTATTTCAAAAATGACCACCTGAACAAAACTGTCAAAAAAATGGTAGACGATCCCTCCCCCGACAATTGCAGGGACCGCACTGTAAATGAGTATGCCCAGTTTTCTTGGTATATCCATGTGTGAACACATCCTTTCAGGTCATTATGGGGCTAAGACCGGTGCTGTCCAGCACCCGGCCATAACCCCATATAGATTCATCTGCAGAAGTTATTGGAAATAATTACCATTTTTGTAATTTCAAGTAAAGAAAAACTTATTTTTCAATGATCATGGCCATGCCCATGCCGCCACCGAT
This sequence comes from Desulfotignum phosphitoxidans DSM 13687, assembly GCF_000350545.1. Classification (GTDB taxonomy): domain Bacteria; phylum Desulfobacterota; class Desulfobacteria; order Desulfobacterales; family Desulfobacteraceae; genus Desulfotignum; species Desulfotignum phosphitoxidans. Next base: position 267,037 of record NZ_APJX01000001.1, read on the forward strand.
ACACATGGATATCAGGCCGGTCCCGTAACCTTTGCGTTTCATCTGGTGAATGGCGGTGACCATCTGTCTGGCACCGGTGCATCCAATGGGATGTCCGATGGAAATACCGGACCCCAGTTCATTGGGTGTTTCCACATCGATATTCAATTCCCGCATGCATCCGATGGCCTGGGCCGCAAACGCTTCGTTCAATTCGATCATATCAATGTCCTTGACAGTCATTCCGGTCTGTTTCAACACTTTTTTCACAGCCGGCACCGGTCCCAGCCCCATATACGCCGGATCCACGCCGCCGGATGCAAAGGCCTTGATTTTGGCCAGTTTTTCCAGGCCCAGTTCATCGGCTTTTTCTTCGGTCATGAGCAGCACAGCAGCAGCCGCATCATTGATGCCGGATGCATTGCCCGCAGTCACGCTTCCGTCTTTTTTAAATGCCGGCCGCAGTCTGGCCAATTTTTCCATGCTGGTCTCCATGGGCCGCTCATCCGTGTCCACCACAATATCCCCTTTGCGGGATGCAATGGTCACCGGCACGATTTCCTCTGCAAAGGTCCCATCCTGAATCGCTGCCATGGCCCGATTGTGACTCAGCAGGGCCAACTGGTCCTGATCTTCTCTGGAAATACCATATTTTTCTACGATATTTTCCGCAGTCAGCCCCATGTGGTACCCGTAAAAAATTTCATACAGCCCGTCAAACACCATCAAGTCATGGACCTGGCCCTGACCGGTCAGTTCCATGCGGTGTCCCCACCGGGCTTTCAACAATGCCATGGGCGCGTTGCTCATGCTTTCCTGCCCACCGGCCAGCACCACATCCGCACTGCCTGCCATGATAGCCTGGGCCCCCAGCGCAATGGCCTTCAGCCCGGAACCGCAGATCTTGTTGATGGTCATGGCCGGCGTGAACCGTGGCAGACCGGCATTGATCATGGCCTGTCTCGCCGTATTCTGTCCCTGGCCTGCCTGGAGCACATTACCCATGATCACCTCATCCACAAACAGTTCCTTGAGGCTCTCATCATAATCATATCCCTTTTTTTCAATATCGATCATGCCTTGATCTTTCAGGGATTCCGGGCCAAATGCCGCCTGTTCATCGGTCACACCCGGGCGCAGTCCTGCCCGCTTAAGCACTTCTTTCATGACACAGGTACCCAGATCCTTTACAGACACCGCTTTCAAAGAACCGCCAAAAGATCCTACCGGGGTCCTGACACCGCTGACTATCACCACGTTTTTCATTTAATACCTCCACGTTTATCAATTTTTATCAATTGGTTATGTAATCTGTCGGTGGCAGCGCACTGCACTGATTTGTTCAGACAACAGTTACATTTTAACTGCACATATCCATCCCAAGGTCCATAGCAGACAGACGCACAAAAAACAAGAGATTATGACGGTCTCGTGCAATTGACAAATATGTTTTTTTACGCAAAACTGTTTTATTTTTGCCATTGCTGAACAGTAATCAAGGATCTGAATGCATATGAATACACATGTGGTGATGGCCGGATGGGGCCAGGTCACACAACCCAAAGAGACAGAAAATCCTTTGGATCCGCCGGGTCTCATGATTCAGGCGGCAGAACGGGCCGGACAAACCCTGACGGACCCGTCTGTGCTGTCCCGGCTGGACGGCATCATGGTGGTCCGACCATTGAGCGCCCACTGTCCGGATGCTCCGATTCAGGTAGCCCGGGCTCTGGGGGTAAAACCAGGGTTCCTGCATATCTCCAACATCGGGGGGAATTCCCCCCAGACCCTGATCAACCAGGCTGCCGACCTGATTGCGGAAAACCGGCTGGAACGGGTGCTGGTAGTGGGGGCGGAAGCCTATGTGAAACGGCATCCTGACACCCCAAAACCAGAAAGTGCCCTGCTCCAGGGCATCCCCGAAACGTATGCCAACGACGATGCCATCGGTGCCACACCTGTGGAAACCCTGCATGGTATCCAGCACCCCATGCAGGGGTTTCCCCTGTTTGAAACCGCCCTGTGGCAGGCCTCGGGCCTGCCACTGTCCGCCTATCTTGAAAAAATCGGAACCATGTGGTCTCAATTCAGCCGGACGGCGGCCGGCCATCCGTATGCCTGGGTCAGGACGTCTCGAACGTCCCATGAGATCATCACCCCGTCATTGGACAACCGGCCGGTCGCCTTCCCCTATACCAAATTCATGAACGCGTTCATCACCGTGGATCAGGCCGCAGCTGTGATTCTCATGTCGGAAAAAGCGGCCCGTGCCTGTAGTAAAAAAAACCTTCAGCCGGTTTATTTTCTGGGGGGAGGATATGCCAGGGACCGCCAGCGTTTCATGGTGGAAAAAAGCGATTTTACTGTGAGTGTTCCATTGAAAACCGCTGTGGACAAAGCCCTGGAAAGGGCCGGACTGACCCTGGACCAGATGGATTGTTTTGATTTTTATTCCTGTTTCCCCTGTGCCGTGTCCATTGCCAAAAAAATGACCGGGGTGTCGGACAATGATCCCCGGCCTTTGACGCTCACCGGTGGGTTGGGTTTTTTCGGCGGTCCGGGCAACAATTACAATCTGCATGCCGTGGCCACCCTGGCGGAACAGATCGCTACCGGCCGATACCGCACCGGCCTGGTAACTGCCCTGGGATGGTTCATGTACAAACACGCCGCCGGCATCTACAGCAGCCGCCGGCCTGAAAAAAGCCTGGCAGGCACGGCAGCGGCCGACCATGAAAAGCCGCTGGCAGGATTTAATCCGGTACCTGTGGATGAAGCGCCGACCGGCAAAGGGATCATAGAAACCTATACCATCGTGTATCGTCCGGACCACACCCCGGCCTACGGGGTCATCTACGGCCGGACCCGTCAGGGTCTGCGGTTTGTGGCCAGAACAGCCGATGATCCGGACCTGTTTGCGGCCCTGTCCGGCAAAAATATGGTGGGCCGTACCGTCCGCCTGACACACGACACCATTACAAAAATCACCACAGCGTATCTGTGAACTGAAAACAGATCCGTCTTTACCTGATTTTTTTCGGATTGTCCCGCAGAGCGATCCAGGCCGCCAGTCGCTGTTTGACCGTTTTCTCATACCCCCGGTCTGTGGGAAAATACAGGCGCTGCCCGTCCAAAGAATCCGGCAGATACGACTGAGGCGCATATCCGCCCTCATGATCATGGGCATATCGGTATCCGGTGCCGTATCCCATCTCTTTCATCAATTTTGTGACTGGATTGCGAATGTGCAGGGGCACGGGCCGATGTCCGGTTTTTTCCACCAGGTCGGTCACCTGTTTCTGGGCTGCATACACAGCATTGCTTTTAGGGGCTGTGGCCAGGTACACGGCCGCCTGGAAAAGGGATCCGTCTCCTTCGGGCCGGCCCAGCAGCCGAAAGGATTCCCCGGCATTCAAAGCCATGGTCAGCGCCCCGGGATCAGCCATGCCCACATCTTCGGTGGCAAACCGAACCATGCGCCGGATCAGGTAACAAGGGTCGTCACCGGCCGCCAGCATGCGCTGAAGCCAGTAGATGGCTGCATCCGGGTCACTGCCCCGCATGCTTTTGATGAACGCGGAAATCAGATTGAAGTGTTCTTCTCCGGCCTTGTCATACAGCAGCGCTTTTTTTCCCACCACGGTTTCCAGATCCGCCAGGGAAATGAACGATTTATCACTGAAATGAAACGCTGCCGCTTCCAGAGCGGTCAATGCCATGCGGGCATCCCCGTCCGCACTGTGTGCCAGAAACTGTAAGGCTTCCGTCTGAAACCGGTCCAAATCCCACCCCAGGCCATGGACCGGGTCTGTGACGGCCCGAACGAGAATAGCCTGGATATGTCTGGGTTCCAGACCCTTGAGGGCAAACACCCGGCACCGGGATACCAGGGCCGGGATCACTTCAAAGGAAGGGTTTTCCGTGGTAGCCCCCACCAGGGTGATCAGTCCGGTTTCCACGTGGTGTAAAAACGCATCCTGCTGGGCTTTGTTGAACCGGTGAATCTCGTCCACAAACAGCAGTGTCCGTTTTTTGAACAATGCCCGCTTTTCTCTGGCCGTGTCAATGATCTGCCGGACATCCTTCACCCCGGACAGTACAGCGGAAATCCGGACAAACTCACACCGGGTCTCATGGGCGATGATATTTGCCAGGGTGGTTTTTCCACAACCTGGGGGTCCCCACAGGATCATGGAAAACACCCGGTCGTCCTGGATGGCCCGGGCCAGAAGACTGCCCGGAGCCATGAGGTGATCCTGGCCCTTGAGTTCAGATAAGCTTCTGGGCCGCATCCGGTCAGCCAGAGGCACTGTCCCGGCCAGGTCCTGGTCTGAATGGGCATCAAACAGATCCATCAGCCCCCCGTATTTCCATCCCGCTGCCGCTTTCTGCGGCTCTGTTCTTTGCGCTCTTTTTTCCGCTTGGTGGTGATTCGCTCTTTTTTAAGGGCAATACGCTCATTTTCCCGGGTTTTACCGGAAAAATCCATCCGTCCGGTCTTTTCCCTGAAGTAAAGACGGATGGGCGTCAGATTCAGCGGAATCATCTGACGCAGCTGATTGACCAGATACCGTTCATAGGAAAAATGCACGGCCTTGGGATAATTAACAAAGCACACAAAACAAGGCGGCCGGGTGGCCACCTGGGTGGCATAAAAAAATTTGAGACGTCTTCCTTTGTGCAAAGACGGCTCTTCTCTTTGTACCGCATCTGCGATGATCCGGTTCAAGGTCCCGGTATTGATCCGAAACCCGTATTCTTCATATACGTTGGCAGCCATATCCAGAATCCGGTGACACCGCTGACCGGTCAACGCGGAAACGGTCATGACCGGGGCATAGGACAGAAATTTGGCCATCTGCCGCAATTCTGAAATATAGGCTTTTTCCCCTTTTTCCTGTTTGTCCACTCGGTCCCATTTATTAAGCAGAAAAACAGCACCACATCCTTTTTTTTCTGCATACCCGGCAATGGTGATGTCCTGATCTGTGATCCCTTCAGCCGCATCGATGAGAATCAATGCCACATGACAGTTTTCCAGGCTTTTCAGGGATTTGAGAATGGAAAATTTTTCCAGCTTTTCAGTCACTTTTCCCTTGCGCCGGATACCGGCCGTATCCACCAGCACAAACCGCCGTCCCTTATGACAGACTTCCAGCTCAATGGCATCCCGGGTGGTGCCTGCTTTTTCATTGACCACCACCCGGGGCGATCCAAACAGCTGATTGGCCAGACTGGATTTACCCACATTGGGTCGGCCCACAATGGCGATGCGAACAGTCTCATTATCTTCCATGTCCGATTCCACGGCATCGGGCAACCCGGCCACCAGATCATCCAGCAGATCCGCCACCCCGATGCCGTGTTCCGCGGAAACCGGGTAGAAAGACTCAATGCCCAAGTCATAAAAATCTCCCAGATCATCGAGCTGCCGCTGATTTTCAATTTTATTTACCACATAAAAAACCGGTTTTCCGGACTTGCGGAGCATGGCCGCCAGATCATGGTCAAACGGCGACAACCCGGCCCGGCCGTCTAAAATCAACACCAGGGCACTGGCCTGGGCCACGGCCACGGCCAGCTGATCTCTGATCTGGGCGGCAAAATAATCATCATCTTCGGTCAGAAATCCGCCGGTATCTATAACGGTAAAAGCCTTGTCATCCCACCGGGCTTCACCGTAATGCCGGTCCCGGGTGACGCCGGGCATGTCATCCACCAGGGCCTGCCGGTCCCGGATCAGCCGGTTGAACAGCGTTGATTTGCCCACATTGGGCCGGCCCACCAGGGCCACCACGGGTTTCATATCCATCTCCTAAAAATGATTGAAAGTATATACAGATCGGTTTTAAACAGTATACACCATGTCATCCTAACGGGTCCAGGAAAACAGCCACGACCCGACAGCCAGGAACACAAGGCTCATGACCGCCAGTATTGCCATCTCCTGGGATACCTGGGACAGGGTGGCCCCGTCATTGATCACCTTTCTTGCAGCGGAAAGAAAATGGGTCAGCGGCAGGAACCCGGCCGCCTGTCGGATCCAGGCGGCTGTTCCTTCAATGGAAAACCAGACTTCCGACAGAAACATCATGGGCCAGCAGATAAAGTTGATGATTCCGTTGGTCAATTCCTCATTGGTTCCCCGGCAGGCCAGAATCAGACCAAAAGACACCAGACACACCGTACCGAAAAAAAACACAATGACGGCATCCACATACGACCCCTGCATCTGAAATGAAAATATCACATCACACCCGGCCCACACCACCATGGATGCGGCCATGGACACCACCACCCGGGAAATCAGCTGGGCGGACAGATATTCAAAGGCAGTGACCGGTGTGGCTTTTAACCGTTTGAGCACCCCGTTCCGCCGGTACCGGACAATCACATATCCCACCCCGAAAAAAGCGGAAAACATGATGTTCATGCCCAGGATGCCCGGAAACAGCCAGTCGATATACCGCACCAAAGTCCCGGGAACCGCCTGTTTGTAAACCCGGTTTTCAAAAAAAGCCTCCGGCACCACGGCTGCTTTCACCAGTTTCTCTGCCAAAGCGCCCTTGGGAGAAACATCCGATACCCAGTAGCGCACCTTGGAATCATTCTTTAATGGGACCGCTTCAGGATCTTTCACATCACCGGACTGAACCAGAATATCGATTTTATGGTGCCGCAGCTTTTCCAGTGCCGGGTCAAGGTCTTTAAAAAAAACCAGTTGAACCGAAGGATCCGTTTTCAAGGCATCCGGAATCCGGATGGTTTCAAGGGCCGGCACCGGATCCGGCACTGGGAACACCCCCAGTTTGAACTGCTTTTTTGCATCCGGTCCAAAGGCAATGCTGAATGCCGCCACCAGCAAAAACGGAAACAGAATATTCCACCCGAACCCGGCCCGGTCCCGGATGAATTCCAGACTGCGGGCCATAAACAATGCCCACATGCGTTTCAGACTCATGGTCTCAACCCCTCAGACGCTTACCGGTGAGTGCCAGAAATACGGATTCCAGGTTCCGGGATTCCGGCGGCATGGATGCACAATGGGTTTTTACCAGATCTTTGGGAGCGCCCTGGGTAATAATTTTTCCCTCATCCATGATGGCAATATCATCGCACAAAACCCAGGCTTCTTCCATATAATGGGTGGTCAGAATGGTGGTTTTCCCTCTGGACCGGATCCCTTTGATAATGTCCCACACATGCTGCCGGGCCTGGGGATCCAGGCCGGTGGTGGGTTCATCCAGAAACAGCAGGTCCGGATCATTGATCAGGGCCAGACTCAAAAGAAGCCGCTGACGCTGTCCGCCGGATATTTTGTTGCTCCGCTGATTTCTGATCTCTTTGAGCATGCACAGATCCATCACCATTTCCACCGGCAGAGATTGGGCATAAAATGCAGCAAAGGTTTTCAGGGTTTCTTCCACGGTCAGAAACGCCATTAATTCGGTCTGTTGAAACTGTACTCCTACCTGCTGATTGAAAGACCGGTCCCGTTCTTTTCCTTTGAACAGAATCCGCCCCTGGTCGGGTTTCTGAATATTTTCCATGATCTCCACCGCCGTGGTTTTCCCGGCTCCGTTGGGGCCCAGCAAACCGAAACAGGTCCCGGCCGCAATGGCCAGGCTGATGCCGGCCACAGCCGGTCGGCCGTTGTAGGATTTTTTCAGTGCATCCACCTGTATGATGGGCTGTTTTGGCACGATAGTATTGCTCCCTAAGCGACTATATAAAAGAACCCGCTGCCATGATATTTTCTCACCAGTTTTGTGCCCGGCCGGCAAAACCGGTTATGATGTGTCTTAACAAAAAAAGGCTTTCAGCACAATGCTGAAAGCCTTTGATTATCTAAGTGGCGTCCCCAAGGGGATTCGAACCCCTGTCGCCGGCGTGAAAGGCCGGTGTCCTGGACCGGGCTAGACGATGGGGACGCATTTGATTTTCTGGTATCGGGTGCTCATTTATGGTGGGCCGTGCTGGGCTCGAACCAGCGACTCTCTGCTTAAAAGGCAGATACTCTGCCAACTGAGTTAACGGCCCGAGGGCACTTCCAAAAAACAAAGGCGAATTTATATGCTTTTCCAGAAGTTGTCAACTCTTTTTTTTATTTTTTTCCAATTAACCGGTCTCTTGAATCTGATCAACAATGTTAAAAAATGCATCCACTACCTGGGGATCGAACTGAGTGCCTGAATTTTCACGAATTGTTTTGAGTACGCGGCTCATTTCCATTTCCTTTCTATAAGGCCGATCCGATGCCATGGCATCAAAACAATCCGCCACAGACATAATCCTGGCCAACTTGGGGATAGCTTCTCCTGCAAGTCCATCCGGATATCCTTTTCCGTCAAACCGTTCATGGTGGTGTCGGATAATATCCACCTCCCGGTCCCACAATCCCAGATTGCTGATAATGTCGGCACCAATGGCCGGATGCGCTTTGATTTTTTCAAATTCTTCATCCGTCAACCGACCGGGCTTGAGCAGAATATCATCCCGGATACCGATCTTACCGATATCATGCAGCATACCGGCAACATTGATCACATCCAGCTCTTCTTCACCGCATCCCATTTCCATGGCGATCATACGGGCATACTTTGCCACCCGGGTGGAATGCCGGCGGGTATAAAAATCTCTTACCTCCAGGGCCGTAACAAATGCAAACAACGTGGCAAACAGATTGTCATAAATATTTTCATACAGCGCAACATTTTCAATGGCACCCGCTGCTTTTTGGGTGATAAAACTCAGGTAATAGATATCTTTTTCATTAAAAATCCGGTCTTTATCAAAAATGAATGCGGATGCCACGCCAAACACATTTTCCCGAATCTTCAACGGCACCACCATAACGGATTGAACCGCCGCATCCATCCGGCTGTTTTCAGCAGTATCCGGTATCAGCCAGGGAAGTGATCCCTTTGCCACACTTTCTTTAATATACATTTGAATAGGATCAGGGATATCGGATGCAAAATGTTCGGGCACGTGTAAAACACCATTTTCAGGACAGGCACTGGCAACCTGAATCAAAGTCAAAGATTTTTCAGAAAAAATATGAAAAAACACCTTGTCTGCATGCAGTTCTTCCACACCCAATTCCACAACTTTGTTGAAAATACCATGACTGGAATCCGCCGATGAAAAGTCTTCCATGACCCGATTCAGGGTGTTGACCTCTTCCACCCGTTCCTCTAACTGCACATTCAACTCTTTGAGTCGGGTCTGGCGGGCCACCTCTTCCTTGAGGATCAAATTTTCCACAAACAGTTCACGCTCTCTGAGAATCCGCCGAAGTGTCAATTCCATCTGCTCTAAGTTCACCGGTTTGATGAGATAATCCACCACCCCGTTTTTAAGGGTCTGAATGGTATTTTCCAAAGACGGATATCCAGTCATCACCACCACCGGCAGCGTGTTTTCGATCTGTCTTATTCTTTCGGCCAGTTCAAGACCATCCATCACCGGCATATTGATATCTGTAAAAATACAGGCGATCTGGGGCACCTCATTGATGACATCCAGAGCATCGGCCCCGTTTTCGGCCGTATAAACTTCATACCCCTTTCTCATGAAATACTCCTCGGTCACTTCCCGAATGGCCTCTTCATCATCCACCACCAAAAGCTTTATGGGGTTGTCGGTCATCGTCATATCCCATACCTGTCTGAAAAAATTTTTTATGACACCACTTTAATCTTCCTCTTCAAATGTGTATAGGAAAGGATCCATTTAATCAACAAAAAACAAAACAATCGCACAGACCGATCTAAAATGAATATAATTCTTAATTTTATCAAAAAATAAATCATTTGTTCTTGACAAATAAAAATATTAAAAATATTATTTCCCATAATTGATAAATTCGCTCTGTTAAAATGGAATGACACCCATGGATAAAATTGATTTACAGATTCTGCAAATTCTGCAAAAAAAGGCACGAATTCCCAATGTTGAGGTGGCCAGAACCATCGGCATGGCGCCTTCCGCCGTGCTGGAACGTATCAAAAAACTGGAGGCATCCGGGGTGATTCAGGGATATGAGGTCCGACTCAATGCGGACATGTTTCATCGTGCCATGGTGGCGTTTATAGAAATCACCGTGTCAGATCCGGTCGATTTTCCGGAAATCGGGGATGCCCTGGCCGCCATCGACCAGGTCCAGGAGGTTCATTATCTGGCCGGTCAGGACTGTCTGATGATCAAGCTCAGGGTCAAGGACAACAGAGAACTGGAATCCCTTTTGTTAACCCGGATCAACAACATCCAGGCCGTGTCATCCACCCGGACCCGTATTGCACTTTCCACTTTCAAAGAAAGTGCCAAAATCGCCATTGACATTACTTCTTGATGTTTTTTGCCCTGATTTAAGTTGTGCAACCCCTCAATGTTCACCAATCATTTATTTTTTCGAGGAAATCAACCATGCCCATGTCAGACGCGTTTAAAAAAAGATTGTCCCGGATACTGCCGGACATTGCCGAAACGTTTGGCACCCCGTTTCATATTTATGACGAGACCGGAATCTGTGACACCTGTGACCGTCTCAACGCCGCATTCGCATCCCTGAAAGGATTCAGGGAATATTTTGCGGTCAAAGCCCTGCCGAACCCGGCAATCATGACGACTCTCAAGCAAAATGGATTCGGCTTTGACTGCAGTTCGGTTCCGGAACTGGTTCTGGCCAGAAAAATCGGATCAGCCGGCGAAGATATCATGTTCACTTCCAACAATACCTGTACCGCTCAGTTTCAGACCGCCATGGATCATGGTGGATCTATTTTGAACCTGGATGATCTCTCGTTGATCCAAAAACTGCCCGGGGTTCCGGAACTGATCTGTTTCCGATACAATCCCGGACCTGAAAGATCCGGCAATCATATCATCGGCAATCCGGTGGAAGCCAAATACGGGCTGACCCGGGACCAGCTGTACAGCGCCTATGATACGGCCGTCCGCATGGGCGTCAAACGGTTTGGCATTCATACCATGCTGGCATCCAATGAATTGAATTACACCTATATGGTGGAAACCGCAGACATGCTTTTAAATGTCATTTCCGATCTTCATCAAAAATTGTCCATTCAATTTGAATTCATCAATATCGGCGGCGGACTGGGCATTCCCTACGCCCCCGATGACACGGCCTTTGATCTGGCTGCCATGGCACAGGGCGTTACCCAATCTTTGGATCAATTCAAAAAAGCGTCCGGCTGGGTCCCCAGGCTGTATATGGAAAGCGGTCGTTTTATCACCGGCCCCCATGGGGTTCTGGTCACCACGGTCATCAATCACAAGCAGATTTACCGGAATTATGTGGGCGTGGATGCATCCATGTCCGCTTTGATGCGGCCGGGGTTATATGGTGCCTACCACCATGTTCACATCCACGGCAAAGAGCATCTGCCGGCAGTCGGGCCGGTGGACGTGGTGGGTGGGTTGTGCGAGAACAACGATAAATTTGCGATTCAGCGGCCATTGCCTGAGACCTGTGAAGGTGATTTTGTGGTCATCCACGATACCGGGGCTCACGGCCAGTCCATGGGGTTCAATTACAACGGTCATTTACGTCCCAAAGAACTGATGCTGAAAAAAGACGGCAGTGTCGTTCTGATCCGCCGGGCTGAGACCATGGCCGATTATTTTGCCACCCTGGAATTTGAACCCCGGATCCTGCCGGCACCATGACCGGAAACAGGCCCCGGTTATCCATTCAGAATAAGGAGAGATCATGTCTTATTGTATGGTTCTTGTTACCTGTAAAGACGAAACTGAGGCCCGTTCACTGGCATCCAGGATCGTGCATGACAAACTGGCGGCCTGTGTGCAGATGAACCCGGTGGTCAGCGTCTACACCTGGGAGGGCCGGGTGCAGACCGAAACGGAAACACGGCTGACCATCAAGACCCGGACCTCCCTGTATCCGGCGCTGGAATCATTCATCCGAACACATCACACCTATGAAGTGCCCCAGATTGTTCAAATACCGATTTCCAGGGGCCTGCCCGAATTTCTCGACTGGATCGACCAGACCACGGGGGCATGAAACATCCCGGCCGACCCGACTAATCCGGGATTTTCTTTGACACCCATGCCCTGGCCGCCTTTGGATCCGCATCTGTCACCCGGGCCTTTGCCAGGGAATAAACCAGGGCCCTGTCCCGGTCTTTTTGAGCCACCGCACACCAGAGCAGGCCGGACAGTGCGCCCACCCCTTTGTCATTAAAAGTCAGGGCGGTTTCGAAACATGATTCCGCCCGGACGATTTCCTGATTTTTATACAATGCCCATCCCAGAAGATCATGGGCCAGGTAAGAACGGGGCGATACGTCCACAGCCCGGTCAAACCAGGTCAGATCGATCATATTTCCGGCACTGCCGGTTTGGGATAGATAATTCAGATACAGCGTTTTCAGCCCCCGGCCCAGGCAGTCCAGCCCTTCCGGGGTGATCCACTCCGGCCAGAAAACAGTATCGGTTCGGGGAAACGCAAGACCGGCCTTACCAAGCCATTGTTGAAACCGATACCTGAAATCCGTTATCCCGTCATCTAAAGACAACGGCAAAGTGATGTTATCATCCGGCCCCTGAATGTCATGAAGGACCATGCTGATCTGCAATATCTCATCTTCTTGTGAATATCTCCCGGTCAACCAGTACCGGACATTTTCCTGTTTTCCTAAGGCCTGAATATCGGGCAACGGGGGAATGCCCCGGCAATATGCAGTAAAGGCTGTTTCATCCTGAAATATTTTTTTTACCCGCCATCCGAACCAGCATTCCGTCAGTTCCGGATGAACCCCGAAAAGGTTTCCCAGTAAAAAATGAATCCCCAAACCCGCACCATCAAAAGATCGGCTTGTATCGGGCACCAGCGGCATGACAATAAGCCGTGGCTTTTGAACCTTGTTCATCATAATCTTCCTTTCATCAATTGATCCAACTGTATCCCTTGATATGAAAAAACAGCACCCCCCTGATAGTGATTCCCTGATGATCCTTATTTTTTCTGTACTTTGCCACAAAAGTATTTCATAATAACAGGCGTTGAGTCCAACGCTTTTTTACAGGAGAAAAAAATTCATGAATCTCAGGGATGTCTGCCCGGAAAAACTCCTCACACCGGAAGAAAGTGTCAAAAAAATAAAAAACGGGAGTCGGGTATTTATCGGGACAGGCTGTGGAGAACCCCAGCAACTGATCAAAGCCATGGTGGAAAACCAGAGCGCCCAGGATATCATCGTGTACCAGATGCTGTCATCCTCCCTGTCAAAATATATTCATGATGAAAGATTTTTATCCCGGTTTTCCATTAAATTGTTTTTCATCTCCGTACTCATGCGCCAGTCTGCATTTGAAGGAAAAATCGATTATATCCCGGTGTATCTGTCCCAGATTCCCAAAATTTTCGAACACCGGGAAATCGGCCTGGATGTCGCCCTGATCCAGGTATGTCCCCCGGACAAACACGGGTATTGCTCTCTGGGCATATCCGTGGATATCACGCTGTCGGGAATGAAAAATGCCGACCTGGTCATCGCCCAGGTCAACCCGCAGATGCCCCGGACCTGGGGGGATTCCGTGGTACACATCGATGAAATCGATTTTCTGGTGGAATATGATGAACCCATACTGGAATCTTTGGCCACCCAGAAAAACCAGAAGGTCATCGAACGTATCGGGCATTATGTGAATATGCTGGTGGATGACGGCGCCACGCTCCAGATCGGTTTCGGGCATCTGCCCGATGCAGTGATGCCGTATCTGGCCGACAAAAAAGATCTGGGCATCCACACCCAGGTCATCACCGACGGGCTGCTGCCGTTGTTTCATAAAAAAGTGATCACCAACCGAAAAAAAAATTATCTGCCGGACCGGGTGGTCGCCTCGTTGTGCATGGGCTCCAAAGTCTTATACGATTATGTGGACAACAACCCCATGTTTTATTTCAAATCATCTGAATTTGTCAATGATCCCAATGTGATCGCCAAAAACGACCGGCTCATCTCCATCAGTTCGGCCCTGGAAGTGGATCTGACCGGTCAGGTGTGTACGGATTCCAAAGGGTATCTGTTTTACAGCGGTATCGGAGACCAGGTGGATTTCATCCGGGGATCGGCCATGTCCGAGGGCGGATTTTCAATTATTATCATCCCGTCCACAGCTCAGAACGATACGGTGTCCCGTATCGTGCCCCATTTGAGTGAAGGGGCCGGCGTGGCCACCACCCGGGGCGACATCGATATCATTGTCACGGAATACGGCATCGCGGAAATGCGGCGGAAAAGTATTTACCAGCGGGTCATGGAGCTGGCCCAGATCGCCCATCCCAAATTCAGAAAAGAGTTGATTGAGGAAGCCAAGAAACGCCATTATATCTTTCCGGATCAGGTGCCGCCCACCAGCCAGGACCTGATGTTTCTGGATTCCTACCATTATTCTTTGAAACTGGACAACGGCAAGGATATCAATTTCCGTCCTCTGCTGCCCTCCGATGAATTCGAATCCCGGCATTTTTACTATTCTTTACAGGAAGACTCCATTTATTACCGGTTTTTCAACAAACGCAAAGTGTTTTCCAGAGAAATGCTCCAGCAGCAATGGGCTGAGGTGGATTATCGAAGAAACATGACGTTGATCGGGGTCATGCAGGCCGGACAGCGCAAACAGATCGTGGCCATCGGTTCCTATGCCGAAGCCACGGAGAATGCCGCAGAGGTCGCCTTTCTGGTCAAAGAAAACCTCCACGGCATGGGCATTGCCTCTTTTCTGCTGAAAACTCTGGAAAAAATTGCCAAAGAAAACAATTACACCCGGTTCATTGCCACGGTACTTGCGGAAAACCGCAAAATGATCAAAGTATTTCAAAAACGGTATCCCCACGCCAAATTCATTCGTTCCGGCAGTGGAGAGATCGAAGTGGAAATGCCCTTTGAGTGAAACAGACCGCTATTTCCTGTTTTTGGAACTCAACTCCGGAAAGTCCCAGTAAAAGTATTCCTTGAAATGACCGGACCCGGCCGGGTCTGATTTGGAAGCAGTCATTTCCCGCAGCTCAATGCGCCGGATTTTGCCGGATATGGTTTTGGGCACTTCCGTCACAAACTCGATGATTCTGGGGATCTTGAATTTTGCCAGAATATTCGTGGTATGCTTGAACAGCTCCAGCGCAAGTTCCCGGTTTCCCTCAATGCCTGAATTTAAAATCACATATGCCTTGACAAGCTGGTATCTCTGGGGATCCGGTGCACCCACCACCGCGGCTTCCGCTACGGCCGGATGCTCGATCAGGGCGCTTTCCACCTCAAAGGGACCGATACGAAAATCCGAGGATTTGATCACGTCATCCGCCCTTCCCACAAACCACCAATACCCATCCGCATCAAATGACGCCCGGTCTCCGGTGTAATAAAAATGATCCACAAACACGGAACTCATTTTCTCGGGATTTCCGATATATTCAGAAAACAGGCCGATGCCCCGCCACCGGTTCAGCTTGACCACAATATGTCCCACCGTATCCGGGGTGGTGATCTCGTTGCCTTCATCATCGGCCAGGGCCACATCATACATGGAAGACGGGATTCCGAATGATCCGGACCGCATTTTATCGACCATCCAGGGCGGGTTGCCGATCATGGCCGTGGATTCGGTCTGTCCATAAAAATCCCGGATCCGGGTGCCGGTATATTTTTCCCACCGGTTGATCACATCCGGGTTCAACGGCTCGCCCGCAGATACAGACTGACGCAGTCCGGCCAACCGGACTGCAGACAGATCTGAATTCACAAACATCCGCCAGGCCGTGGGCGGGGCGCAGAACGTGGTGACATGATGGGTTTCCAGTGCCTTGAGATACTGTCCCGGATCCAGGGCTGCAAAGGAAAACGCCGTCACGGTGGCCCCCACATTAAAGGGCACAAAAAAAGAAGACCAGGACCATTTAGCCCAGCCGGGCGCACTCAGGTTATGATGGATGTCGTCGGGCCTGACACCGATGATGACACTGGTGGACAGATGGCCCAGGGGATAGGAAACTGCCGTATGTCCCACACGTTTGGGAAGTCCGGTGGTGCCGGAGGTGAAAAAGCAGAACAGAATGTCATCGGACCGGGTGGGTGCGGCGGCAGCTTCCGTGGATTGCCGGAAAATCTCATCAAATCCGGTCCACCCTTCTCTGGTGCCCAGCACCAGCTTGATTTTGGGATGGATACCGGTCTGTTCGGCCGCCTGATCGATAAATTCGGCACTGGCTTCATCGGCCAGCACCACATCCGGCGGGTAGGTTTCAAACCGGTACTCCATTTCCCGGGAAGTCATGGTCGTGGCTGTGGGAACCGCCACGATACCGGCTTTGATGCAGGCAAGGCCGGCAAACCACATTTCAGGGACAACCGGTGCCATCATATACATGTTCTGTTTGTGACCCACCCCGTTTTTTGTCAGAAAATTCACCAGCTGGTTGGCTTTCTGCATCAATGCCAGATAGGTGAATGACCGGATGTCACCGGTATGGATATCATGCCAGATCAACGCAGTTTTATCAGGATATTCTTTGACGTGAAAATCCTCAAAAATCTGTCCCGCCCAGTTGAAATGATCCGGAATCGGCATCTGGTTCAAGGTGTTGAAAAAGGCTTTTGCCTTGTCTTCTTTCCGGGAATCATCCGCCATCTGGTTGATATGGATCAATTCCTGATAAAGTTCTTTCATACCGGTAAACACTCCTTGCAATCCAATTAAATGTTATATATAGCATCAGACCGAAACAAACTGCTTCATCGCACATGGCCGCGACCCTTGTCAAGGCTTTGATACAACTTATAACCAAAATTATGCAAGGTTGCCGCACTCTATGACAGCCAATGATTTCACCCTGATACTGGCACCGCTTCAGGGATTTACAGATGTCACGTTCAGAAATGTATATGCCAGGCATTTTTCCGGGGTGGATGAAGCCCTGGCCCCGTTTATCTCCACCATGAGGCACCAGCGTCTCAAACCTTCCCGGATTAAGGATGTGGATCCGCAACACAATCTGGCCCTTCCGGTCGTTCCCCAGATCCTGGGCAATGTGGCAGACGATTTTATATTTCTGGCCCGGCACTTGGCTGACATGGGGCATACCCAGGTCAACTGGAATCTGGGATGTCCCCATTCCAAAATCGCCAAAAAAATGCGCGGTTCCGGTCTTTTGATGTTTCCTGAAACCATTGACGCGCTTCTGGAAACCATCCTTGGGCAGATTCCGGTACCGCTGTCCGTGAAGATCCGTTTAGGCCGGCAGAACAAAGAAGAGATCCATGACCTGATCCGGGTTTTGAACCGCCACCCGCTGGATCATGTGATTCTCCACCCCCGCACCGGGGTCCAGATGTACCGGGGGAAGGCGGATCTTGATGCGTTTGCGGCGGCCATGAACGCCTGTGTTCACCCCTTTGTGTATAACGGGGATATAACGGACACCCCCTTTTTTTCAATGGTGAGACAGCGGTTTCCCGGTATTTGCCGGTTCATGATCGGCAGAGGCATTCTGGCCAATCCGTTTCTGCCCGAAGAGATCAAGGGCATTTCATCGGATCCGGAACAGCGCCCGGCACGGCTGAAAAAATTTCACGATGACCTGGTGTCTGCCTATGCCGGCCGGTTTTCCGGTCCCGGCCATCTGACCGGCCGCATGAAAGGATTCTGGCATTATCTGGGTCCGTCATTCAAACACCACAAAGCCCCGTTGAAAAAAATTTTGAGATCCCCTTGTTTTGAGGCTTACTCAGCTCATGTGGCGGATTTTTTTGACTCAGACCCGCAATGGGGTTCCTGATCCTTTTGCCGATCACACCCGGCTGCCGGCGGCAAATCCCTGGTGAATGGCATCAAATGCCGTTCCCACGCAGGCGGCATCGCCAACCACCTCACAGGGGATACCGGTTTGTTTCACCAACGTTTCAAGGGGATTGTAAGGCACGGACCCGGCCGCCACCACCACAGTATCCACAACCAGCGTCTTTGTCTTGCCTTCTTGCTCATACATCAACCCTTCCGGCGTGATCCGGGTCACCGTTGCATGAGAGAGTGTTTCAATCCCGGCCCGGCCAAGATCCTGAAGCATGCCCCACCGGGTGGATTTACCGATATCTTTGCCGATATGATCCGTCATTTCAACCAGGGTGATTTTTGCAGTGCCGGTCACTGCCATCTTACACAGGGTTTCCGGATCTTCGGCCCGGTTGATCAGCAGAAACTTCAGCACATCTGCCGGCAGGGTTCCCTGTTCCGACAGAAACAGGGCGGTTTCAACTCCCACGGCATTGCCGCCCACCACCGCCACGCGACCGCCGGTCCGGACTTTGTTTGTCAACACATCCCAGGCCTGGACCACATGGGGCAGATCCATGCCAGAGATATCTGGTAGGGCCGGTTTCGCCCCTGTGGCCAGGATCACGGCATCCGGATTTTCTTTGGCAATCGTTTGTGAATCCAGCTCAGTATTGAGAATCACCGGAATTTTTTCGGCAGCCATCTGGGTTTCCAGGTCTTTGGCCAGCCGGGCGAACAGATCTCGGCCCGGCGGCGCTGCAGCCAGATATAACTGACCCCCCGGACGGTGGGCCCGTTCATACACCACGATCCGGTGCCCCCGGCGGTGGGCGGTCAACGCCGCCATCATACCGGCAGGTCCGGCACCGGCCACCAGAATTTTTCCGGGAGAACCGGTTTTTTCAATTGTCCGGTCGGTTTCATGGCCGGCCAAAGGATTGCAAAGACATTCCACGGATTTGAGTTTGAACAGGTTATCAAAACATCCCTGGGCACAGGCCACGCAATGGACAATCTCTTTTTCCCGGCCCTGTTTCGCTTTTCGGGGCAGCATGGGATCCGCGATCAGACTTCTTCCCATGGCCACCATATCACAATACCCTTTTGCCAGAAGATCCCTGGCAGTATCCGGATCACTGATGCGGTGGGAGGCGATCACAGGAATATTTACCTGTTCCTTGATACCGGCGGCCAGATAGGAATATGCGCCTTCCGGCACCTGGGCCGTGATCTGGGGCACCCGGGCCTCATGCCATCCCACATTGATACACAGGGCATCCACCCCTGTTTTTGACAAAGATTGTGCATAGGTTTTGAGTTCTGCCCGGGTGTTGCCGCCGGGCATGAAATCATTGCCGTTCATACGCACAATCAAAGGGAAACCAGGCCCCACCGCATGCCGCACCGCATCCGTCACCTGAAGGCCGAACCGCATCCGGTTTTCCAGACTGCCGCCATATTCATCGGTGCGATGATTGGTTAAAGGAGACAGAAACTCACTGATCAGATATCCGGTGCCGCTCAAAATCTCCACCGCGTCAAACCCGGCGTTTTTCACCCGCAATGCCGCCTGGGCAAACCGCTCGATGGTCTGTTCGATCTCCTGGGTCGTCATTTCTTTGGGCACTTCTTTTGTCAGACGGGAAGCGACCGGAGACGGTGCCTTTGGCTGCCGTCCCTCCAGAAAAAATGAAAAATTGTACCGTCCCGCGTGATTGAGCTGTACCGCCCCTTTGGCCCCGTTGTCCTGAATGGCCGATGCCAGACGGGACAATCCAGGCATGAACCGGTCTTCATGAGCCCCGATATTCTGGGTGTTGCCGGACCATTCATCCACTGTGGCAAATCCCGCACAGATCAGGCCGGCCCCGCCTCTGGCCCGGTGGGTGTAAAAATCGATTATCGCATCCGTTACTTCATAGTCCACCCCCATGCCCAGATGCATGGCCGGCAGATAGATCCGGTTCTCTAAAGTCAGGGTGTTTATGGTAATGGGCTCAAACAAGGGGTCTTTCATCTTTACCTCCGGGTCATCGGTTTTTTATGAATCCACATTCACAACTGATTTCCCATTAAAACACCCTTTTTACGCGCTGTCACTCTTTTTTGTCACTTCCTGAAGGCGGACGGTAATCCATTATATTTGTGGTCTGTTCCGAGCCATTTTTTTTGCCTGCCACCTGACAGGCATCCCGCATTCAGGTGGAAATTCCCATTTTGGGCAGAATATAAATCTGCACCAACAGATAAATACCTACAAATCCGATAATCCATAGCATTTCTTTCATGATTCCTCCTGTTAAAAATTATTTTAATGAACATAATCATAAACCTGTCGGGATTCAAGCCATGACCGATATTATGGAACCGGGCAAATCTTGCCGCAGCAGAGATCCGGCCGTGCCTGGTGACCCAGTGCAGCAAACAATAGACTTGCAAAACAATTATATATGTATATGATAGAGAGTTGTTTGATGCACAAATTGTCATTTTTATCCTCATAAATGAACGGGAGAAAGCCAATGACCAGAAAAGTCCAGAATATTCTTTTTGCCTCCGACCTGTCCGTGGACATGAAACCGGTTTTTGAACAAGCCGTTACCATGGCCACCTACACCGGCGCCAACCTGATCGTTCTTCACGTGATGGAAGAAGCCAGCCCGTCTGCTCAACGACAGGTGAAAATGGCATTTGGTGAAAACCTTTACAAAGAAATCAGAGCCAAGCACAAATCCGGTGCCCAGGATCTTCTGATCGGCAAAAATGTGGATGCCTTGAGGATCCGCCAGGCCATTGCCGGATTTTTTGAAGACCATGAAAAAGTGTCGGCCGATGCGGTCTCTCCCATCAAAAAAATTCTGGTGGCAGAAAGCCATTCCATTGCCGATGAAATTGTTTCCTCTGCCGTGGACGAAGACTGTGCGTTCATCGTCATGGGGTGCAGACAACAAGGACTGGTGGCACAAGCCATGGGAGACAAACTGGTTCGCAAAGTATTGAAACGGTCCTCTGTGCCCGTGTTCGTGGTTCCCCGGGACAGGGAATAATTTCAGATCTGACCCGTTTTTTTCATTTTCTCGTTTCCCCGGGAAAATGTCACTGCAATGCCGATGGCAGCCAGGATCGTACCGGCTGCCATCACATGCCTGAATCCTTCCATGAATGCCGGTGCCATGGCAGGAATGTAACTGTCCATGCCCTCTCCTTGAAACGTCAGAAAAGCTGAAAATATCGTTCCGGCCAGCGCCACCCCCAAAACCATGCCCAGGGTTCTGGCTGTGGCTGTTGCGCCCGAGGCAATACCCCGCTGATGCACGGGCACCGATCCCATAATGGCGGTATTGTTGGGAGATACAAACACCGCCGTACCGATACCCGCCAGAGCCATGCGCCAGACAATGGCAAATATCCCCTGTTGTGGAGACAGAAAAATCAGAAAAAACAAAGACAGGCACATGAATGTCATGCCCAGCGTACACAAAAGCCGGGATCCGAGCCGATCCGCCAGCATCCCGGATATGGGCGAAATGATCAATAAAAACAAGAATGGAACAATCATGATAACCCCGGTTTTTGAGGCGGTAAATCCACCGGGATACGTGAGATAGAACGGCATCATGAAAACCAGGAGAAACAAACTGGCAAAAAGAATGGCCGTTGATATCAGAGGGAGAATGAACAGCCGGATCTTCATCAATCCCAGATCCAGCAGCGGATAGGCGGTGTTTGTTTCATTCATGGCAAACCACCATCCACTGATGATGGCGGTCACCAATCCCATCCCGGTTTTCAAAGACACCACGCCCCAGTCCGGAAGCCTTACCAGGGTCACAATCAGGCTGCACAAAAACAAAATCAGCAAAAAACTCCCGGTTTTGTCCAGAGGCTCCCGGCTTCCCTTACCACCGGGCAGATCCTTGAGCACCAGAATACCGGCGAGCACCGCCATCACCCCGATGGGAATATTGATATAAAAAATCAAGCGCCAAGAAAACCAGGCCAGTATCATCCCGCCGGCCAGAGGCCCCAGTGTCAGACCTGCGGCCACCACCGCCCCCATCATACCCAGTGCTTTTCCCCGTTCTGTCTGGGGAAAGGCATCCACCACCAGGGCCGGAGAACAGGCCATGAGCATGGATGCACCGATCCCCTGAAGGATCCTGGCGCTCACCAGCATTCCGGATGTCCATGCCTGCCCGCACACAAACGATCCCACCGTGAATACCAGAAACCCGATCACATAAATCTGGCGGCGCCCCCGGATGTCCGACAGTCTGCCGAATGTCAGCAGCAGGGAAGACACGGTAAGCAGATACACCACCACCACCCATTGCACGGTTCTCACATCAGAAGACAGATCTTCCATAATATAAGGCAATGCCACATTCACAATACTGGAGTCCAGGGTGGACATGAAAATCGAAACCCCCACCAGCATGAACACCTGCCATTTTTTATTCCCAACTCCCATCTTTATTGCCCACTCCATTGTTTTGATTCGTCCAAGAATATGGTATATTGTTTTGAGAAACAAGACAAAAGAAAAGGAGCGTTATGGCAACCATCAATGATGTGGTATTGATTTATCTGGAAAATGCACCCATCGCTTTTGCCCGGGTTGAGAACATTCTGCCGGACCCGAAAAAAGGCTGGTTCCAGATGACACTTCTCATGCTTCAGATCCCGTTACAAACCGTCACATGGATATTGAAAGATGCATATATCAACGGAGAAGAATTTCAGATGAACGGCAAACAGATGCGCCTGGAAACCATCCATGCCCCAAAAGAAACCTCTGCGTTTTCCCAGGACGGCGGCACTGACTTTCCGGAGAGCGCGCCCTCAAAAAAAGCCCCTTCTGATTCTCATGAGAAAACAGACAATATTATTTCATTTTCAGACCTGAAGAAAAAAACCAATGACCCGACAACCGACTGACAGTGTCTCCGCAGCAGGAATGCCATCCGGTTCTCCGGCATTGAAAATCGGACCGTTACACATTCAGGGGAAAACCTTACTGGCACCTCTGGCCGGCATCACCAATCTGCCGTTTCGATGCCTGATCAAAGAGTGCGGCGCCGGGGTGGTGTGTTCGGAAATGATCAGTGCCAAAGGTCTTTTTTACAATTCGGAAAAAACCCTTGCTCTGCTGGCAACCTGCCCAAAAGAGCGGCCATTGTCCGTTCAGATTTTCGGGGCCGAACCCGACATCATGGCCCGGGCTGCCGCAGAGATCAGCCAAATGGGAATCGCAGACATCCTTGACATCAATTTCGGGTGCAGTGTCAAAAAAGTGCTCAAGCAAGGGGCCGGAGCCGCTTTGATGAACCATCTGCCCATGAGTCAAAAAATCCTTGAAGCAGTCCGGCGGGCCACACCTCTGCCTTTAACCATAAAAATCCGATCCGGATGGGATGCTTCCGGTTCCCAGGCATTTGCCCTGGCTGACATGGCTGAAAAAGAAGGGGTGGATGCGGTTGTCTTTCATCCCCGCACTGCCACACAGGGCTTCAAAGGCCATGCCGACTGGGACCTGATCCGGCGAATAAAACAACAAACCGCTTTGCCGGTGATCGGCAACGGCGATATCCTTACCCCATCAGATGCATTAACCATGCTGAACCAGACCGGGTGTGACGCCGTCATGATCGGCCGGGGCGCCATGACCAATCCGTTTCTTCTCGGGCAGGTGGAAGCGCTGATCACACAAGGTATCAGCCTTCCGGTCACTGTGTCGGATATCTTCAGAAAAATGGTGCGGCTCATCCAGTTGTATGTCAGCCATTTTGGAGAGACAACCGCCTGCCGCATGCTTCGGGGCCGGCTTCCCTGGTTCGTCAAAGGGATGCCCGGATGTACTGAAATCCGAAAATTACTGTCCCGGATAACGTCCAGCGAACAAGCCATTGAACTGATCCAAAATTATGAATATCGCCTCAGTTTGTAAATACCGTTCACTTGAACGAAAATCTGATTTATCGCCGGGAAATTCGCAAAAATGCCTTGACAAAAAACAAAAAAAACAGGATATATATACTGTATTTTAACACAATACCCATATTCGGAAAATTATTCCGGGCCAATTTCATAAAAAACCAATTGAGATCTTTACTGACGAAAATCAGGTCAATTTCATGACCAGAACACATTTTCAAGGAGAACATGAACCAAATGAATGATTTTTTACACAGCCTGCGGAATGGGCAGGCGGATAAACAACGTACGCCCAAAACACGTAAAAACTATGACAATTCTTATCAATATAACAATGCGCCCAGATATCATTCTTTTAACAATGGATATCAGAACCCCAGGAATCCCAACCTCAAGCGCCAGCCGGTTCCCCCCGGCCCCATGGGAAACCAGCTGCCGCCGGAAGATCCCGGCATCACCCTGCTTGCAGATGCCATTGAGAACCTGACACACCACGTTGAAATTCTGATAAAAAACCAGGAGTACATGTCAAGTATTCAGGAACGAACCGCAGATATCATCGAACGCCAGGCCTTTGCTATCGAGCATATCGTAAGCCATTTGCGGATGGATCAGGAACTGCTGCATGAACCGGAGGCCCCTTCGGATGCCGGGTATGACGTCATGCCGGAAACTGAACAGGCACAGGCAATCGCTTCGGAGCAATCCACGGCATCCATGCCGGGTGAATCGGTCAATCGGCTGTCTTCCTTTTCTGAACCCATTGCGGCGCCGGCCCATGATACAAAGATGAAAACCAAACGCCGGGTGATCCGAAAACGCAGAAAATCCGACCCTGAAAAACCGGCGGCTTCAGCCACCGCAGACAGTGCCGCTCTGATTCCCCGGGAGGAAGTCTTGAACATTATCCATACCATGAGAAATCAAGGGGCCACCTACGATCAAATCGCCAAACATCTGGTGGATTTAGGACAACCGACGTTTTCAGGGCGAGGTGAATGGCACGCTCAGACCATTCACCGGTTGTGCAGCAAAAAATAATAACATTTGCGCTCAAGCCGTATGTCAGAAAACCATGCGGCTGGTTTCAACGGCTTACGGCTTGAGCCGGTCTAAATACACATCCCATTCCCAGGGCAGCATCTGCTGTTTCTGGGAATTACAGTTTTTACAACAGGGGACCAGATTGAACTTTTCCGACCGCCCTCCCCGAACCAGCGGGATCAGATGATCCATGGTCAACTCTGCCGGCAGAAATTTTAGTCCGCAATAATGACAGATACCGTTGGCACGTTTGCGTTTCCACCATTGACTGTTTCTGATTTTTCTGGCTTTGGCCCGTTCTTTTTTTAACCGGGTATCATCCATGAAAAAATCCGGTTCCATTTTTTACCTCAATACCCGAATTCGTTGAGTATTCGCTGATTGCTCACCCAGTCTTTGGTGACTTTCACAAACAGCTTGAGCAGCACTTTTTTCCCCAGCATTTTTTCGATATCTTTTCTGGCCCGGGTACCGATGGCAGACAGCATGGCCCCTTTTTTTCCGATAATGATTCCTTTCTGGGAATCTCGTACCACATGGATACTGGCATGAATCACAATAAGGTTTTTTTCCACTTCAAAGGCGTCCACGGTCACTGCAGATGAATAGGGAATTTCCATGCCGGTGAGCCGGAACACCTTTTCCCTGATGATCTCTTTGACCAGAAATTTTTCCGTGACATCGGTGAAAGTATCTTCCGGAAACAGCCGGGGGCCTGCTGGAAGATGATTTTCCACTTCATCCATCAACCGGTCCACCTGAATGTTCTGCCGGGCGGAGATGGGAACCACTGCCGCAAATTCAAACACCGGCGTCATGGCTTTCGTCCGTTCAAACACGGTTTGCTTTCCAGCCACATCGATCTTGTTTAAAACCAGAAGCACGGGTTTTCGAACCTGCTTGAGCCGGGCGACAATCATATTTTCAGCCGCATGATTACACGAGGCCGCATCCACCATGAACAATACCAGATCCACATCTTCCACCGCCTGCAATGCCTGATCCACGATCCGCTGATTGAGCAGGGTACCGCTTTTGTGAATGCCCGGTGTGTCCACAAACACAATCTGGGATTCAGGACGGTTTATAATACCCAGAATCCGATCCCGGGTGGTCTGGGGTTTTTTGGAGGTGATGGAAATTTTCTGCCCCAGCACCTGATTCAATAACGTGGATTTTCCGGCATTGGGCGCACCGATAATGGCTGCAAAACCGGACCGGAATTCTTTTTGCATCAGTCGGTCTCCTCTTCGCCGGGCTCATACCATGTGATCAGATTTGCGATTTCATCCAGTATGATTTCCCGGCCCACCCGGGTTTTGGCGGAAAACAGGATCACTTCGCTGGTGTTTCTGTTCATCTGAGAACTGATGGCAGCGGCCCGTTTCTGCTGCTGGGTTTTGGACAGTTTGTCCGCTTTGGTGAGCACCACCAGAAACGGCATATGATTGGATATCAGCCACTGGGCCAGATTCCGTTCCTCTTCTTGGGGGTCCCGGCGGATATCGATGATCAGCACCAGGCCCAGCAGATTGGGACGGTTGGACAGATAGGTTTCCACCATGGGCTGCCAGGCCGCACGAATTTTTTTGGATACCTTGGCATATCCATATCCGGGAAGATCCACAAAAGACAGGTCGTCGTTGATCAGAAAAAAATTGATCAGCTGAGTGCACCCCGGCCGGGAACTGGTCTTTACCAGATCTTTTCGCTGGATCAGGGTATTGATCATGGAACTTTTCCCCACATTGGACCGTCCGGCAAATGCGATTTCAGGCACTGTATACTCTGGATACTGATCCGGCTTTACCGCACTTTTCACAAACTGGACGTCACGGATCTTCATGACACTGTCGCAAGATAGGAAGCCATCCGGTCCATGCCCAAGGTGAGGTTTTCCATGGAATTGGCATAGGAAAACCGCAGATACCCTTCCCCGTTGGCCCCGAAATCAACGCCCGGTGTCACCCCGATATGTGCTTTTTCCAGAATATCAAAGGCCAGGGCATAGGAATCCGTGGAAATATGCTTCACGTTCACAAAAATATAAAATGCGCCGGTCGGGGGCACTTTCACTTCAAGCCCCATGTCATTGAGCCGTTGCAGCATATACAACCGGCGCCGGTTGTATATTTCTTTCATTTTCCGGGTGTCGTTTTCAGCTTCTTTGAGCGCGGCCACGCCTGCCAGCTGGGTCACGGAGTTGGCACAGATGAAAAAATTCTGCTGAAGCACCTGCAAAGCCCGCACAAATGCCGGCGGCGCAATCAGATATCCCAGGCGCAGGCCGGTCATGGCAAACAGTTTGGAAAATCCGTTGAGCACAAACGCGTGGGGCGTATACTCCAGAATGGAATGCTCTTTGCCCTCATAGACCAGTCCATGGTAGATTTCATCGGAAATGATATACAATCCGTGTTTTTCCGCAACGGCCACGATTTCTTTCATCCGGTCTTCAGGAATCACGTTTCCGGTGGGATTGGAAGGGGAATTGATGAAAATCGCTTTGGTTTTCGAAGTGATCCTGGCCTCAATGGCTTCCGGGGTAAACACGAATCCTTCATCCTCAAATACCTGGACAAACACGGGCACGCCTTGAACATAATGGATAAAATTGGCATAACAGGCATAATGGGGATCAGACACGATCACTTCATCGCCGGGATTCACCAGCGCGGAAAAAAGCAGCAGCATGGCAGGAGATGTCCCGGAGGTCACCAGAATCTGTCCCGGATCCACGGACGTGCCATAGGTATCTTTGTGATACTGGGCAATGGCTTCCCGCAGCCGGATATCGCCTAAGCTGTGGGTATAGCTGGTGGCATGGCAGTCCAGGGCGGCCCGGGTCGCCCGGTTCACACATTCAGGCACATCAAAGTCCGGTTCACCGATCTCCATGTGGACCACATCGATCCCTGCGGCCTCCATCTGATGAATCTTTTCCATCACGTCCATGACGATGAACGGTTTGATCTGTTCACACCGTGTGGCTGGTTTCATGTTACAACACCTTGTTTAAAGGATATTCAATAATGCCTTCGGCCCCCTGCTTGAGCAGCTTGGGAATCAGGTCCCGGACATACCGGGTATCGATAATGCTTTCCACCGAAAACCAGTCAGACTGATACAGGGAGGCAATCGTGGGCGCATTCAGACTGGGCAGCAGCGACACGATTTCAGCGATTTTCTTTTCCGGCACATTCATTTTAATCCCCACCATCCGATCCGCCACAAGCGCCCCCTGGAGCAGCTGAGCAATCTGTTCGATTTTTTCTTTTTTGGCGGGATTCTGCCAGGCTTTTTTGTTGGCAATCAGCTGGGTGTTGGTTGCCATGACCTCATGGATCACCCGCAGATTGTGAGCCCGGATCGTACTTTCGGTTTCCGTGATCTCCACAATGGCATCGGCTAAGCCGGACACGATTTTGGCCTCGGTTGCGCCCCAGGAAAATTTCACGGTGACATTGATGTTCTGTTCCTTGAAAAACCGCTGGGTAAACTTCACCAGTTCCGTGGATATGGTCGCACCTTCCAGGTCGGCCAGGGTCTTGACCGGTGAATCATTGGCCACCGCCACCACCCACCGGGCCGGCCGGGCACTGACCTTGGAATAGACCAGATCCGTCACCACATGAACATCGGATTCATGTTCCGCGATCCAGTCCAGACCGGTAAGACCGGCATCGATGACACCTGTTTCCACATTGATGGACATCTCCTGAGCCCGACACAGGGCGCATTCAATGGTATCGTCATCAATATCCGGGAAATAGCTTCTGCCCTCTACATTGATTTTCCATCCAGATCTTCTGAACAGGTCAATGGTCGCATTCTGCAGGCTTCCCTTGGGGAGGCCCAGTTTCAGTATTTTTTCCATCATTTATATACCTTTTCGGGATCAAACACCGGGTCCCCCACAATTTTGAGTCCATTGTCGGTCACCATTCTGAAAAAACAGCTTTTATACCCTTTATGGCAGGCAGCGCCGCCTGCCTGCTCCACCTTGATCACCAGGGTGTCCAGATCACAATCCACCCGAATCTCCTTCACATGCTGTACATGGCCGGATGTCTCTCCTTTTGTCCATAATTTTTTACGGGAACGGCTGTAATAAGTGGCTTTTTTCGTTTTCAGGGTCTGGTCAAATGCCGCCTGATTCATATAGGCCAGCATCAGCACCTCACCGGTCTGTATATCCTGGGCGATGACAGGTATCAACCCGCCGGATTTCTCAAAATCAAGCTGAATCATCATACTGTGATAATTATCCCTTTTTATTCATGTTTTAAAACCTGTATTATTAACCAAAACCAGCTATAAAGTCAATTTATAAAAAGCCTTACATCACAAGATTCCCATGCCGTATCAATTCCCAGGCCAATATTTAAATATTTCATTAAAGACAGCCCCTGTTGATATTGTCTTAAAAAACCGATATGATCCAAAAATTCTTATAAATGTAATCAGGCCCCTGGGAAGAACAAAAAAAAAGAAAGTTCAAAACTGACATTTGACTTTCTTAAAGACGACGTTTGCATAGACCGTTTAAATGATTGCCCTAAAAGGATTAATTTGATAACAAGCGGTAACACTTACACACATTATTTTTAAAAAGCCATGACCAGCCAAAAAACCAGATCTGAAATTCTGAAAAAACGAAAAAAAAAGAAGGCCCAACGGATGCGCTCTGTATTCAAATGGGCCATTGTTTTTGTGTTCATTTGCATGTTGCTGACCGCCGGTGGACTGGTCGGTCTTTATGTCTATCTGAGCCAGGACCTGCCTAAAATCAACACATTGGAAGATTATCAGCCGGCCACGGTGTCATACGTGTATTCGGATGACGGCAGAAAAATCGGTGAATTTTACAAGGAACGCCGGGTTGTCATCCCTTTGTCCGACATGCCCGACAATCTGATCAATGCGTTTGTGGCAGCGGAAGATTCCCGGTTCCGGGAACATCCGGGAATTGACATTCTGTCCATTTTCAGGGCGTTTGTCAAAAATTTTCAGGCCGGCACTATCACCCAGGGGGGGAGCACCATCACCCAGCAGGTCACCAAATCCTTTCTTTTAACACCGGAAAGGACCTATGAACGAAAACTTAAAGAAGCCGTTCTGGCCTACCGGATTGAAAAAAAATTCACCAAGGATCAGATTTTATACCTGTATTTAAACCAGATTTACTTAGGACATGGTGCCTATGGGGTCGAATCGGCGGCTGAAAATTATTTCGGAAAACACGCACGGGAATTGAGCCTGGCTGAATGTGCCATGCTGGCGGGTCTTCCCCAGGCACCCAGCCGCTACTCTCCGTTTCAATTTCCCGAGCGGGCCAAACAACGGCAGATCTATACTTTGAACCGGATGAAGGAAGAAGGCATGATATCCAATATGGATGTCACCAAAGCCATTGACATGCCGCTGGATATCAAACCGCGAAAAAACTGGTTCATCGAGCGGGTCCCTTTTTACACGGAACATGTCAGACGATATGTTGAAAAAAAATACGGCGCAGACGCGCTGTACAACCAGGGACTTCAAATTCACACGGCCGTGAATATCGAATTCCAGAAAATGGGCCGGAGTGCCGTTCAGCAAGGCTTGCTGGATCTGGATCGCCGTATGGGATACCGGGGCCCGTCCGGACAGATCCCCCTTTCTCAAATCGAGGCATTCTGCACCCAAGAAGCCAAAAAAATTCCGGAAAATCTGCTGACTTCCGGAGATATACATACGGCCGTGGTCCTGAATGTGGATGATCGCAACAAAAAAACCGAGGTCCGGGTGGGTAATTTTTCCGGCATCATCCGGCTTGAGACCATGACATGGGCGCGGCGGCCGAATTCGAAAACCGCGTATTATGAATCCAAAATATCCGCACCGTCTCAGGTGTTAAAACCCGGGGATATCATTCAGGTTCAGGTCGCATCCGTGCCACAAGACAAGGATGCGTATGAGTTCACCCTGTTCCAGGAACCGGTTGCCCAGGCCGCGCTCCTGAGTATTGAAGCGGAAACCGGCCATGTCAAAGCCATGATCGGTGGACGGGATTACAGTGACAGCCAGTTCAACCGGGCCTATCAATCCCGGCGGCAGCCCGGATCCGCGTTCAAGCCTATTGTCTATGCCGCCGCACTGGACAAAGGATATACCCCTGCTACCGTGATCATGGATTCACCGGTGGTATACGAAGATGCCCAAAGAGATTTCACTTGGAAACCCCAGAACTATGCAGAAACATTTTACGGCCCCACTCTGTTCAGGGAAGCCCTGGTGCATTCCAGAAATGTGGTCACTATCAAGATACTTCAGGATATCGGCATTTCTTATATAATTGATTATGCCAGAAAACTGGGGATTACTTCGGATATCAGTCAGGATCTGTCCATTGCCCTAGGATCTTCAGGTGTCTCGCTGCTGGAACTGGTCAATGCCTATGCCGTGTTTTCCAATCTCGGATATTTTATCGAACCCGTGTTTATCACCAAAATTTTCGACCGCCACGGCAATCTGCTGGAAACCTCCGGGCTGGTGCGCAAAAAAGTCATTGACATGAGCACCGCCTATATCATGACCCATATTCTGGAAAGTGTTGTTACCTCCGGCACCGGAAAGCGGGTCAAGGCTTTGAAACGGCCGGTGGCCGGAAAGACCGGCACCACCAACAACCTGTATGATGCCTGGTTTCTGGGATATACCCCGAGATACACCACCGGGGTATGGGTGGGGCTGGATCAGGGCGGATCGCTGGGGAAAGGAGAAACCGGTTCCAGAACCGCCAGTCCCATATGGCTGGATTATATGCAGCAGGCTTTGGAGGGAAAACCCATCCGAACCTTCACGGTTCCGGATGGGGTGGTATTTGCCAAGATCGATGCCAAAACCGGATTGCTGCCTATCAATGAATCAAAAAATACTGTTTTTGAATGTTTCAAAGAAGGGACGGTTCCCACGGAATATACGCCGAAACCGGGGGCAGTCACCGGCACAGACGATCTGTTCAAACAGGAATTTTAACGATTTTCACCTGGTCTATCGCCATGGCCGGATCAGGCCATACACGAAAATCAATTCCTGGAAATTTTTTTTTCATCCGGTGTAAATTGCTGTTCCTGTCCCCCCGCAATCGGGATTCTTCGGAAGGATGAATCCGCAGCTGAATACTGCCTGAAAGCATTGTTGTTCCCAAAGCTTGAATTTTTCGAATTGTTTTCCGGTATAAAATTCGTGAAAACACCAGGTGTCCAAACGCCGGATGCCAGGGACCGGCCAGAATCGATCCCATTTGTGCATCAGACATATGAACCCCCATGCGAATGACTGTCACGCCGGCTTGATTGAAAACGCCATATGCCCGGCCGGAAATATCCACTGCCTGGTCCAGGGTCAACGGCTGGTAGGTGCCGTTTTGATACCATCGGGCCAGCAGCGTGTTTTTCAACACCAGGGCCGGATAGATGCGGGCGGTCTTTGGATGCATGTCTGCCAGAACCTGTGCGGTCTGGATCACGCCTTCCCGGGTGTCTCCGGGAAGCCCCGCCATGATCTGGACCCCGGCGTTCATATGGAAGGAGTCAAGCAGATCCATGGCCCGGCAGGTGTCGTTTCGGGTATGACCCCGGTTGGCCTGTGCCAGCACCTGATCATCCATGGACTGAACCCCCAGTTCCACCAGACTGACCGGAAATGTCCCGATCTGTTTTAGCCGGTCTTTTGTCACGGTATCCGGGCGTGTGGAAAAACGGATGCCGTGAACCACACCGGTGTTAAGAAACGGCCGGACGCTTTCCAGCAGATCTGAAATCTGTCCGGGTGCCAGTCCCAGAAAATTGCCGCCGAAAAACGCCACTTCCACTTGGGGCCGGGGCATGGAATGGGCCAGATAGGTATCAATAATTTCAGCCACACGAGCGGCATCCGGCAGAGTGGCTTTTTGACCGGTGATGGCGGTCTGATTGCAAAACACACATTGGTGGGGGCATCCTGAATGCGGAATAAAAATCGGAATGACCAGAGGAGAAACGGTCATGAGATCATTTTTTTTTCAGCAGGTTCAAGGCTTTCCCTGCGGCATCCTGCTCAGCAGCTTTTTTGGATTTGCCGAATCCCCGGGTCTGAATATGGGCCAGTTCCAGGCAGATTTCAAAGGTTTTGTCGTGGTCCGGCCCGAATTCCCGGGTCACGGTATACACAGGTGCCTGGGAAAACACCTCCTGGGCATATTCCTGGATACGGCTTTTATAATCCACGGTACAGTCTTTGGCCAGCAGCCGGTCCACGGTTTCCTCAAACAGGTGCTGAATCAGATCGCAGGTGACATCGAACCCGGCATCCAGAAAGATGGCCGCCACCACGGCTTCAAAGGTGTCGGAAAGAATCGAGTTCTTGTCCCCGCCTCCGGAACCGGCCTCTCCCTTTCCCAATCGGATAAAACGACCCAGATCAATGATTCTGGCCATGTCTGCCAGAGACGGTTCACTCACCAGGGTGGACCGGAGCCGGGACAATTCTCCTTCCTTTTTTGTCGGGCTCTGCTGCATGAGGATATGCCCCACACACAGGCCCAATACCGCGTCTCCCAGAAACTCCAGCCGCTCATTGTCCGAATCGCACACCGTTTGATTTTCGTTCAGAAAAGACCGGTGGCAAAGAGCCGTCTGAAGCAGGGACCGGTCAACAAACCGATATCCCAGATTATTTTCTAAAATATCCAGCCGGTTGTGAAGATTGCGCATGGCTGTGACCCGGTCCGTCAATGATTTGAAGCAGGTGTAGGGTACCCGGATGTTGTCTTTTCCCCGGCCCAGACTTACCCCCTGGTTGAAACTGCCGTGAAAATCCGATCCCCCGGTGACCAGTAATTTTTTCTTCCGGGCCAGGGTCTTGAAATAAGCGGTTTTCCGGGCATCATGGTCGGTATAGAAGACTTCAATCCCCTGAAGTCCATATCCCACCAGGGTATCCACAAACCGTTCCAGGTCTTTGGATGCTTTGAACGACAGCAGGCCGGGATGCGCCAGAACCGGAACGCCTCCGGCGTCCAGAATCGTCTGGATGGCCTGATCGCACGGCATTTTATACTTTTCAACATATGCGGGGCACCCATTTCCCAGAAAAGTATCAAACGCGTCACTGAATGATGAGACCATGCCTTTTTCCACCATCATTTCGGCAATATGGGGCCGGCCGATCTGACGGGTCTTGAAACGGTCTTCCAGTTCAGCCATGGTGATATCCAGACCCAGGTGCTGCAATTGCCGGATGATTTTCGGATTCCGCTGCCTGCGGGCGATTTTCGCGGTGGTCAGGGCCTGGTTCAACTGCCGGTCATACAGGGAAAATCCATATCCCAGTAAATGAACACTTCCGAGACCATCAAACCCTTTTGGTGGTTCACAGGAGATTTCCACACCCGTGATGAAATCCAGAGCAAAGGCATGCAGATCATCCAGAATGTCATGAATCCCGTCAATGGTATCATGATCGGTCAAAGAAATCGCCCGGACACCGCTGTCCTGGGCAAGGGCCAGTATCTCATACGGAGACAGGGACCCATCCGAGGCGGTAGAATGTATGTGAAGATCAATCAATGGCAATATCGGTCAAAGCCCTAAGGCATTTTCCATGTCCTCTTCCCGGGTTTTGCATTCAATACACTGGGTGGTCACGGGCCGGGCTTTCAACCGTTCGATGGAGATCTCTTCCTCGCAGGTTTCGCACCGTCCGAAAGTGCCGTTTTCAATCCGCTCCAAAGCTTTTTTGATTTTTTTGATCAATTTATGTTCCCGGTCGCGAATCCGCAGTTCAAAACTTCTTTCCGCTTCATGGGAGGCCCGATCCGTGGGATCGGCAAAATTTTCCTTGGGTTGGGTCATACCGGTCACAGTGCTGTCGGCATGTTTCAGCAGTTCATTGAGCCGCTCGGTCAGCAGGGTATGGAAATATTCCAGATCTTCTTTTTTCATGGTGTCCATCCTTCAATTAAAGGTCAAAGGTCCAGAAACATTAAATTGGGTATTATATCAGGCATTACGCACTTGTAAAGAATTTATTGATTTTCCAGCATATCCAGGTTAAACAGCTGCCTGGCCACATTCAGGTACAATGAATCATCCCGATGACCGCCCGTGTGTTTCAAAAACATGATAGGATCGTGAATCGCCCGGGTCGCAATGGCCTGGGTCATCCGGCGAATGGCATCTTTGTCCGGTTCGGCCAGGTGGGATAAATGGGACAGGGTCTTATCACATTCCATTTCCACGATGCCCGTCATCTTCTCGTTGAGCGCCTTGATGGTCGGCACGATGGCCAGGCTGTCCAGCCATTGCCTGAACTTGATCACCGCCTCGGACACAAACCGTTCCGCCTTCACGGTTTCCTGCTCCCGCTGCTGGATATTGGAGGCCACAACGGTTTTAAGGTCATCGATGTCATACACATACACATTGGACAACTGATTGATTTTCGGATCAATGTCTCTGGGCACGGCAATGTCGATAAAAAACAAGGTCCGGTACTTTCGCTTTTTCATGGCTTTTTTAACCTGATCCGCAGTAATCACATAGTCGGTGGCACCCGTGGAAGAAATGATGATATCCACTTCAGTCAGGGCATCCACCCGTTCTTCAAACCCTAAGGCCCGGCCGTTGAACCGTTCGGCCAAAGCCACGGCATTTTCAAATGTCCGGTTGGATACCCGGATCTGACCCACATTATGGGAAATCAAATGTTCCACGGCCAGTTCCGCCATCTCTCCGGCCCCTAAAAGCATCACGGTTTTGGTGGACAGATCGCTGAAAATTTTATTGGCCAGCTCAATGGCCGCATAGCTTATGGACACAGCATTATCGCCGATCCCGGTTTCCTTGCGAACCTTTTTGGCAAGGGAAAACGATTTGTGCATCATCCGATTGAGCAGCACTTTTGACGTACCGGCTTTCACTGCGGTTCGATAAGCCAGCTTGATCTGGCCTAAAATCTGGGGTTCTCCCACCATCATGGAATCCAGGCTGGCCGCCACGCGAAACAGATGGTGGATCGCTTCTTCCTTGCGAAGGATATACAACGCCGGCACAAATTCAGACGGTGAAATCTGTTTGCTGCCGGAAAGAAAGGTGATCAAGGTATCCACAGTGCCGCTTCGGGAGGCCACATATAAAATTTCCGTGCGGTTGCAGGTGGAGAAAATCAAGATCTCCTTGATACCCGGATGCTGCTTCAGGGTTTCCAGAGCAGCCAGGGTTTCCTCTATTGAAAAAGAAAGTTTTTCCCGGAGCGCCACTGGCGCTGTTTTATGGTTGATACCGATGAGTATGATATTTGGCATGGTTTTCCCGCTATTTGGTAAATTCCTGGTGATGCCCGCCCAGAAATAAATTGACGCCCAGAAAGGTGAAAACAATGATGGCAAATCCCACAATGGTCATGATGGCGGATTTTCTTCCCCGCCAGCCCGCATAAAACCGCAGATGGAGCAGCACGGCATAGACAAACCAGGCCCCCAGGGAAAAGACCTCCTTGAAATCCCAGCTCCAGAAATGGCCCCACAATACTTTGGCGTACACAAACCCGGTGACCAGTCCCAGGGTCAGCAGAAAAAATCCCGTGGTAATACAGGCATGACTGACATCATCCAGAAAGTCCAGGGAAGGCAGACGCTTGAAAAAAAATCCCGGATTTCTGGCCTTGATCCCTTTTTCCTGGAGCAGGTACAGGATGCCGGCACCACAGGCCAGACCCAAAGCGGCATCCCCTGCAAAAATCAAAAGAATGTGACAATAGAACCATACCCCTTTGAAAGCATCGTTGGGGGGAGCCTGGGTATCGGGCAAAACCAGGGCCGACAGCATGGTGATCGATAAAATCAGGGCCGCAAACAACCCGAGCATTTTCAGATTGAATTTATATTGCACATATAAAAACATGGCACCCAGGGCCAGGGCCGCCATGGAAAGGCTTTGGACCAGGTTCTGAACGGGCAGGCCTTTGATTGTCACACCCAGGGTCAGCATTCCGGCAAGATGGATTCCGACGCCCATGGCAATCAGGTAAAAAGATATTTTCTGAATCCGATCTTTTTGGCGGACCAGAAAAACCAGATACCCGGCCAGGCTTGACACATAAAGCAGAAACGCTATCTGCAGCAACGTATTTCCTGTTTGCACGCCCATAAACAGCTCCTGATTATTGAGGTATCAACTCTTTCACATTAAATTGGCTGCCAAGCAGTTCCTGCATCACAGCATCGATGGCTGCCATATCATTTGCCGCCACCAGACCCGGCAGATTTCTTTCCATCATGGTTCTGAAAATATGTTTATGGCCATCCGGGTCATGGCCTGATGCCAGCAGTTTTTCCCGGACCGCTTTCATGAGAACCAGGAACGTGGCATATTCCGGGCCATAGGCCTGGTCCAGATCCATGCGGATTTTTCTGGCCAACGCCGGGCTGGCCCCGCAAGTGGAGACCGCACAAATCAAATCACCCCGGTTCATGACCGCGGGCAGAATAAAATCACCCTGATCCGGAGCATCCGCACTGTTGCACAATACCCGGGCTTTTCTGGCAAGGTTCTGAATTTGCCGGTTCACCGCCGTATCCCCGGTGGCGGCAAATACCAGAAAAATCTGGTCAAGGTCTTTGGGATCAAAACATCGTTGAATTTTTCGAATCCCGGGCATTTCAGCCAGGTGATCACAAAATTCAGGGGACACCACAGTGACCCACGCCCCTGCCGATACAAGGGTTTTTGCTTTTCTGGCCCCGACTTGACCGCCGCCCGCCACCAGGCACGGCCGGTCTTTGACATTGAGAAAAATCGGATAATATTTCATCTCGTCCCCAGGATTCACCCCTTGTCTGTGTAAATCAGATACTATATATTGATGGCACGTTTTTTTCAACAACAATTCATGAAGGAAAGACCATGATCATTGATACCCATACCCATCTGTTTCCGGAATCGTTTATAGCGGATCGATCCGCACTTTTTGCCCATGAACCGGAATTCACTCTGTTGTACAAAAACCCCAAAGCCCTGATGGCCAAAGGAGATGAGCTGATTGAAGCCATGGACGCTCATGGCGTGGATATTGCCTGCGCCTGCGGATTTCCCTGGCGGAACCCGGACTATACAAAAAAAAACAATGACTATATTATCGATTGTGTCAACCGATGGCCGGACCGGCTCCGGGGCCTGGCCTGTTTTGATGCGGCCTGGCAGGGAGCGGCAAATGAAGCACTGCGGTGCATTGATGCCGGATTGTCCGGTGTGGGGGAACTGGCGTTTTACCTGTCGGGTATCGACGACAGTGCTCTGGAAAAGCTGACCGATATCATGGCGGTACTGCGGGAAAAAGGCAACCTGCCGTGCATGATCCACACCAACGAGCCGGTGGGCCATGCCTATCCCGGAAAAACACCGGTCACCCTGGAACAGATTCAGAAACTGGCAGCCTCGTTTCCTGACAACCGGATCATTCTGGCCCACTGGGGGGGCGGCATCTTTTTTTACCACATCATGAAAAAACAGCTCAAGCAAACCCTGAAAAATGTCTGGTACGACACGGCTGCCTCTCCGTTTCTGTATGATCCGGCGGTCTATGACATGGCTGTCCAGGCCGGGGTCGGGGACAAAGTGCTGTTGGGCACTGATTTCCCACTGCTGCCCCCGGACCGTTATTACCGGGATCTGGATGCCTCCGGCCTGACAAAAGAAGAGAAGCAGGCCGTTTTAGGCGACAACGCAGCCATGTTCTATGCATGAGACGGCAACCGGATATGAAAGACAGTGCCTTTGCCTTTCACGGATGACACCGTGATCTGGCCATTGTGGTACTGGATGATGTGTTTCACAATGGCCAGCCCCAGCCCCGTCCCTCCTTCCTGACGGCTCCGGCCTTTGTCCACCCGGTAGAACCGGTTGAAGATCTTGGGCAGATGTTCTTTGGCAATCCCGGGGCCGGCATCTCTGACATCAATCTGGATATCCTTGCTTGTGCTGCGGGCACAGATATCGACCTGAGAATTTTTAAGGCTGTATTTCACGGCATTTTCCACCAGATTGACAATGGCCTGTTCCATCAGAACCGGATCCACCCGGACTGTCAGATCTTGGGGGCAAGTGATTTGAATCTGGATCTGTTTTTTTTCTGCCAATGGCCCACAGGCCGCCACCGCCCCTTGAATCAGGATAAACAACTGATTGTCGGCAAACCGGACCCCTGTGCCTTCCAGCCGCTCCAGACGGGATAAGGACAACAGATCATTGATCAGTTCGATCATCCGGTTGACATTTTTTTCCAGAATTTTCAAAAACCCGGACCGGTCCTCGGATGAACTGTCCGGCATTTCCTGAAGGGTCTCGATGAACCCCTTGAGGGTGGTCAGCGGGGTTTTGAGTTCATGGGACACATTGGCGGCAAAATCCTTGTGCATCTTTTCCAGGCGCCGGATCCGGGTGATGTCATGAAAAATGATCAGCGTGCCCATGCGATGATCCTGACTGTCCCACAACGCGCTGGAATGAATATTGAGAATATGATCTTTATCCTGATGAATCAGGATGTCATCTTCCACGGGTTCATGGGTTGAAAGGGCCGTGCGGATAAAGCTTTGAAGTTCATAATTTCTGGCCACTTCCAGCACATTTTTATTTTTCATCTCTATGGCGGGAAAATTGAAAATCCGGGCCGCTGCATCATTGATGGTGATGATTTTTTCCTGGTTATCAATGGCAATCACCCCTTCCTGCATACTGGCATGCACAGCCTCGAGTTCCCGCTGCCGGTTCAGGGCCTCCTGGATCCGGTTCGTCAGATTCTCCGCCATCTGGTTCATGGATCGGGCCAGCTCCGACAGTTCTTCCGTATCCGGCACCGCCAGTCGATTGGAAAGATCGCCTCTTGCAAAAGCCTGGGCCCCTTTTTTGATTGCTTCCAGCGGTTGAATGATTTTCCGGGTCACATACCAGGAAACACCGGCAGCAGCAATGACCGTGAGTATCAGAAAACCAAATACCTTGTTCCGGGTGGACCGGATATTTTTTTCAATGGCGGTCAGGGGAATTGCGGTGCGAATCACGGCCGCGATCCCGGTGTTTCCTTCCACAGGCAGCGCAAAATACATCATGTTCTGATCCAGTGTCCGGCTGTACCGGATTGATACCCCTTTTTCACCGGTGAGTGCGGTTTGAATTTCCGGCCGGTTTTTATGATTTTCCATGGTGGCTGTACGGGCTAACGAATCTGCCATCACCTCGCCTGACGGGGCGACAACAGTCACCCGGGTCTGAATGGATTCTCCAAGATCCCTGCACAGGTCATTGAGTTTTTGGTTCTGTACCGGTTTTCCGGACAAAATTTCAGTAATCTTGAATTCAATCAGCCGCGCCCGGACCATCAGTTCTTTTTCCGTGTTTTCCAGAAAAAACTGCCGGGAATGGCGGTTGAAATACCAGGCTTCCAGGGACAGAGAAATGATGATGATGATCAGAAATAATGGAAATATCTGCCAGATCAGTTTTTGTTTTTTCATAATGATTCTTTGAACCGGTATCCAACCCCCCGGACAGTTTCTATAAGACCGGCATGGGATTTCAATTTTTTGCGCAGTCCCACAATGATGACATCGATGCTCCGTTCCGTTACCGCATAATTTTCCCCATGAATAGCATCCATGATCTGGCCCCGGGTGAACACCCACCCTTTTTTGTCCGCCAGAAAAGACAGCAGTTCAAACTCAGACAGGGTCAGGTCCACGGGTTCTCCCTGGATGGTCACCACATGCCGGGCCTGGTCGATGACCATGTCTCCCACCTGACGGATACCGGATGCCGTCTCCTTGTCACCGGTTTTTCTGCGGCGCCGCAAAATGGCACGGATCCGGGCCACCAGCTCCCTGGGACTGAACGGTTTGGAAATATAATCATTGGCCCCGAGTTCCAGCCCGGTGACCACATCGGATTCCTCGCCTTTGGCCGTAACCATGACAATGGGAATACCCGCGGTCTGGTCATTTTTTTTCAGATACCGGGTGACTTCCAGGCCGTCAATGCCCGGCAGCATCAGATCCAGAACGATCAGATCCGGCAAAGACTGTTTGGCCGTCTTAATGGCCTGTTCGCCGGTGCCGGCTGTCAAAATGACATATCCTTCGGTTTTCAGATTATATTTAATCAGCTCGATGATATCTTCTTCATCATCGACAATCAAAATGGTTTCCCTGGGCATCTGGTTTCTCTTCCTGTTCAATGCGGTTGGTCAAACGCCATATCCGTATCAGGTATGGCGGACAATATCTCCTTCAATCAGATAGATCACCTCTTCAGCGATATTGGTTGTGTGGTCTCCGATCCGCTCAATATGCCGGGAAATCAGATACATATTGATAATTTCCGCCACCATGTTTGGATGGGCCTGGATATCGGCTTTCATGGTCTGATACGCATCGTCCCGCATGGTATTGACCTCGTCATCCATTTCCAGAACATGATAGGCCGTGGCCACATCCATGCCCACCAGCGCGTCCAGGCTCAGCTTCAGCATATTGACCGCCTGTTCCGCCATGGCCGTATAATCATATTTAAATTTACCGGGATCCTCCGCCGAGGTGATAAACCGGCGGGCAATATTTCCCGCGTAATCGGCAATCCGTTCCAGGTCATTATTGATCTTGATCACGGCCACGATCAACCGCAGATCCGTGGCCACCGGCTGATACAGGGCCAAAATCTTGAGGCACTCTTCCTCCACTTCAATTTCCCGGTCATCCACTTCATAATC
The DNA here is from genome assembly GCF_000350545.1 of Desulfotignum phosphitoxidans DSM 13687. GTDB lineage: Bacteria > Desulfobacterota > Desulfobacteria > Desulfobacterales > Desulfobacteraceae > Desulfotignum > Desulfotignum phosphitoxidans. The sequence continues at coordinate 308,599 of NZ_APJX01000001.1, forward strand.
GGAATCAATGACCCATTGCGCCAGATCCAGATCCTGGGTGCGGACCGCGTGAATCGATTTTCTGAACCGGTCTTCCACCAGTGCACCCAATGCGAGGATCTCTTTTTTAATTTTGTCCATTGCCCGATGCAAATGGGTTGCCATACTGCCTCCTTGAATACAATAAAAAAACCACAGACTGCCGAAAAAAGGGAGACCATCTCCCTGCATACCGTTCATGCATGTGACTGCTGATTTTGTTTTTCTATCTTTTTTTTGCTAGAATTGTATTAGGGCATTGTTATCCAACCATTAAATCAGATGAAATATATTTGTCAAGGCTTGCTTCATCCGCCATATCAGGCTAAAAAGATCAGCATATTTAAAAAAAAATTCAGGAGCTCCCATGAAAAAAGATACCCATGAATTCATACACACCTACCAGGGGTTAGGCGCCTTTGGCATGGACAGAGAAACCGATGAACAGACCCTCATGTTTTATCTGCAGAAATTTTCCGAAGACACATTCATGAAAACGTTTGTTCCTCGGTTGTCCGATGATGAACTGGAAAAAATATATCAATGCATTCATGGTTTTCTCAAACAACACATTACTGAAGATGAATACCATGAACTGTTTTTAAAAGACCGTTGACAAAAAAGATTAAAGGTTTCAGATCCATGTATTATTCTGATATATCATCATATCTTAACAATTCCGGTGAATGATGGATTATATTGTTGACGGATTCATCAAGGCGTTTTTTCTGCTGATTCACCTGGATCCGGCCACCACGTCCGCCATCGCGGCCACGCTCAAGGTCTCCACCATTGCCATGATCATCAGTCTGACCATTGGACTGCCATTGGGATTTGTGCTGGGATATTTTGATTTCCCCGGCAAACGCCATACCAAAACACTGGTGGACACGCTTCTGGCCCTGCCCACGGTCTGCATCGGCCTGATCGTCTATGCCCTGATCTCCAGCCGGGGACCTTTGGGAGAATGGCACCTGTTGTTCACCCTCACCGGCATTGCCATGGGTCTGACCGTGCTGGCCCTGCCCATTGTCATCGCCATCACCGCCGCCACCGTGGAAAACATCGATCCGGATCTGAAACTGACCCTGGTGTCCCTGGGCGCAGGCAGGCACCATATATTGCGCACCTGTCTGTGGGAAGTGCGCTACGGAATCCTGGCCGGGGTGGTCACTGCTTTTGGCCGGGTTCTCACGGAAGTGGGCATTGCCATGATGGTGGGGGGCAATATCAAATACCATACCCGCACCATGACCACGGCCATTGCCCTGGAAACCAACAAAGGTCAGTTTGCCGACGGGATCGCTTTGGGAATCGTTCTCATGGCCATTGCTCTGTGTGTTAATATCTGTCTGTCTTTTCTAAGGAAACAATGACTTTCACGCCACCCGCATACCGTCTGGATAACGTGACTCATTTTTACGGAGACAAGCAGGTGCTGGATATTGCCCACCTGGAAATTCCCAAAGGGGCCATCATTGGGCTCATGGGTCCCAACGGATCCGGAAAAAGCACCCTGCTCAAGATTCTGGCTTTTGCCATGCGCCCGTCCTCAGGCCATGTGTGGTTCAACGGCACACCCCAGTATCCGTTTTCTGAAGCAATCCAGGGCAAAGTCTCTCTGGTGACCCAGAAGCCCTATCTGCTGAAACGATCCGTATTCGACAATATTGCCTATGGGCTGAAAATCCGCCGCCCTCCCCGGGATCTGAAACAGCGGGTACAACAGGTCATGGCAGAGGTGGGACTGGATTTTGACCGGTTTGCATACCGCCAGTGGCATGAACTTTCCGGCGGTGAAGCCCAGCGGGTCGCCCTGGCGGCCCGCCTGATACTCCGGCCCGAGGTGCTGCTGCTGGATGAACCCGTGGCCAGCGTGGACACCCGAAGCGCAGCCCTGATCCGCAAGGCATCTCTGGCCGCCCGACAAAACCGGGGCACCACCCTGGTCATCACCAGCCATGATCTGCCCTGGCTGTTCACGTGCAGCGACACCCAGCTGTCCATCAACAATGGCGCTCTGTTTGCCACGGGCCAGGAAATCACCATTCCCGGCCCATACACCCGCCCCCACCCGGACAACCCAAAATGGACCCGGTACCTGGGGGACGGGCAGGTCATCCAGGTGCCGCCAGCGGTATCGACAGGAAAAACAGCCGTGATCCAGCGGAAACATATCCGGGTGATCCGGCCGGAAAAAATGGATGTTTCCGCAGACAACCAGATCCGGGGACAGGTGCAGTCCATGTACATGACCGGGCAGCACGGGGACATCATGACCACCATTGATGCCGGCGGTATCTCTTTTATGCTGGGCATCCCCCCGGGGCAGGCGTCTGAGCTGAATCTTCAGCCGGGCATGCCTGTCATCCTGGCGTTCAATTCCTGGGACATCCGGTGGCATTGAGCGTTCGGGCCGGCGTTACAGGGTTGCTTTTTCACCCTGTTTTTTCATCACCAGAAAATACATGTTTCCTCTCACATTCATATGACCGGCCGTGAACCGGGCATATTCATCACTGCCGCAGAACAGATCGGCCCGGGCCGGACCCCGGATCGCCCCGCCCGTATCCTGATTCATGACAAACAGGGAAACAGGCGGCCAGGATTCCGGACTCCCTTTAACCTCCCCTTGGGTCAAACCGCTGGAAGCCATTTTTGGCAGCCGGGTTTCGATAAAGCAGAGCGCCCCTTTGGGAAATATCCGATAATCCGTGGCCATGGCCCGCAACGGGGTCAAAGTCACATTGATATTGCCGAAAGGCCCGCCGGAGGCGATATTGAAAAAAACAAAACTGTCATTGTAACTGAGCACTTCTTCCACGCGATGGGGGTTGGCTTCCAACCATTGCCGGATGGCCTGCATGGACATCTGTTCTTTTTCAATCTCCTGGTTGGCGATCAGATACCGGCCGATGGAACGGTACGCATTGCCGTTGGTGCCGGCATACCGGATCCGCACGATCTTGTTTTCCGGGGTCTGGATCCGGCCGGATCCCTGAATCTCCAGAAAAAACCGGTCCACCCGGTTTTCCAGCCAGGCCACGGGCGGGGCCTGTAAATGAAAATCCGTCATCTGGTTGATCTGTTTTCTGGAAAAATACGGCACCACCTGATTTTTTTTGACCCGTCCTCTGAGCCGGTCATGTCCCTGATACCGGTCGGAAAAATTGGCCAGATCAATTTCCACCAGGTCTTGGGGAACCGGATACAGCGGATATTGAAACCGTTCATCCGGATACAGACTGCCGCTGTAGGTGGGCTCGAAATATCCGGTAAACAATACCTGATCCTTGTCATTGGCTGTGCTGGCATAGACATGAAACCGCTCCCGGATGAACCGGTTCACGGCCGTTGCCGGCGGACGGGTCTCCAGAAACGCCTGAAGGGTTTTCAAAGATTCCGCCATATGCCTGACCGTGTACTGATCCGGGCCGAATTCAATGATTCGGTCACCCGGCAATCGGTTGTAATAAACCAGGCTCTGATTCAACGCCGTTTGAAATCCTGAAAAATCAAGGCTGTCAAAAAAATCAGGGTACCGGGCTTGTGTCAGCTTTTCCAGGGCCGGTTTTCGGACCTCGACCTGCTCTTTGTCTGTGAATACCCCGCATCCGGCCAGGGTTATCAGCAAGGCAGCCAAAATGATTTTTCCCGGCTTCCGGCAATTTTTTCGGATTGAACAAAATTGGATCCGCATTTTATTTTTCACGATCAGACCTTTCTTTGAACACCCGTGTGCCCGTATCCGGCGGGTCAATGGATGAGATATCCGGCATTTTCCGGGAAGCCACCCCCAGGCATTCCAGTTCCCGGGCCGGGAGCATGACCTTTTTTTCCATGACGTTCACGGCCCGATTGAAACTTGCCGCACAGGTATCAATATCTTTTCCCAGACGGTTCATGCTTTCTGCCATGGCACACAGGCGACGATACAACGTCATTCCGGCCGTGCGGATCTTTTCGGCATTTTCAATCCCTTCTTTCTGCTGCCAGGCATAGGACACGGATTTCAATAAAGCGATCAATGTGGTGGGGGTGGCCAGGATCACGCCTTTTTCCACCCCCTGCTCAATCAGGGTGGGCTGCTGACTCAACGCGGCGGAAAAAAAATTCTCTCCCGGAATAAACAGCACCACAAATTCCGGGGACGGCGAAAACGCCGCCGCATAATTTTTGGATGCCAGCTGATTGATATGGACCGCCACCTGGCGGGCATGATCGGCCATGCGGGCCTGTTTTTCCTCTTCATTATCCGCTTCCAGCGCATCCAGATACGCCATGAGCGGCACTTTGGCATCCACCACGATCCGGCGGTTCGACGGCAGAGTCACCACCATGTCCGGCCGCAACGCCCCCTTTCCCGCACCTTTGACGGGCTGCTCCTGAAAGTCGCAATACCGGGCCATGCCGGCCAGCTCCGCCACTTTTCTCAGAGTGATCTCCCCCCATCGGCCCCGGACATGGGGCAGACGCAGGGCCTTGACCAGATTCCCGGTTTCCAGGTGCAGCTGATGCTGGACCCGTCCCATCTGGGCCAGTTGTTCAAACACAGCCCCATTGGTCCGTTCTCTGGATGCTTCCATGGCCCGGAGCCTTGTCTCATACTGGTCCATGGCCTGGCGCACCGGATCCATGGTCTGACGGAGGGCCTGGCCCTGGATGGAAAAATCTTTTTTCGCCTCCCGGACATAGCCCTTGAAATAGCGGTCCGCCATTTCCATGAACCGGTTGGCATGCTGGTACAACGCCTGGTCCGACACCTGTTTCATCCGGGTAGCGGCCATGGCCCCGGTGATGCGGACCAGAAGGGCGCACCCCACCACCCCCAGAACAAAGCCGACCCCCAGAAACCCCAGGTTCTCCAGGGTGACCAACATGTCTGTCACACCGAAGGCTTCCTGTTTTCCGGGACATCCTTTGCCTGCCAGGTGCCGCTTTTTCCCCCGGATTTGGAAATCAGACGTACGGTTGATATCACCATGCCTTTATCATAGGATTTGCACATGTCATAAATGGTGAGCCCGGCCACGGAAACCGCGGTCAATGCCTCCATTTCCACCCCGGTCCGGCCGGTCAGAGACACGGTGGCCTGAATCCTGATGCTGTGCGTATCGGGTTCGAAAAAAAAATCAATGCCTGCATGGGTGATGTTCAGCGGATGACACATGGGGATGAGATCCGCGGTTTTCTTGGCAGCCATGACCCCGGCAATGCGGGCGGTTTCCAGCACATTGCCTTTTTTCACTTTTTCATCCATGATCCGGGCCAGTGTGTCCGGGTGCATGACAACGTTCCCTTCCGCCACAGCGGTTCTCAGTGTCTGATCCTTGTGTCCCACATCCACCATGCGCACATGGCCCTGATTATCCAGGTGGGTAAATTCATTCATAAATATTTCCTTAGGGGCAGGTTCATTGTTGAAAAAATTGTGTTTTCCGGGTCACATCCGCCTTGATCTGGTTGAGGGTGTCGGTCAGGGCGGCGATCACATTTTCCCGGATATTGCCGGCCACCACCAGAAACATCACATCATCCCCCACTTTGAGAAGTTTGTTTTCCCGGATGTGCACCTGGATATCCAGGATGCCGGGACGGGCCCGTTCCTTTGTCAGGATCTGTTCGAGCCGGGCATGATCCACTTCAATCTCAAGCCCGGTCACGGCCCGGCCGTCTCTGGCGGTTTCCCGCACCACCCCGTTATGGGCCAGAATCATTCCGGCTTTTGCAAATTCCGGATGGGCCTTGATATCTGCCACCATCTGCGCCAGGGTCACGGGACTGTCTTTTCTATCTTTTTCCACCATCCATCTTTCCTTTCATCGGACGGGGTCAGGCCTTGTTTTTTTGACGTTTTGTATAAAAATATCAAAAAGACAAGGCCTGACCCCATTATTGTTTTACTGCCATCTGTCTGGCTTTTTCCAGATCAGACGGCGTGTTCACATTAAAAATAAATCCCATGTCCGGGTCCAGGCGTTTCAACACGGACACGGGCACCTCCCGGACATGTTTTTTCTTATAAAATTTTTTAATCATGAATATATTGTTTTTCAAACTGTCTTCGATCAAAGGAATGCACTCTTTGGAATACACGGCCGACAACGGCTCCAGCCCGTCATCCGTCCGGGGGATGACCACATGATCCCCGGTTCTGACCCGGTCCACCAGATGCCGGATCACGGCCTCACTGGCAAAAGGAATATCACAGGCAGTCACATACGCATACGGGTAGGACGTATAAAACAGCCCGGCATGCAGCCCTGCCAGCACACACCGGGCCGGGATGATGTCGGTTGCCACCATCATGTCCAGACCCATGAATTCTTCAGGTTCATTCACCACGATGATGGTTTCCTTGAACAGTTTTGAAAAAAGCGCACACAATTTTTCCAGTATGCTTGTGTCTCCAACCCGGTGAAAGGTCTTTTTTTTCCCCGGAAGCCGGCTGTTTTTCCCGCCGGCCAGAATCACCCCTGTGCAGTCCAGCTCCATAGGCATCCATCCTTTGTCAATGCTCATCCATGCGGGTGCATTATATCTGACTTCCCCTGAAAATCAAGGTATTGCTCCCGGGTGGAAAAGGTGGTACATTTTTTTTTGGTATAAACCCCTTTGTAAATGAAAGGCAGGTCATGAAACAGACACAACCCATTCTCAATGCTTCGGATTTCAAACGCATTCTTTCCCGAATCGCCCACGAAATCATTGAAAAACACCAGGGTGCCGACAATCTGGCCCTGGTGGGGATTCAGACCCGGGGAGATTTTCTGGCCCACCGCCTGGCAGACCAGATCCGGAAAATTGAGAATGTGACCCTGCCCGTGGGCAGCATGGATATCAACATGTACCGGGATGACTGGACAAAAATCAGTCATCAGCCGGTTGTCAGGCCGTCTGATATTCCGTTCAGCGTGAACGACACCAATATTGTTCTGGTGGATGATGTGCTGTACACCGGCAGAACCATCAGAGCCGCTATGGAAGCGCTCATGGATTTCGGCCGCCCTGCCCGCATCGAACTGGCCATCCTTGTGGACAGAGGCCATCGGGAGCTGCCCATTCAGGCGGATTACAAAGGCATTTTTATGGACACAGGTCACCAGGATACCATCCAGGTGCATGTGTCCGAACATGATGATCAGGATCTGGTATTCAGGGAAATCAATTCATGAGCACTGAAGAACACAGGAAAAAAGCGGTCCAGCATATCCGGATAGCGGTGATCAGCATATCCACCACACGGAAGCTGGCAGATGATAAAAGCGGGGCCTGGATCAAAAAACAGGCCCAGAAAGAAGGACATGAGGTGGTGATTCACCAGGTGGTAAAAGATGATATCACTGACATCCGGAATCTGTTGACCCATGTGGTGGAAAAAATAACCCCCCATGCAGTGATCATGACCGGCGGCACGGGCATCAGCCCCAAAGATGTGACCATTGAAGCGGTACACCCGTTCTTTGAAAAAACGCTCTCCGCATTCGGCCCCGTGTTTGCCCAGCTCTCTTTTGAAGAGATCGATGCGGCAGCCATTGGTTCCAGGGCCACGGCCGGTATTATCAAAAATATCCTGGTGTTCTGCATCCCGGGCAGTCTTAAAGCCTGCAAACTGGCCTGCAACGCATTGATTTTTCCGGAAATCGGACACCTGCTCAAACATATGAGGGAATAATCATGACAACAGAACTGAACCCATTCATTGCAGCATGGAAAGACAACGATACTCGGATCAAACAGGCGTTTGAGGAACTGCTGGCCCACTTGAAGACCCTGGACAGAACCGGGCTGGAATTTGTGGCCCGGCCCACGGTCAGTTATTCCGTGCGTCCGAAACATGACCTTCAGAAAAAGCGCCAGTTATTTGCCATGGTGGATGTCATTGACGATGATCCGGACAACCGGTGGCTCTCTGTGTGCTTTTACGGAGAGATGATCACGGACCCGGAGGAAAAAGGGGACCTGATTCCCGAAGGACTTTTAGGAGAAGACGGGTATTGTTTTGATCTGGATGAATATGATCCGGATGACATGGCGTATCTGAAACAGCGGCTCACCGAAGCCCACGCCAACGCACCGGAATAACGGATGTCATACAAGGCGGGGTCTGATCGGAACCCGCCTTGTATCAATAAAAACAAGACACCCGTTAAACGGAAAAGCGGATGTTTAAAATATCCCCGTCCTTGACCAGATAGGTTTTACCTTCCACATAGAACCGGCCGGCTTTTTTCAATTCCGCTTCCGATCCGAAAGCGATCAAATCATCATAGGAAAACACTTCCGCCCGGATGAATCCTCTTTCCAGATCCGAATGAATGACCCCGGCCGCCCGGGGCGCCGTACTTTCCCGGCGCACCAGCCATTGCCGTACTTCGTCTTTGCCCACAGTGAAAAAAGAGATCAGGTTCAAAGATCTTAAGCACAGCCGGGTGAGCATTTCAAGGGCTGTTTCTTCAATGCCCAGCGCATCCAGAAACTCCTGTTTTTCCGATGCCGTGTCCAGTAATGCGATTTCCGCTTCCACTTTGGCGGACACCAGCATGACCTCGATGGCCTGGGCCTGACAGGCCGGGGCAAACCGGGCCAGCAGATCCTGGTTTCCCAGATCCTCTTCCGCCACGTTCACGGCAATCACCATTTTTTTCCGGGTGATGAACGGATAGCTGCGGATCATTTTGTCCTCATCCGGGGACAATGCCATCAACCGCAACGGATTTTCCTGCTCCAGGTGTGCCTGAATGCGCTGCATCAGATCCAGTTCTTTCTGCCGGGCCTCATCTTTTATTTTTTTCACCTCATCGGCCAGCCGCTGGATCCGTTTTTCCGCAAAAATCTGATCATGCATGAGCAGTTCCGCATTCACATTCTCAAAATCCCGCCACGCATTCACCGATCCTTGGGCATGATACACAGCATCATCTTCAAACGCGCGGATCACATGACAGATCGCATCCATGTCCGCAATATCCCTGAAAATCTCGCCGCCGGCAATGGTCTCGGCTTCCAGCCTGGGCAGCAGCGCCAGATCCAGCCGGGCCCGGACCTGTTTTTTGGGCTGATACATATCCACCAGGGTGTTGAACCGGGAGTCCATGATATCTGCGGCCCCGGGCACGGGTTTGTTTGCTTTTGCCGGATCCAGTGCCGCATTTCCCGTTAAAATCTGAAACAACGTTTTCTTGCCTGTCTGGGGCAGGCCGATAATACCGACTTTCATAAAATTGGGTATTCCCTTGATTGTTTACGTTTAAATTTTGACCCGCACAAAACCCGTTCAGGGCAGATGAATCCGTCTTTTTTCCGCATTTTTGTGGGGCCGGTACAGCACGGCCACATGCCCCACCATGCCGGCCATTGTTGCGCCTGTCTGCCGGGAAATCTCGTCGAGCAGCCCGGTTTTAACGGCTTTATCCTTATGATCCACAAACTTGATCTTGATCAGTTCAGCCCCGTCCAGGGCGGTTTCGATTTCTTCCACCAGGGCCTGGGTCACCCCTTTGGCGCCCACAAACGCCCCGGGATTCAAATGATGGGCCAGACCCCGCAGATATTTGCGCTGGCTCCCGGTCAACTGCATCGCCATGTTATTATCCTTCGTCTTGATTGGGTTTTAAAATAAGCCTTATACCACAGAAAAAAATGCTTGAACAGAAACAAGGAAAAAACCCGCCTTCATGTCCCGGGTTTTTAAAAATAAAATCCTGATGTTCCGCCATGGACCAACCGGTTCAAACCGGCTTGAATTTTTAAAATTTTCCTTGTGTATATTGCCGATAAATTTTATAAGATACTCTGATTTTAAATGGATCTGTCCGGTTTTTTGCCATTTCACGGCATCAGACAACGGACAGGCATCACTGTGAAACCGTATGATGATGGGTGACATACCGCATCATCTTTTTGTATAAACATGACATTAATCAGTTAGGAGGTTTTATGACAACTTTGGTATTTGGCCACAAAAACCCGGATACAGATTCTGTCTGTGCCGCCATCGCACTGGCAGATCTCAAGAAAAAACTGGGTGAGGATATTGCCCCGGCCGCCCAGGGTGAACTCAACCCGGAATCCAAATTCGTTCTGGATAAATTCGGCGTGGCCGCCCCGGCCGTGGTAACCAGTTTTGCCGGCAAAGATGTGTACCTGGTGGATCATTCCGACCTGGCCCAAAGCCCGGATGACCTGAAAGAAGCCAACATTTTAGGCATTGTGGACCATCACAAACTCGGGGATGTGACCACGGGTCAGCCCCTGGAATGCTGGATCTGGCCCGTGGGCTGCACCTGCACCGTCATCTCCCGCATGTACAAATACCTGGGCGTGGAAATTCCCAAGGATGTCGCGGGCATCATGCTGTGCGCCATTCTGTCCGACACCGTGATCTTCAAATCCGCCACTTGCACGGATGAAGACAAGGCCGTGTGCGCGGAACTGGCCGAGATCTGCGGTGAGTCTGATCTGGAAGCGTTGGGCATTGAGATGTTCAAGGTCAAATCCGCCGTGGAAGGCACCCCCATCCGGGAGCTGGTGTTCCGGGATTACAAAGACTTCAACATGAGCGGTAAGGGCGTGGGCGTGGGCCAGCTGGAACTGGTGGACCTGTCCATTGTGGACGGCATCAAGGCAGACCTGGAAAAAGATATCAAGGCCCTGAAAGCGGAAAAAGGACACCACTCCGTTCTTTTAATGCTCACGGACATCATGAAGGAAGGCACGGAACTGCTGGTGGCATCCGATGACGAATCGGTCATCGAAAAAGCCTTCGGCGTGGCCCCCAAAGACGGGAAAGCCTGGCTGCCCGGCATCATGAGCCGGAAAAAACAGATCGTACCGGACCTGGAAAAAGCGTTCAGCTGATACGTTAAAAACCTGCACCATCGCTGAATAACAAAAAGGGGGCCGGCATCTGATTCATTCAGATGCCGGCCCCCTTTATTTTGTTCTCAGCGAACCGCCGGCGGATGCTTCTATCGGACACCCGCCGGGGCGATCATTTGTCAGGCTTTTTGTTTTTCATAGCAGATCAACCCGCACTGCAGGCACCGGTTTGCTTCCTTGCGGGCCTTTGCCTCGGAAAACCCCGTGGCGGCCGCCATGGGCTGAGCCAGATCATCCCAGGCGGTTTTTGGTGTGGTTTCCACCTGCTGGATCTGTGTGACATTCTGGATCCGGCTGTGTTGGGTGATCAACAGGTCAGGATCCTGAAATTCCAGGCCGTACATGAAATGATGCACCGCAGCTGCCGCTTTTCGGCCGCCATTGATGGCAGCCACGGCGGACGGATATTCGGAGATCACATCCTGTTTGGACAACAGACCGGTCTGGGGCGGGACATCCGGTTTTTTCGGCAGTTCAAGCCCTTCCCATGCCAGGGCACCTCCGGCAATCATCTCACCGGTTTCATCCGTTTCTTTCACGGGCACAAACACCAGTTCCGGAAACCGCCCGGCCCCGATGATCAATGTATCTGCCGCAATTTCGCGTTTTTCACCGGAAAAAAGATCCACGGCTTCCACGCCGGTCAGGTTTTCTTCCTGTCCCATCACCTTTGTGATACCGGTGTTATACACCACGGTCACGGCCTGGGCTGCCTCAGCATCCAGATTTGTCAGATCCACATCCGGATCATCTTCCGGTTTTCTGGACACGACCGTCACGGTTTTAACCCCTTTTTCCAGCAGGGTTGTCACGGCGTTTGCCAGAAATTTTCCCCCGCCCGTGATCACGGCATGCCTGCCGCAGGAAACGGTGATGTTTTCATTTTGCCCGCTGCGCACCAGATCGATGAGCAGATGCGCGCCGGGAAACAGCGGCGTGGGGTTGTCCCCTTCGTTTCTGGCCATGCGGGAGTCCCATCCGCCCGTGGCAATGAACACGGCATCAAATCCCTCACCTGCCAAAAGATGCGGAATGGTAATGTCCGTTCCCACGGACACGCCGGTTTTAAAGGTCACCCCCAGATCCTGAATCCCCTGGATATCCCAGTCCAGCAGATCCATGGTCAGGCGCTCTCTGGCAATCGCGGTGCGCAAAATGCCGCCCAGCACTTCGGTTTTCTCGAAAACCGTGGCCGCATGACCCAGACGGGCCGTGAAATACGCGGCAGCCAATCCTTCCACACCGCCGCCGATCACGGCCACGTTCTTGTCTGTGGCCGGGGCTTTATAAGGCTGAATCCGTTGTGACTGTTTTCTTTCATAATCGCAGACAAACCGTTTAAGATCGTTGATGGCCACGGTTTCATCCTGGAGCAGCCGCCGGCAGTCAAACTCGCACAATGCCGGACAGATCCGGGAAATGACTGATGGAAACGGCATTCTTTCCTTGATCACGGCCAGAGATCCGGCATAATCCCCTTCCTGGATCAATCCCACATATTTTCTGATATCCAGCCCGGAAGGACAGGCCCGCTGGCAGGGGGTGGTGCAGTCCTGGATCGTGTATTCACGAATGATGCGCCTTGTCACGGATGTGAGCCGGATAATATTTTTGGGACAGATTTTTTCACAGGCCCCGCACCCCGTGCATTTTTCCTGATCCACCACGGGCAGTCCGTCCGGTCCCATGGAAAGGGCGTTGAACATACAGGCGGTCACACAGGTGCCCAAACCCAGGCATCCGATATGACAGACTTTCATTCCCCCTAAAAGCATGGCAGCGGCCCGGCAGTCTCTGATTCCCTGATAGGCATAATTAAGGTCTGCCTTGTTGTTGCCGTAATAACATCCCGGGGCGGCAAACTCCGGTTCTTTTTCAGCCACGGACACCCCCATGATGGCGGCAATGGCCTGGGCCACATCATCCCCGGCCGCCACACATGAGTTGACACTGGCTTTTCCGGCCACAATGGCCTGGGCATTGGCCGTACACCCGGGCATGCCACAGCCGCCGCAGTTGGCACCGGGCAGTACATCATCAATAGCCAGGACCTTGGGGTCCTCATATACATAAAATGCCTTGGACGCGATCACCAGGGCCGTGCCGATGACGACTCCCAGTCCCCCCATCATCAGAATCGATTGAATCATGCCGTATCCTCTATGGTTTTTATGTTATCCTCTTGTACCGGCCGGTTGCGCCGGATTAATCCTGTACTGTATAACCATCTGCAAGCCAAAATGTCAACCATATCCCTGAATTTGATTAATTATTTCAGCAGGGGCCGGGCGGTCATACCGTCGGCAAAACCAGGGATTTCACAGAAGCCAGATACGGTTCCAGGCCCCGCAGAAAAATATCGTTGTGTCCGGCCCCGGCAATTTTTATCAGTCTTTTTTCAGACGACGGGCAGGCATCGTACAGGGCCTGGCCGTGGGAAAAGGGGATCAGCTGGTCCTGTTCTCCGTGGATAATCAATGCCGGCCCCGTCCATTGCCGGATCTTTTCCCGGTTGTCCAGTTCCCGGGCCATGCGGATGCCCCGGGCCGCCGGATCAAGCCCCAGTATTCTGAGCAGGCTTTCGGTAGCGGCAAACCCGCTTTCCACAATCAGATTTTCCACCTCGGAGGGCCGGGTGGCCGCCAGCTCGATGGCCGAGGCACTGCCCAAAGACCGGCCCATGACGGACAAAGCCCCTGTGAATTCCTGTTCCCGGCACCACTGTGTCACAAAATCCATGATCCTGTGGCTGTCCGCCATCATGTCCGATACCGTGGGAGTGCCCGTTGACCAGCCATACCCCCGGTAATCCACCACAAAAAAATTGATGCCCATGCGGGTGTACAACGGCCCCAGATCATCGTAATCAGACACGATCTCCCCGTTGCCATGGAAAAACAAAATAGTGGGGGCTGATTTGCCGGCCACATGAAAGCAGGCCCCGATGTGAACATTCTCTTCCACGGGAATCAGAATGTCATCAGGCCCTGCCGGGCGCATGCACGCACGGGGATGAAAGATATACGCCAGAATTCCGGGGTGATCCAGGGCGTTGTAATCGTGGGAATTGCTGTCTGTCATGGCAGGTTCTCCTCAATCTTTAATCCGTTATCCATCTTGATCTGTGATTTTTTCAGATCCACCGGTTCAGGACTTTGGCCAGGCGGTACCGGACCGCAGCCCGGAACACCGGCGGCACGGCCAGCACCCTGAGCAGCAGGTGAGCTGTGCGGTGAAACGGTTTCCGGTTGGCAGCCGTATTGAATAAAGCCACCATCAGGGCATCATGGTCCCGGTCTTCTTCGTGCAGGCGCAGGGTGCTGCGTTTCAAAAGCACCTGGTTTACATAATCAGCCCGGATATGCCCGTCCTTTAACACCTTTTCATACAGCGGGGTGCCCGGATAATACATCAGTTTGTGGTCATAAATTTTCACGGGCCGCTCGATGGACGGGTCCGGAATCCGCTTCAGAATATCCAGATAAAACATAAGTACCGCATATTTGTCGGCCAGGGTGTCATAGGGATTGTCTGAAATCACATCGATCATCACCCGGATGTTTCTTTTCATCACCATTTCCAGCTTTTTCAGGTAGGCTTGCCGGTCCAGGGGGCGATGGAAGATCTCTTTGCTGATCCGCTGGCTGCCGGACTGAAGTCCGATCTTCAGGTACCGCAGGTCCAGACCGCTGTTCACCAGAATATCCAGCTTTTTTTCAGTGATCTGCCGGGTGTTGGCCTGGATGTAAAACACGGGCAGGCCGATCTCTTTCATGTACCGGTCCAGAAACCGGGCCATCCGGTCTTCTGAATTAAGAAAAAAATCATCATCATCGATGATGATCCGCCTCAGGTGGGGGATATGGGTTTTGGCCCACACCAGCTCCTCCATGACCCGGCCCACCTCGATCTTGCGCACATACGGGCCTTTGCCTTCAAACACCTGCCTCAACCGGCTGTTCAGGCAGTAGGCGCACTGGTAAGGGCATCCTCTGACCATCAGCACGCTGTAGGTGGACAGGGTGTCCGGCACCGTGTCTTTCATGGGCACCAGGCCGGATTCGGTCAGCACATACCCGTTTTCCAGGTCCACCCGGGGGATGGGCAGGTCATTGACTTCCAGCATGGGTGGCAGGTCATTGACCCGGGCACGGCCGTCAGCTGCCGCATATCCCAGGCCCGGGATCTGATGGAACGGCACCCGGTTCAGCAGCTGTTCCATCACAGCCTCCCCTTCTCCGGCACACACCAGGTCGGCCTCGTCCAGAAACTGGACCGGATCAGCAATCACAGGCGGCCCGCCCCAGATTACCGGGGCCGTGATCCGGTCTTTCAGGTACCTTGTGATCTGCCGGCACCGGGGCACCAAATGGGTGGTCAAAAGGGTGATTCCCACCAGATCGACCTCTTTACAAAAATCGGCCAGCATTTCGAGGGCCCGTACCGGCATCGGCTCAAACACCGATTCCTTGCGGCTTTCGTAATGAATAATGGACACCCGGAATCCCCGGGATCTCAGATACGCCCCCAGGTGCCGGACACTGAAGTTTTCAATATGGGCGTTGTTGATGAGCACGGCATGTTTCATAACCCCGTGATGTACCAGAAGCTGGAGAATTTCTCAACCCATATGACGGCCCGATGATTGACACCCAGGCACAAGGAGGGTGCAATCATCGCTTGCAGTCTTGATACAACAAAGATACAATCCATTTATATTCATCCCTGCCACCCACTACAGGACATCATCTAAACAGGAGAACCCATCATGAGCAAACCGCGTGACACTCAAAAAACCGTTAAAAAAAAGGCGGAAAAAACCTTAAAAGAAAAACGGAATGAGAAAAAAGAGAAAAAAAAACAAAAAGGATAAAATCCGCTGCCACCTGACGGTCAGGGCACAAACCACTGATCCGCCATCAGGGCCCTGGTTTCGGATGTGAGCGCAATCAGGTCGGTTTTATCCAGAAGATCCAGGTTGAATTTCCGGTTCAACGCGGCAAAATGCTTTAATCCAAAAGCTATTTTGTTGAGATAGGAAAATACCCCGATGGCGCCTGTGGAAAATGTGTTTGCCTGTGTGCCGTACAGGGCGCGCAGATCCGGGAGATCACAAAAAATTTCCTCGATGGTGGCCCCATAGGATTTGAACCGTTCCGGCACCTGGCCGTTTCTGATCTGTTCCCCAATGGTTTTCCCGGTCATGGCCGCCGCCATGGACGCCCGGCACAGCCCGATTGCCAGCACATGGCCCTCCCCGTACGCCAGGCCCTTGAACACTTGATCCTCGCTGGCAAATCCGCCCGTCATCACCATGGCCGGCAATTGGTATCCTTCCGATTTCAGGCGGTGACAGATGCGCACCACGGCATCTTCCAGACAGATGGTGGGCAACGACCATTCGTTCATCATTTTTGACGGGCTGTAACCGGACCCTCCCCCGGCCCCGTCAAAGGTGATCATGTCCACTTTGGCCTGACACGCGATGCAAATGACTTCTTCAATATCGGCCCGGTCATATCCCGCCATTTTAAAATAAATATTTTTGGCCCCCATATCCCGCAGCATGGCAATATGGTCTGTCAGGGAATTTTCAGTCCACAGCGGCAGCCGGCCATAGGTGTAAAAATTGGGGCACACCCCGTCTTCATAGGCTTTTTGAACCACAGGATCCCCCGGGTCCGGATACACCAGGTTTCCCTGTTCCTGTTTGACCCGTGCGGTCTCAAGATCCTTGACCCGGATGGCCGGCTGGGTACCTTTGGCCCCCTGCCCGAATTTGATCTCAATGGCCTTGGCACCATATTTTTTTATGGCGATTTGGGGCACCCCCATCAGGTCATCATCCACATTGCATTGCACAACAATCTGGCCATACCCTCTGTCATATCTGGCAAAGCAGTCCAACGCGTTTCCCAGCAGCGGAAAATCCGTGACCTGTCCTTGCTCGATTTTCAAATCCGGTTCATTGTTTCTGGCATGTTCCCCGATCACACAGGTCACACCGGCCATGGCGGCCCCGGAAAAATAATCCTGCCAGTTCAGCTTGATCAATGCCGGCAGAATCACGGGCATGGTCATCTTGACCGTGTTGTAAAACCCATATGTCCGTTCCAGATCCACATTGAAAATAGTGGCATCATCATTGGTTTCAGACATGCCCCGGGCCCCGAACACCCGGCCGTTGATATTGAAATGGGAATAATCAACGGGATAATCTTTTTCCGATGCAATCTGATTGTTCCCCGTGGTGGTGGGATACACGGTCTGGGCTCCCAGCACGGCCGCCTGGGCGATCTCGCAGGTACCGCTGCAGTCCTGGGTGCAAAACGAGCACATGCCCGACTGGGGCGAAACAAACGTGCTCCGGTTTCTGGCAAACGTGAAACCGGAACTTAATTTGGGTGAATAGGTCATTTTAGAACACACCTCCTGAACGGTTATTTAATTGCAACACGCATTTTCTGATGGTTGCCGGGATGGCGCTGACAGCCCCATCCATTTGATTATCTATTTTCTCTGAGCGTTTCAATATTTTTTAAGCTTCCGTATAACCTTAAACAAGGCCATTTTTTTTCATCCTGCGGTAAAGCGTCTGCCGGCATATGCCCAAAGCCTTGGCGGCCCTGGTTTTATTCCAGCGGGCCTCTTCCAGTGCCCTGACAATCTGGTCATCGGACATAGGAGATGCCTTCAGGATACAACACTCTGTTTTTTCCCGGCTTTGCACGATGTCCAGGGGAAGATGCGCCAGGGAGATGGTGAAACCCGAACACAAAACAAACGCATGCTCGATGGCATGTTCCAGTTCGCGAACGTTTCCGGGCCATGAATATTTCATGAACAGATCCAGGACCTCGTGGGTGACCTCTTTGATCCGGCGATTGAATTTTGAATTGAAATGGTCGATGAAATGTTCGGTTAACAGCGGAATATCTTCTGATCGTTCCCGGAGCGGGGGAATCCGCAGTTCAACCACCTTCAGGCGGTAATACAGGTCTTCCCGGAACAGGCCTTTGTGAATCAGGGCTTTCAAATCTTTGTTGGTGGCGGCAATCACCCGGACATTGGAGTCTAAGGGAGTGGCATCGCCTACCCGTTCAAATTTCTTTTCCTGGAGGACCCGCAGAAGTTTCAGTTGAATGGCCGGGGAGACATCCCCGATTTCATCCAGAAAAATGGAGCCGTTCTGGGCCTTTTGAAACCGGCCGGCCCGATTTCCCACGGCACTGGTAAACGCACCTTTGACATGTCCGAACAGTTCACTTTCCAAAAGATTTTCAGACAGGGCCGAGCAGTTCAGGCAGACAAAGGGATGGATGGCCTTGGTGCCATTATGATGGATCGCGCCGGCCACCAGTTCTTTGCCGGTCCCGCTCTCTCCCGTGATCAGCACGGTGGTGTCCACATTTGAGAGGCTTTCGATCAGCTGATAGATATGCTGCATCTTTTGACTCTTACCGATAAGTTTATGGAACCGATACCGTTCTTTCAGCTGCGTTTCCAATGCCGTCAACCGGGTTTCGTCGCGGATGGTGACGACGGTACCGATACTGGGTCCGTCCTTATCCACCAGAGAGGCTGAATTGAGCACCAGCGTCTTGTCCCCTTTCACATCATCGGCAATGCGGCAACAGGTTTGAAAAGAAGGGGATTCCTGCCCTTCAAGGATGGCTTTGAACGGTTTGGTCTCAAACAAGAGGGATCGGTGCCTGATCTCGCTCAGGTGTTTATTGATGAGATCATGCGCCGGAATACCGGACAAATCGATCATTCGACTGTTGGCGTTCACAATCTTTGCTTCCCTGTCCAGGGAGATGATCCCTTCATTCACGCTTCTGAACACGGCCTCGAGGTTTGTCCGGATATGGATATTTTCTCTCCTGATTTTAATTTTTTCATCCGTCAGGGTTTTGAAGTCAAATGCCATTTTGGTGGTCTTTAAGATCATCTCTTTGTCAATGGGCTTGACCAGATAATCAAACGCCCCCAGCCGGACGGCCTGGGATGCGGTTTCCACGTCCGGCTGGCCCGTGATCATGATAACGACACAGTCCAGCCTTTGCTCTTTGACATGGCGGAGCA